>NZ_JBFBGR010000044.1:0-63587 GCF_040684755.1 Streptomyces sp. NPDC089799 | reverse complement strand
CGAGGCTCCCCGGTCTTGTTGGCACTTGGTCATCCCCTACGACTGCCCTCCCGGGGCCGGGGGGGGGGCGCGGCGCCTCAGCCCCCGCGCCCGCCGCCGTCACGCGGTCACAAGGTCAGGCGGACACCCGCCGGACCAGACTGGTCGGCGTGATCACCGAGGCCGCCCCTGCTCCCGGCGCCGGCGCTGCTCCCGATACGGACTCTGCTCCCGACGCCGACGCCGTGTGGGCCGCCACGTCCAGCACGCGCATCAGCAGCCTGACCATGAGCCGTCCCATGCCCTCGATGTCCTGGCGCACGGTGGTGAGCGCCGGCACGGTGTCCCGCACCACGGCGTCCATGTCGTCGAACCCGACCACCGCGACGTCCTCCGGCACCCGGATCCCGTGGTCCCTCAGGGTGCGCAGCGCACCCGCGGCCATCAGATCGTTGGCGGCGAACACGGCGTCGAGGTCCGGCCGCCGCTCCAGGAGTTCGGCCATGGCGCGAGCCCCGCTCGCCGAGGTGAAGTCGCCCTGGCACAGCAGCGCCGGATCGGCGTCGACCAGCACGTCCTGGTAGCCGGCGATCCGGTCCAGCGCGGACGTCTGGTTGCGGGGGCCCGCGATGTGCCCGATCCGGCGGCGCCCCAGGGACACCAGGTGCTGCACCGCCGCCCGGGCGCCACCGCGGTTGTCACAGTCGACGAACGGCACGGCCAGCCCCGGTTCGAGCGCCGGACGGCCCCCGAACACCACGGGGACCCTGCTCCGCGCGATGAGTGCGGGAAGCCGGTCGTCGCTGTGCAGGGAGAAGGCCAGCGCGCCGTCCACGTGCCCCGCGTCCAGATACCGGGCGATGCGCTCGTGGTCGCCGGTGCCCTCCACCCAGAGCAGCACCAACTGGGTGTCCCGGGCGGTCAGCTCCCGGCTGATCCCCCGCACCTGCTTCTCGAAGAACGGATCGGAGAAGATCCGGAACTCCGGCTCGGCGATGATCACGGCGACCGCGCCGTGCCGTCGCGTGACCAGTGAGCGGGCCGCGTGATTGGGCACGTAGCCGAGCTCCTGGACCGCCTTGCGCACCCGGTCCACCAGGGGCCGGCGTACGCCTTCACCACCGTTGACCACCCGTGAGACCGTTGCCCGCGACACACCGGCCCGCGCGGCGACGGCTTCCAGCGTGGGGCGGGGCGAACCCTCGGTCAGCTCGGGCAAGGCAAGCGCTCCTGTTTCACGTCTTTCACGTACCGGTCCGACGCCGAACAGGATAGACGCTGCACGCCTCGCCCTGAGAGCGCTCCCAGAACCGGGCCGGCGATCAGATGGGGAAAACCCGGATGCCGGTCCCGCACGACCGCCTCTAGGCTGCACCGGCGGGCCGGACGAGGCGCGTACGGAACGTCAGCGAAGTGGAGATTCACGGGGTATGACCAGCCAATTGTTCGCGATCTGCTTCAACACGACCCGGCCGTCGGACCTGGCGCGGTTCTGGTCCGGGGTCCTGGGCTGGACGTCGGCCGACGGTTCCGACGACGGCGTCGCGGTCCTGCCCCCCGATCCCACCGGGTTCCGGATCCGTTTCCTGCCGAGCCAGGAGCCGAAGACCGGGCAGAACCGGGCGCATTTCGACCTGACGAGCACCTCCCCGGAGGACCAGCGGCGGACGGTGGCCAGGGCGCTCGAATTCGGCGGGGCACACATCGACGTGGGCCAACTCCCGGAAGAGGGGCACGTGGTGCTCGCCGATCCGGACGGCAACGAGTTCTGCGTCATCGAGGCGGGCAACAAGTTCCTCGCCGACACCGGGTTCATCGGAGCGCTGGCCTGCGACGGCACCCAGGAGGTCGGCTACTTCTGGAGCGGGGCGCTGCAGTGGCCGCTGGTCTGGGACCAGAACCAGGAGACCGCGATCCAATCGCCCGACGGCGGAACGAAGATCACCTGGGGCGGTCCTCCGGTGGCGCCGAAGAGGGGCACGAACAGGCTGTACTTCGAGCTGGCCGTCCCCACCGGCGCAGACCGGGAGGCGGAGATCGACCGCCTCGTCTCCCTCGGGGCGACGCGCACGGACGCCGGCGGGACCGACGACGGCCAGACACTGATGCTCGACCCCGACGGCAACGAGTTCTCCGTACGGGGGCCCCGGTGAACCGGCACGGTTTCCTGGCGTTGGCGCCGCAGTACTCCTCGACGTCCGAGCTGCTCTCGACATCGGCGCGTCGGCGGGGGATGGACGTGGACGTGCTTCCCGCCCACGGCGGTGGGGGTACGGCCACGGGAAGGCGTGGTGGCCACTACTACGGCGGCCCCGCCTTCGCGGCACGCGTCGTGGACGACCTCGAGGTCGCGCTCCTGGAGCCGGCCGACGACTGGCTGACCACGGTGCCCTCCCACTGCACCGGCCGGCGCATCGCCATGGCGACCATGGGCGAGGCGCGCCGCCTGTCCCGGCCGGCGTTCGTCAAGCCGCCGACCGACAAGAGCTTCCCGGCCGCCGTTTACGCCGACGGCAGCCGCCTCCCGACGGCGCCGGAGCTGACTTCGGACACCCCCGTACAGATCAGCGACGTGGTGACCTGGGCAGCGGAATTCCGCTTGTACGTCCTGGACGGCGAGGTCCGTACGGGCTCCCAGTACGCCACCTTCGGCCGCCTCGACGCCGAACCGCTGGACGGGCACCGCCACGAACACGCCGTCCTGGAGTTCGCCAACGACCTCCTGGCCACGTGCGGCGGTGGGCTGCCCAGCGCGGTGGTCGTGGACGTCGGACTCCTGACCACGCACCGGTACGGCGCCGCAGACCGGTGGGCGGTGGTCGAGGCGAACATGGCGTGGTTCAGCAACAGCTACGCCGCGGATCCCGACCGGGCCCTGGACGTCGTCCTGCGCTCAGCCGGCCCGCGCTCCGGGATGGCGGAGCGGGACCGCCGCTTCTGCCGGCACATCGAGGACGTCCCCCTCACCGGCTGAAGCCCGACCTGCGGTTCGGAGCCCCCAGGAGGTCGTCGATCTCGGCCGAGACGGCAGCGAGGAGACCCTTCCCGAACAGGCACAGCGACTCCTCCCAGGGGTGACCGAAGCTGCCGGTCAGGAAGTCCTCCGAGAGGTGGATGACGTAGTCGCCGTCGGGATACGGACTCAGGGGCCATCGCTCCTGTCCGGAGCCGCGAACGAGACGGGGGGAGAAGCGGAACGAGGCGTGCTGCCAGTCCAGGGCGAACAGCCTGCCTTCCGGAGGTACGCAGGCCGTGAGGCCCTGCCGGACCACAGGCTCATGCATCACCCGCGGAGCCTACCGATCACATGCTCAGGATTCCTCGGCCACGACGTCACCGGGGGACAGGGCCGCCTTTCCCCGCCGGTACACCACCACACCGCACACCGCGAGCAGCACGACTGCCGAGGCGGCCACCCCGAGGGCCGTCCGCTCGGCGAAGAGCCTGCCCAGCACATCGAGCACGGAGAGCCCCACGGTGGCGTAGATCAGCGCCCAGGCCGCTCCGCCCAGGAACAGGGCGGGGAGGTAGCGCGGCAGCGGCATGCGCATGCTGCCCGCGAGGAAATTGGCGGCGGTCTGGAAACCGACGGTCAGGAAGGAGACGGCCACCACCGGCGCGCCCCACCGCTGGATCGCCCGCTCGACCCGCCGGAACTTCGCCGAAGAGATCCGCCCGGCGAACCTGCTGCGCCGGGCCCCGGCGCCGGCGAGCCACCCGACGGCGAACGTCCCTCCGGCGCGGAGCAGCACGATGAGGTAGAGGACACCCGCCGTGAGCACGACCTCATCCACGGCGCCCCCTCCCGAGCCCGGGTCCGCGACCCGGGACGCCCGTCACCCGCAGGGGCGCCCCGCCCCGGCAGGCGTCGCAACCCCGGCCACCGTCTCTCACTCTTGCCCTGCCCTTACCTGTTCCGCCCTGTTGGCTCCCGGGCCTACGGCACGGAAACCCGATCCTGCAAGCCCGCACGCCCACAGCCAAGTAAGGTCAGCCTAACCGAACGCCCGTCCACAGGTACAGGGCGCTGGGCCGGAGCATCCGGCAGCCGGGCCGTACGACACACCCACCGGTCGAGGACCGTACCCGCTCAGAGCCGGGTGGCCGGCCGGATGGTCACGGCCGCGGTGGCGACGAGTCCGGCGTCGAGTGCGATCCGGCGGTCTCCGCCCGTCAGGTGGACGGCGATCGCACCGGTCTGCAGGAGTACGAAGCCGATGGCCGCGGCCGGCGCCAGCCGGGGAGCGATGCCGGTCAGCGGCGGCAGGACCAGGCCGGCCGCGCCGAGTATGTCGACCGCCCCCAGCGCCCTGAGAGCCGGCAACGGCACGCGGTCGACCCAAGCCGTCATCGGTCGGAGTCGATCACGGCTGCGGACCACCTTCAGCGTGGGCGCGGTGCTGCTCGACGAGGCGCGGGCCCTCCTCGACCACGCCGACCGCGTCCGGGCACGGGTGAGCGCGGCGGCCGGCGTCGCGACCCTCACCATCGGCATCCTGGGCGACGGCACCGACCCGGGAGTGGCCAGGCTGGCCGCCGCCTACCGCCGAAGCCGCCCCGGCATCGACATCCGCATCCGCGACACCGATCTGACCGACCCGACCTGCGGGCTGCGCGCCGGAACGGTCGACGTCGCCCTGACCCGGGCCCCGTTCGACGAGACCGCCCTGACGGTGCGTGCACTGAGGAGCGATCCGGTCGGCGTGGTCCTGCGCGCCGACGATCCGCTGGCCGGCCGCGACGGGCTGCGGCTGGCCGAGCTGAGCGGCGGACGACTCGGGCGGTGCGCGGGGCGGGCGGGTCACCCGTCCGGACTCCTCGGGCTGTGCAGAGCCCGCGTCCGGCATGACGCTGGAAGCCAAGCCACGGGACGGTGTGGAGGTGCCCCGGTGAGCCGGGTCCGCCCGTCGAGCCGAGGAGCGGCCGGGTTCCCGGCGCCGCGCTTGACGGGTGCCGAGCGCCTGCCGTGCCGGAGACCCTCGACCCGGTGACACCGTGACCGGGGGTGACTCCACGCCGCCCTTCCTCCAGGAGCGTGACCATGGCCCGGAACCGCCGTCTGATCCTCAGCTCGCCGTCCGAGGTCTGGGACCTGCTGTCCGACGGCCACCGCTACGGGGAGTGGGTGACGGGAACCCAGCAGGTCCTCGCCGTGGACCCGCACTGGCCGGACGTCGGCGCACGCCTGAAGGTCCGCGTCGGCGCCGGCCCCCTCACCCTCGACGACACCTGCGTCGTCCGCATCTCCGAGCCACTGCACCGGCTGCAACTGGAAGCGAAGGCAGGACCCTTCGGCGCGGCTCGCATCGCCATGCAGCTGATCCCGTGGGGCGAGCACACCCTCTTCACCCTCGATTGGCACCCCCTCCGGGGCCCCGGCACGCGGATGCACGGCCTCCCGGTGGACTACGTCGTCGCAGTCCGCAACGGCATGATGCTCACGAAGCTGGCCCGGATCGCGGTGCGCGAGCACGCCACGCGCGGCCCGGGCAGCCCGACGTCCGGAGCGGCCGGAACGTCTTCGCCCCGAACGTGACGGAGCCGGGAAACCCTCACCGCGCAGCCGGCAGGCCCTGAGCCCCCCGGCGGCCACGCCTCCGTTGCACCGGGTATCTTCCCAGTTCGCCCACTGTTTATCATTCCGGCCGTACCATGCGCGTGCCGGGCGCGTGGAGCGTACCGCGGGCGTCGGGGGAGGCGTGATGGCTGCACGACCGTACGACCGCATACGCGGGCCGCGCGAGACGGACGGGAACGACCTGCCGGGCGGGGTGGAGCTGTACCACCTCAGGCCGGACGGCGGCATCGTGCTCTCCGACCGCGACGGCTCGCGGGAGCTCGGCCCCGAGCGGGAGTTCCTGCGCTTCATCGACGACGGGCAGTTCGCGCACTACCTCGTGGGCGACGCGGCGACCTCGCCCGAGCGGCCCTCCAACGCCACCGTGAAACTGGGGGTCGTGGGCCCGCGCAGCGCCTTCACCCCGCACGCGCACGGGGGCGAGCACTTCGTCCTCAGCCTGGGCCACGCCGCGTGCGGACTCCACGACGCCGACCGCGGCCGCGTCACCCAGGTGCCGCTCGCACCCGGCATGCTGATCCGCATCCCGGAGATGATGCCCCACTCCTTCGCGAACCGCGGTGACGCCCCGCTGACCATCCTCGCCGCCAACACGGGGTACGGGATCGACCACGAGGACTACGCGATCACCGCGGCGGAAGCCGAGCACCGGGCCTCCGCGGGTGCCGTGCGGTCCGGCCCCGCGGCGGGCCCGGCCGCGACGGCGCTCGACACCGCCACCGACTACCGGGTCCTGGCCGCCGCGCTGCGCGACATCGAGCTCGCCCAGCGGGTCGACGGCATACCGGGCACCAGTGTCCGCGAACGCCTGGCCGCACGGCTGCGCCGGGTGGCCGCCGCACTGGAGGTGCCCCGGTGATCTGCCCGCACTGTGAACGCAACCTGCTCCGCAAGGAACGCACCGGCAACATCTGCAGCCACTGCAAGCGCGCCTACGCACTGGACCCGAAGACCAACACGCTGCGCCTCAACGACCTCCGGGTGCTCCGGATCGCCACAGGGCTGACGGACGGCGGACGGATCCATGTCACCCCGGGCCAGCTGTGGTACGCGCTGTCACGCAAGCGGATCAGGGACGGCGACTTCGACCCCGGCTGCGCGGGCGGCGCCATCGTCTTCGCCGTGATCGCCGCCCTCGTGGCCGGATTCGGCGGGCTGACGTTCCTGTGGTACGTCTCCGCAGTCCTGCTGGCCATCGGACTCGGCAACCTGATCGCCCACGAGATGGGAGTCGGCCGGGGCATCCCGCCCCTGCCCCGCTCGGTCTTCCGCGACTCGGCGCTCGTCCCGTGGACGAGGGTGTACGGAACCCTGCCGCCCGGCATGGTCGACGACATCGGCGATCCCTGGCCCCGGCGGCCGGCCGACGCCCCGCCGCCGAACGCCGTGCTGGTCTGCCCCGACCCCTCCATCGCCGCCTTCCTCACCGCCGACGGGCTGCCCGAACGCCACGGCATCGCCATGGTGCAGGGCCCCGAGAACGTCCGGCCGTCCCTCCTCTCCGCGCTGCCGCCGCGCGGCCCGGTCCTGGTGCTCCATGACGCCGACGCGCGCGGCGAGCTGATGGTGGAGCACCTCCGCGCCAAACTCCCCGGCCGCCCGGTGGTCGACGCGGGGCTCTCACTGCGTACCGTCCGGGCCCAGCCGAAGGCGGTGGCGTACCGCGATTCCCTGCACAAACCCGCGTCCGAGGAGATGCAACAGCTCACCGCCCTCGGCAAGTTCACCCCGGAGGAGCTGAAGTGGCTGGCGCGGGGCTGGCGGTTCCCGCTCGTCGGCGTCCCCCCGGCCAAGCTGCTCGCCGTGGTCGACCGGCTCGCCGAAGAGGCCGGCCGCAGGGGCGACGCCGAGCGGCGCCAGGCCGCGGAGGTCGGCTTCCTGACCTGGCCCGGGACTCCCGGAGACGGCTCGGCTCCGGCGGGTGAACGGTGATCTGCCCCCACTGCTCGACGGACCTGAAGTACAAGGAGCGCACCGGCCGGGTGTGCCCGCACTGCACCCACGGCTTCGCCCTGGACCCGCGGCTGCACGGCACCGGCATGCACGACCTGCGGATCCGCCGCTGCGCGAAGGCCCTGACCGACGACGGCCGGCTCAAGGTGACGGTCACCCAGCTCTGGTACCGCTCGCGTACGCAGAGCTCGTCCTGGCCCGCGCGGAAGGCGCGGGGGATCCACCGCGGCATCAGCTGGCCCCTGGCACTGGCGGCCTGCGCCGGGCTGATCGCCCTCGCGGCCCGCACCGGCGGCGCCCCGGCCTTCTGGTGCGGGGTCGGCGCCCTCCTGGTCCTCGTGGTGCCCAAGCTGGTCCCGTACGAGCGGGCCCGCCCCGGGGGCTCGTACATCAGCCCTCCCGAGTACGACTTCCGACGGCTGATGACCGGCGCGTGGAGCACGACGTACGGCGGGCTGCCGCCGGGTGTCGTGGACGACGCGGGCCCCACCCGCGGACGCACCGCGAAGCGGCCGCACCGGCCCAGGGCCGTGATCCTGTGCACCGACCACGCCGTCGCGGCCTTCCTGGAGGCGAACGGCGTGCCCGGGCGGCTGCGGGCCGTACTGCTGGAGGCCGCCCCGGACCACGTTCACGAAGACCTCGTCGAATTCCCCGGCGACCTCCCGGGCGACCTCCCGGTCGTCGTGGTCCACGACGCGAGTGCCATGGGGGCGCTGCTGGCGCCGCTCCTGCGCATCGCCCATCCGGACAGGACCGTGGTGGACGCCGGACTGCCGGTGGCCGCGGTCCGGAGCCGGCGCGGCGCCGTCCACTGCTTCTCACCGGCCCCGGCCGTGGACGCGGGCGCGCTGCGGGCGGTCGCGGGCCTGTCCGAGGAGGACGCCGCCTGGCTGGCCGCGGGGTTCTGGAGCCCGGTCGCGGCCGTTCCCCCGGCGCTGCTCCTCACCGCCGTCAAGAAGGCGGTGGCACGGGCGGTGGCCGCCGCCCCCTCCCCGTCCGGCCCCGCGCCCGAGCACTCCTTCCTGACCTGGCCGGACGCCCCCGCGACGAAAGGTACGCCCACCGCATGAGCACGAGCACGACCCCGCGTACGGAGGGGGGCGCGGGTACGGGCCTGCCCGGCTCCGCGTCCGCCGCACGCCCCGGCGCGCCCGGCTTCGGGGACCGGCTCCTGGACCTGGCGATCGGAAGGGCCGCCGCCCGCGCGGCCGCCCCGGGCGGGCTCCGGTTCACCGAGCGTCAGCTCTACTACGAGACCTGCCGGGTCCTCAGCCCGGCCCCCCGGCTCCTGCGCCGCGTCCCCGGCACCCCGGCGCCCGTGCTGCGGCTGCCCTCCTTCACCCGTGCCCTCGACGCGCGCGGGCGGGCGACCGTACCGGGTCTGCTGCCGGCGGCGGCCCCTCCGGCGGAGGGGGCCGGATCCCGGCCGTCCGAGCCCGACCTGTACGACTACGGGCTGCCCCGGCTGCTGCTGTGCCAGGACCGCTCGATCGCCGCGATGCTGCTCGCCAACCACGTCCACCTGGAGGCGGCCTGCCCGATCCTCACGGCGGCCGACGGGCTGCCGCTGGATCCGCGCCTCGTCGCGGCCCTGGAGCGGGCGGAGGGCGCCACGGTGCACGTCCTGCACGACGCGAGCCCCGAAGGCGTGCTGCTCCCCGCCCGGGTACGGGCCGCGCTCGGCCCCGCGGCCGGGGTGCGGGTCAGCTCCCTGGGCCTCGTACCGCGGCACGTCTCCGCCCTGCGGCTGCCCACCGGGCGCGGCCCTGCCCCCGCCCCGGCGGCGGGCGCCCACTGGCCGGCCGCGCTGCGGCCGCGCGAGGCGGCATGGCTGGCCCGGGGCCGGTTCGCCGAGGTGGCCGCGGTCCCGCCGGCCAGGCTCGTACGGACGGTGCTGCGCCTGACCCGGGGGCCGCGGCCGCCCCGCGACTCCGTGTGGGGCGAGCTGAGCGGCCTGCGCACCGCCGGCTTCATGACCTGGCCCACCGCGTGACCGGCCCCCGTCACCCCTTCCACCGACCCGAGGTACGCATACGATGATCCGGCCCCAAGAGATCGGCTACGCGGACGAACTCCTCGCCGACGGCACGGTCCACCGCAGGTACGAGGACGGCCTGGAGGAGTGGCGCAGCCGTACCGCCGGCCGGCCGCACCTGGTGGGCTGGCGCGACAACCGGGGCGGCTCGGGGACCGATGAACTGCTCGGCAACCGGGTCATCAAGCGCACCCTCGCCGACGGCACCGCCCTCTACGCCCGGGACATCGGCTACGGCCGGACGGTGTGGCCGCGCGGCGAGCGCGTCACCGTGAACCGCAGCTCCTTCGGCGGCCGGATGGGGGTGCTGCTCGCCGGGCTGGGCGTGGCGGCCGTCGCCGTCACCGCCGCCCACCTGCCGCCGCTGACCATGAGTCCGGAGGAGGAAGAGGCGCTGCGCCGCCAGCAGGAGCAGGCCCAGGCGTCCTCGTCCTCCGGCGGCGGAGGCGGCGATGCCGGCGGCGACGTCGGCGGCGATGCGGGCGGGGACTCCGGCGACGACAGCTGGGAAGACGGCTGGGACGGCGACGAGGACGCCTGGAGCGACGACGACTTCGGCTGAGCCGAAGCCCCGGGCGACGGGACACCACGCACGAAGCCCCGACGCGCCGAAGCACGAACCACCACGCGCCGAAGCGCGAACCACCACGCGCCGAAGCGCGAAGCACGAAGCACAGCACCGAGGAAAGGAGCCGTCCGTGGCACGTCTCTGCGCCTGCCTGGCCGAGACCGCCGGGCGGGCCCGCGCCCATCTGGAGAGCATGGGCGCGGTCGGGCCGGGCCACGTCCCCGCCGGCGTACCCGGTGCGGAGCTGAGCCTCGTCACCGGGGAAACCGGCCGCGCCACGGGCCCGTTCACGGCGCACGGGCGCACCGCGGTCGGCGAAGTCACCCTCCACAACCGGCCGGCGCTGTTCGCCGCCCTCGCGGCCCGCGCCGACGCGCCCCCGCCGCCGGCCGACTGCCCCGACGCCGAACTCCTCCTCCACTGCTGGGCACTGCTCGGCGAGGCCGGAGTGGCGCTGGCCGAGGGGATGTTCGTCCTGGCCGTGCTCGACGGCCCCGATCTGGTCCTGATCCGCGACCACGTCGGAGCCCGCACCCTCTTCTACGCGCGGGCCGACGGCGCCTGGGCCGCCTCGACCTCGCTGCGGGCGCTGCGCCGCTGGCCGTCGCTCGGCACGACCATGAACCTGTCGGCCGTCCGCTCCTTCCTCACCTTCGCGTACCTGCCCGGCGAGGAGACCCTCCTCACCGGGGTCCGCGAGGTGCTGCCCGGCAGGATCCTGAGGCTGGCCCGCGACGGCGGGGTCACGGAAACGGTCCACTGGGAGCCCCGGGAGCACGTCGAGGACCCCGGCGCCGACGGGCCGACCGGCCATGTCCTGGCCCTGCGCGCCCTGTTGGAGCAGGCCACCGCGGCCCGGCTGCCCGAAGCCGAGCCCGCCGCGGTACTGCTCTCCGGGGGCATCGACAGCTCCCTCGTCACGGCCCTGGCGGCGAAACTCCACAGCCACCCCGTCCACACGTACTCGATCAGCTTCGGCGACGACCTGCCGAACGAACTGGGCTACTCGGGCCTGGTCGCCTCGCACTGCCACACCCGGCACCGGATCCTGAACGTCTCGGGGACGGCGGTGGCCTCGCGGCTCGCCGAGGCCGCGGCGCTGCTGGACAGCCCGGTCGGGGATCCGCTCACCGTGCCCAACCTGATGCTCGCCGAGGCCGTGGCGGCGGACGGTGCCTGCGTGGTCCTCAACGGCGAGGGCGGCGACCCCGTCTTCGGCGGGCCGAAGAACCTCCCCATGCTGGTGCAGGAGATGCACCGGACTCCGGGCGCGCCCTGGGACGAGGACCGGGCCACCGCCTACCTGCGCTCGTACCGCAAATGCTGGACGGACCTGCCGGTGCTGCTGACCGCCCCGGTCCTCGAAGCACTGGAGGACGCCCCGCGCCCGGAGCGGCACGTGGAGCCGTACCTGACGCCGCAGGGCCCCGGCCCGCACGCGATGGACCACCTCCTCAACCGGCTGCTCCACTGCAACCTGCGGACCAAGGGGGCGCACCACATCCTGACGAAGGTGGAGCGCCTCACCTCCTCCCAGGGCGTGGAAGGCCGGTCCCCGCTCTTCGACCGGTCGGTCATCGACCACGCCTTCGCGACACCGCCGGGGTACAAGCTCCGCGGCACGGCGGAGAAGTGGATCCTCAAGGAGGCCGTACGTGACCTGCTCCCGGCCACCGTGGTCGACCGGCCGAAGAGCGGCATGCGGGTGCCGGTCCAGCAGTGGCTGACCGGCCCGCTGCGCGACCTCGGCCACGAGCTGCTCCTCGGCCGCCGGTCCCGGCAGCGGGGCCTGTTCCGGCCGGAGACCATCCGCACCTGGCTGAAGGGCGAGGGCACGCTGCTGCCCCGGCAGGGCGGCAAGCTGTGGCTGGTGCTGACGCTGGAGCTGTGGCTGAGGTCCTACGACGTATGAGTTCCGAGTCAGACGTATGAGTTCCGAGGCAACGGCTCCGAGGCAAGAGCCCCGAGGCAAGAGCTCCGAGCAAGACCCGAGCAGCGAAAGGCACCCATGACCGCCGCACCCACCGCACCGTCCGAGCTGACCGACCCCCGCACCGGGCGGGTGCGCGGTACGGCCGCCCTCTCCCGCGGGACGGAGGTGGCGGCCGCCGTCGCGGCGGCCCGTGGCGCCCTCCCCGGCTGGAGCGCGCTGACCCCGAAGGACCGGGCCCGCCGGCTGGACCGTCTCGCCGCCCTGATCGAGGAGCACGCGGACCGGTACGCGGCCCGCGAGCAGGCGGGCACGGGCAAGCCCGCGGCAGAGACGGCGGGGGAGATCGAGCAGGTCGCGGACCTGTTCCGGTTCTACGCCTCGGCCGCCCGCACCCGGACCACCCCTGCCGCGGGGCACCTGGCCGAAGGGCACGAGAGCTGGGTCCGCTGGGAGCCGATGGGCGTGGTCGGGGTGATCGTGCCGTGGAACTACCCCCTCCTGATGGCGGCCTGGCGCTGCGCGCCGGCCCTCGCGGCGGGCAACGTGGTGGTGGCGAAGCCCGCCGAGACGACCCCCGACAGCCTGGAGCTCCTGGCGGAGCACGCGGCTCTGGCCCTGGGCGCGGACGTGCTGCGCCACCTCCCGGGCGACCGGGAGACGGGCCGGCTCCTGGTGGAGTCCGGGGTGGACATGGTCGCCTTCACCGGCAGCGGCCGGGCCGGCGCGGACGTCGTGGCACGGGCGGGGACCCGCCGGGTCAGCCTGGAACTGGGCGGCAACGCACCGGCGGTCGTCCTCCCGGACGCCCCCGCCGACACCTACGACGCGCTGGCGGCGGCCGCCACGTACAACGCGGGCCAGAGCTGCGCGGCCCCGGCCCGGGTGATCACCCTCGCGGAGAACTACGAGCAGACCGTCGCCGGCCTCGCCGCGGCCATGGGATCGCGGTTGGCCGGCCGCGACTTCGGTCCGCTGAACAATCCTGACCAGACGGCGCGCTACGACGCCCTGGTCGCCTCCTCCGCCGCCAAGCGGAACTTCGCGGCCGGTCTGTCTCCCGAGGCCGGCGAGGAGCGGGGCCACTGGCGCCCGGCCCGCCTGCTGGCGGACCTCCCGTACGACGACCCGGCCGTCACCGAGGAGGTGTTCGGCCCCCTCCTCACCGTCCAGCAGGCACCGGACGTGGAAGCGGCCCTGGCCCTGGCGAACGGTGTCCCGCAGGCGCTCGGGGCGAGTGTGTGGACCACCGATCTGGCCACGGGCCTCGACCTGGTCGCCCGGCTGGACGCGGGCGAGACATGGCTCAACTGCCACCTGGTGCAGACGGCCGAACTCCCGCACGGGGGCCGGGGGGCGTCCGGCCACGGCACCGACCTGAGCATCCTGGCGCTACACGAGTACCAGCGGCCGAAGACCGTGACCGTAAGGGTGCCGCGCCAGGCCCTTTCCCCCGGATCACCCCGCTGAGACCTGCTTGCGGTAGGCCCCCGGCGGCGATCCGAAGTGTCGCTTGAAGGCTTTGGCGAAGGCGAACTCCGACGTGTACCCCGTCTGCTGCGCGACGGTGCTCAGCGGGGCCGGCGACCGGTGCAGCAACCGTGCCGCGGTGGCCATCCGCCAGTTGGTCAGGTAGGTCAACGGCGGCTCGCCGACCACCGAGGCGAAGCGGCGGGCGAACGCCGCGCGGGACAGCCCGGCGCGGGTGCCCAGGGACTCGACGGTCCAGGGATGGCCGGGGTCGTCGTGGATCGCCTTCAGGGCCGGGGCGACCGCCGGGTCGGTCAGCGCGGCCACCCAACCCCGGGTCCGCTCCTTCGGCAGCTCGGCGTACCACGACCGGAGGATGTACAGCAGCAGCAGATCGACGAGCGCCGTGACGACCGCGTCCGAGCCCGGCTGCGGCGCGTGGAACTCGGCGCACAGCTGATCGACCGCCGAGCGCAGCACCGGGTGGCGGCCGGGAACCGCCGGGAGGTGGATGACCTCCGGCAGATCGCCGAACAGCGGGTGCGGGCGATCGACGTCGATCGCGTACGCGCCGCACACCAGCACCGTGCGCGGCCCCGGTCCGTCCACGGTGACCTGGCCGATCGGCGAGGAACGGTCCACCCGGTCCGGTACGAAGTCCACCGGATCGCGGTCCGGCACGTCGCACAGGGTGTGTCCGCTGCCGCGCTGCAGGAACACGATGTCGCCGGGTCCGAGCGCGAGCGGCCGGCCGTTCGGTGGCAGCAGGTGGCAGTGCCCTTCCACGACCACGTGGAATCCGGCTCCCGATACGGGTTGGAACGTCAGGGCCCACGGGGCGTGCGCGTCGGTGCGCGTCACCATCGGGCGTCCCGTGCGCAAGACTTCGAGGGTGTCGCTCAGGATGTCCATGGCGCCACCCTAATGCCTGCACGGCGAGACGATAAGACAGGGAATCAAGATCCAGAGCCATTCGTCGTCTTGTTGCGGAGCCGTAGGTTCTTGCCATGGCAGGTGCCGAACCCCGGCACTGCACCGACGAAGGAACGGATCCCATGTCTCTGTCCGGCAAGAAGATCGTGATCATCGGTGGCACCTCCGGCATCGGCTTCGCGGTGGCGCAAGGGGCCGCGGCGGCCGGCGCGCACGTCGTGGTCGCATCCAGCAGTCAGGACCGCGTGGACGCCGCGACCGGGCGGTTGGGCGCGCCGGCCGAAGGCCGTCGCCTGGACGTCACCGACGGCAACGCCATCGCCGCGTTCTTCGAGCAGGTAGGCGAGTTCGACCACCTCGTCTACACCGCGGGCGAACCCCTGCTGATCAAGCCGTTGGCCGACACCACCCCGCAGGAGGCCAGGGCCGTCTTCGAGCGCCGGTTCTGGGGCGCGTTCCTCTCCGCCAAGTACGCCGCACCGCGACTGCGCGACGGCGGCTCGATCACCTTCAGCTCCGGCGTCCTCGCGATCCGCCCCCTGTCCGGAACCGCGCTCACGGCAGGCATCACCGGCGGCATCGAGGCCCTGTCCCGGGCACTCGCCGTCGAACTCGCCCCTCTGCGCGTCAACGTGATCCAGCCCGGTGTCATCCGCACCGAGCTGTGGGACGGCAGCGTCCCGGACCCGGAGGCCTTCCTCCAGGGCGCCGGGTCCGAGCTGCTCACCCGGCGTGTCGGCACTGCCGGGGAAGCCGCGGCGGCCTATCTCTTCGTCCTGGCCAACGCCTACGTCACCGGCACCACGCTCGCGATAGACGGCGGCGCGGCACTGGTGTGACCCGGGCGCCACGCACGAGCCCGTCCCGGTCCGCGCCGGGCGGTCAGGGCGCCAGGGGCGCGAGCACCTGGTTGTGGGTGTGCTGGTAGATCACGGACGTACGGAATCCGACGACTTCGCGCCGCGCGGTGAACTTGTCCATGAGGAAGCCGTGGAGGTGGTCCACGCTGGGCGCGGAGACGTGCACGATCATGTCGTCGCCTCCGGTGACGACATAGACCGTGCTGACCTCGGGCAGGCCGGCGGCGTAGGCCTTGAACGCCTCGATGACCGCCCGGCTGAGCGGGCGGATCTGGAAGTGGATGAGCGCCTGCACATGGCGGTTCAGGGCGGCCGGGTCGACCGCCGCGTGGTAGCCGGTGATGACCCCGCGGGCCCGCAGGGCGCGGACGCGTTCGAGACAGGTCGACGGGGCGATGCCGAGCGTGCGGGCGAGATCGCGGTTGGTCTGCCGCGCATCGCGCTGCAGATGCCGGACGATCGCCGAATCAAGTTCGTCCATACGGCGATTATGGCCTCCGATCCGAATTCCGTTCGGCTGCCGGCCCCAACCACCGTTGTAATGGCTAGCTTCGGGCCATGACAGCCGGACTCGAGCACACCCTGTTCCTGAACGTCACCAGCCCCGCCCACGAGTTGGTGCACACCGTGCGAGGCCGCCGCAGCGGCCTCGCCATCACCGTCGCGATCCACTCGACCGCCCTGGGCCCGGCCGCCGGCGGATGCCGGATCGCCCACTACCCCTACCCCGCCGCCGCGATCGCGGACGCGATGCGGCTGGCGGAGGCCATGACCGCGAAGAACGCGCTGGCCGGTCTGGAACACGGTGGCGGAAAGACCGTCGTCGCGCTCCCCACGGCGACCCCGCCCACCGGCGCGGAGCGTACGGCGCTGCTCCACGACATCGGCGACGTGATCGAATTCCTCGGCGGCCGCTACGTCGCGGGCCCGGACGTCGGGAGCGGCCCGGCCGACATGTCCGTGATCGCGGAACGCACCGCGCACGTCTGCTGCAGGCCCGTGGAGGACGGCGGCAGCGGCGACTCCTCCCTCCACACCGCCCGCGGCACCCTCGCAGCACTGGGCGCGGTGGCGGAAGAGGCCTTCGGCTCGCCGGAGCTCGCCGGCCGGATCTTTGGGGTGATCGGCCTCGGCGCGGTCGGAGCCCATGTGGCCCGGCTCCTGCAGCGGGCCGGCGCACGGCTCGTGGTGACGGACGTCGCCCCGGCCGCCCGCCGCCTGGCCGCGGAGCTGGGCGCGGACTGGGTGGATCCGGACGACGCCCTCGCGGTGGAGGTCGACGTCCTGGTGCCGGCCGCGCTCGGCGGTCTGCTGACCGCCCGCACGGTGCCGCTGCTGCGGTGCGCTGCCGTCGCCGGCCCGGCCAACAACCAGGTCGACGAACCGGACACCGCCCGACTGATCGCCGCACGCGGCATTCTCTGGGCGCCGGACGTGGTCGTCAGCGCGGGAGGGGTCATCCACGCCACCGGCGTCGAACTGCGCGGGGAATCCGAGGAACAGCTGACCGGACGACTCCACGGCATCGCCACCACGCTCCGGCAGGTCTTCAGGTCGGCCCGCGCCCACCGGACCACACCCGCGGAAGCGGCCGCGGAACTCGCCGGGGAGCGAGTCCGCCGGGGAACCATGCACCCGGACCGCGGCGCACTGCCCCTGCTTCCGGGGCTCGCCGAGCCGGCGAAGCACGAGCCGCAGCCCTGCGCACCACGGTTCCACCCGAGCGCACAGGGGAGCTGACGACATGACGAACCGCTGGGTCGGAGTGACCATCGACTGCATCGACGTGGAACGGGTCGCGGGCTTCTGGAGCGCATTGCTGGACCGTCCGCACCTGCCGTCCCGGCCCGGCTGGGCCTACCTCGGCCGCCCCGGCGACCCGCAGCCGCGCCTCACCTTCCAGCCCGTGACCGAGCCGAAGAGCGCCAAGGCACGCCTGCACCTCGACGTCGCAGTCGACGACATCGGTCAGGGCATCGCCCAGGTCATCGCCCTCGGCGGCCGGTTCACCGGCGAACGGCACGACTACGACGAAGGCGTGGTCGTCGTGATGGCCGACCCCGAGGAGCACGAGTTCTGCCTGGTCCGGCACCACTGATCCGCAGGGAGCCGCTGCCGGGATGACGACCCGCCCATGCGCGTCCGGCGGCGACGGACCTCCCAGGCTCGGCTGAACGCCCTGCGGACCTCTTCTCCCCACGTGTCAGGACCGTACGGGGGAACTCCGTGGAATTCAATGGTGGTTGATCGGGCGTAATCCGTAGTTGATGTCGAGGTGTCGAGTGGCTACTGTCTCCCCGGAAAGGTCGCCACCGCGGCCGTTCCAGGGGGGCATCCACGCGTGAAGGGCATGACCCGGACGCTGCTGGGCGCTGTCGCACCACCAGGCTTTGCCATCGAGGACAGGGGGCTCGGCGGCGGAGGGATCGCAGTCCTTCTCGCGGTCAAGGGACTCCACCCAACCCCGGATCGTAGAGACCTCCCCGCAGCGTTCTCGTCGAGAGCACACCGCCGGCTGATTGCCGACAGCCGGACCATTCCGTTCAAAACGCCCGGCGCCGCCCGCGTTTCCGCCATCGCCGCGTCGCGGAAACGCTGCGCCATGCATCACGAAGGAAGTCCCATGCCTGATCCCCGTCTGCGCCCGGTGCGCATGACCTGCCTGCTCGTCACCGCCACCGCGGTCGCCGCGAGCCTGATCTCGGCCGGCTCCGCCCATGCCCTGGCGGGCCCCGAAGCCGCTCCCGGCCAGTACGCCCACGCCGCGAGGCTGACCGTCGGCGACGAGGCCAACAGCCGTGCCTGCACTGCCACACTGGTCAACGCACGCTGGGTGCTCACCGCCGCCGCGTGCCTCGCGGCCAGGCCCGGTGACGCGATCCCGGCCGGGCGGCCCTCGCCGGCGGCCACGGCCACCTTCGCCGACGGTCAGGCCCGACAGGTCGTGGAGGTCTCGGCGAGCGCGACCGACCGCGACCTGGTGCTGGCCCGTCTCGCCGCCCCGGTCACGGGCATCGCCCCCGTCAAGCGCGCCACCACCGCCCCGGTGAGCGGCGCGGACCTGACGGCGGCCGGGTTCGGTCGTACGAAGACCGAGTGGGTTCCCGGCAAGCTCCACAGCGGCACCTTCACGGCCGACTCCAGCGACGCCACCACCCTGGCCATCACCGGCAAGGGAACCGACGCCATCTGCAAGGGCGACACCGGCGGCCCGCTCCTCAACGCGGCCGGCGAGCTCGTCGGCATCAACAGCCGCTCCTGGCAGGGTGGCTGCCTCGGCACGACGGAGACCCGTACCGGCGCCGTCTCCGTCCGCACCGACAACATCGGCGATTGGATCGACCAGGTCGTCGCCCCCCGCAACAGCGATCAGGTCTCCCTGCTCGCCGGTGGTGGCGGGGCCATGTGGAAGCAGACCGGCGACCTCGGGTACGGAGAGTACGGACAGTCCTGGGCCAAGGCGGACGGGCTGGACGTCTCCCGGGTGAGCACGGTCCGCCACGGCGATTGGATCCGTGCGTATGGCATTGCGGGCGGCCGGATCTACGGCCAGGACTTCGACATGGGCACCGGCAGGTGGTCCGGCTGGGGCGAGGTGCCGGGTGGTGGCGGCGGCGCCAAGGACATCACGGCCTCCCTCGTGGGTGACACCGTCCACGTTCTGATCGTCGGCGGGGACGGCAACCTGTATGCGCAGGCCGCCGACTACAAGGCCCTGCGCTGGAACAACACCTGGACCGCGGTGGGCGGGGCCGGGCTCACCCACATCACCAGCGCGGTCTCCGGTACGACCGTGCGCGTCGCCGGCATCGCCGGCGGGCTGGTCTACAACCGCGACTTCGACACCCGCAACGGCAGCTGGAGCCCGTGGGGCGCGGTTCCGGGAGGCGCCGGCGGAGCCGTCGACATCGCCTCCAGCACCATCGGCAACAACGTCCACGTACAGATCATCGGCGCTGACGGCGGGATCTGGGCGCAGTACGGCAGCTACGACGCCGGCCGCTGGCACGACGTGTGGACCAGGGTGGGCGGCACCGGTCTCACGCGCATCACGAGCGTGGCCTCGGGCGACACCGTCGAGCTGTACGCGGTCGGGGCCGACGGTAAGATCAAGAACGCCGCCATGGACGCGGTCGACGGAGCCTGGAGCGCGTTCCGTGAGCTGCCGGGTGGTCTCGCCGGCGCCTCTGACGTGGCCGTGGCCGTTTCCGTGGCCCCCTCGAAGGTGACGCTGGCCGCGGGCGCGGGCAACACGATGTTCGCCCAGAACGGCAATCTGGCCACCGGCGAGTTCGGCGCCCAGTGGACCAGCATCGGCGGCGCCCCCGTCACCGCGCTCACCAGCGTCGAGCACGGCACGGTCATCCGCCACGTCGGCGTGGCCGGCGGCAAGGTCTACGACCGCGTGTACGACCCGCGGACCGACACCTGGGCCAACTGGGTCGAGATCCCCGGCGGTGCCGGCGGCGTCAAGGACGTCTCCGCCAGCATGATCAACAACGTCCTGTACGTCCAGATCATCGGCGCGGACGGCGCCCTCTACACCCAGGTCGGTGACTACAACGCCGGCCGCTGGAAGGACACCTGGACCCGGGACGCCGGAATCACCGGCCTGACCGGCATCACCAGCGTGAAGTCCGGCCGGTTCGTCCGCCTGTACGGCATCTCCGGCGGCAAGGTCCACGGCCGTGACCTCGACACAGGCAGGGGCACCTGGACCGCATGGGGCGAGATCCCCGGCGGCATCACCGGCGCCAAGGACATCACGGCCGCCCGCGTCGGCCACACCGTCGAGGTCCAGGTGATCGGCTCCGACGGCACCGCGTACAACCAGACCGCCGACTACCTCGCCGGCATGTGGAAGCCGTCCTGGACCGCCATCGGCGGCAGCGGCCTGACCCGTATCACCAGCACCTCCGCCGCGAACAACATCCACGTCTACGCCACCGGAACCGACGGCAAGGTCCAGAACGCCACGCTGGACACCGTCACGGGCAACTGGGCCGGCTGGCGCCGGACACCCGGCACTCTCGCCGCTCCGACGGACCTCACCGCCACCAGCAGCAAGTAGAGCCCCCGTACAACGTCCCCGCCCCGCATCAGGACCCGTCCCGATGCGAGGCGGGGCCCTCGCCGTGTCCGCGGCGGGAGCTGCGGGGGTGAGGGGACGTCCGCAGGTGGAGAGGGTTCCGGCGAGTTCCGGTGCTCCCTGCGGGCCACTGCATCCTTTGGCCTACTGTGCTCTCGGCCCTGCGGAGGACGATCCTGCGGGACCGCTGCGAGAGGGTTGATCCGTGAGAACAACCATCGGCCACACCGTCGAGAGCATCGGCTACGTCATCGGGGCACAGGGGCTCGTCAGTTTCGCTTCGCGCACCTTCTTCGGCACGGAGTGGGGCTGGATGCACAAGGTCGTCGACCTTCCGTCCACTGCCTACCTGGGCATCGTCGCCGTAGGACTGGTGCTCGTCATCGGCGGGGTGAAGACGCGGAAGGCACCGCAGCGCCCCAAGTCCGCCTGACCGGCGGGCCGCCACCCGCTGCCCGTTCGCAAGACCGGCGAGCCGACCGCGAGGCCGCGCCTCCCGGGTGGCATCGTCGAAGCCGAGAGCGGCGCGGAAGGTAGCCCGCTCCCGCCGGACATCAGCGTGAAGGAAACGGTCAGTTCGCAGGCGCGAGGGCATCTGGCAGGATCAGCTCGTGGCTCGGCATGCGGTGACCTTGAGGAGAATCGAACTCGCGGACTGGCGGGCCGTTCATTCCTGGGCTTCCCTCGACCGGGTCTGCCGCTTCCAGACCTGGGGACCGAACACCGAAGAGCAGACGCGGGCGTTCGTGGCGGCTGCGGTCGCTGCCTGGACGCACTCACCTCAGCAGCGGTACGCCTATGCGGCGCATGCCGAGGGCGACGTGGTCGGCATGGGTGAGCTCCACGTCCGGAGCCGTGGGCAGCGGCAGGGCGAGATCACCTATGCCGTGCATCCTCGCGTCTGGGGACGGGGTGTCGGAACGGCGATCGGAACGGAACTGCTTGCGCGGGGCTTCGAGGATCTCGGGCTCCACCGCATCCACGCCACCTGTGACCCGCGGAACCTCGGGTCGGCGCGGGTGCTCGGCAAGCTCGGTATGACATGGGAAGGACGTCATCGTCACACCGCGCTGATCCGGGACGGCTGGCGGGACTCCGAAGTGTTCGGCATCCTCGAGGACGAGTGGCGCGAACAGGACCGCCGGAGTGCCGGCGAATAAACGGCCGGGCTGCCTGCGCCGACCGGGCGACCGTATCGGCAGCGGCAATTCCCGGGTGTTTGGGTGATCGCCCGCGGGATGGCCTCCGGCCGATATATGGTTCCCTCAGCCAGGCTGTACTCGGCCCGTTTTCCTGGGCGATGGGCGTGCGTCTTCTGCGGGGCGAACCGGATTGCGTTCCGGTCTTTCCCGCTCGGGACGCGCGACGGTCGTCGTCCGGAAGGAGGAGCCTTGCCCGCACCTGGTGATCACCCCGGCGGCCCGGATGGGAGCGGCAGGTGGATGCGGTTGGCCCTGGTGGCGATCCCGCTGCTCACCGCCTGTGTGTCTCTCGCGGAGGCACTGCTGAGGTGACCCCACCCGGACCTGTACTCATCAGGTCCGGGCGGGGAGTCTGAGGGGAGGCCCGTCACCACTCGGTGGCGGGCCTCCAGCCGTCCTGCGCCCGCCGGTCCCCGAGGGCAATGCCGCCCGGTAAAAGGTGGACGCCGGTCCAACGTTTACACCGGTGACCGAAATACATACTGAAGACAGAATAAGCAACGCTCGGGCCTATACGTCAAAGCAAAGGTGATCCTATGGGGCTCGGTCGGAAAAATCCACGGAACCGCGGTATTGGTACCGGGCGGCCCGGTGAGGAGGCGGCCCGGGCCCAACCGACGGCCGGGCGAGTGACGCTCCCGGCCGCGGACGGTGTGTACGGCCTCGGGCCGGGTGGCACCGTGCGAGGGTGCGTGGGCCTCTGCCCGCCTCACCCGCCGGGAGTCTTCGGTGCCGGAAACCCGTTCCGCTGTCCGGAGGCAGGCGACCACTGGTCCGACGACGACCACGCGCACGGTCATGACGGCGTCAACAGCCGCATCGGCACCTGACCGGCGGCGAGTACCCCGCAGACGCATCCCGGGCGGGGGCCCGTGCTCCCGGCACACCCTCCCGACGGTTGCCGTGGGTGCGGCCGTAGTCCTGCTGACGACTGCCGGGTGCGGGGCGCCCGCGGCCCGGCAGGACGCCGCAATGCGGGCCGCAGCGGGGTTCGAGCTCGCTCTGGCGGCTGGAGACCATGCTGCGGCGTGTCGGCTGCCGGCCCCCAGGACCCGTGAGCAGGTCGAGCAGGACGGCAAGCAGGACTGCCGGCACGCGCTCGCGTCCGAAGACCTGCCCGTGGCCGTGGGACCGGCCCGGACCGAGGTCTACGGACGTGAGGCGATGGTGCGTACCGCGAGCGACACCGTGTTCCTGTCCCTGTTCACCCCGGGCTGGCAGGTCGTGGCCGCAGGCTGCACACCCAGACCCGACCAGCCCTACGACTGCCAGGTCGCGGGAGGCTGAACCCTTCGGAATCGCGTTCCTGGTGCTCCTGGCCTGCCAGGCCGTGTCCGGGCGCGCCTGACTCCCGGGCTACATGGGGTCCATGGTCCCGCTGCCCGGACCGTTCTCCTGCTCGCTCTTCTCCCGGATGTGCAGGGCCTTTCGGGTGAGGCGCTGCCGCTCGGCCGGATCGGTGGCTCGCTGGGCGGCATGCTCCAGCTCCTCGGCCTTCTCGCGCATCTGCCGGGCTCGCTCGCTCGGCTGGGATTCGCCGTTCATGATCGACCTCGCTTCGGATGCGTACGGGTTCGCTGCGCTCGGCGCCTGGACTGCCCAGCCAAGCAGCGCCGGCGCCCACCCGCCACCGGGGGACCGGGCAGCTGCGGTTGGTCCGGCGCCGAACGGGCAGGCGCAGCACCGGGGGACCGCAGGACAGCAGAATGCGCACGACCAGCTACAGGGGCTAGGCGGTACCCATGGTGCACATCGGATACACGATGATGACCGAGCAGGCCGGACCACGTGAACTGGTCTCCCACCTGCGGGGTGCGGAGGCGGCGGGTTTCGACTTCTGCGTGATCTCCGATCACTCCTTTCCCTGGTTGCCGTCCCAGGGGCACGCCCCGTACGCGTGGAGCGTACTGGGCGCGGCAGCGCAGGCGACCTCCCGAATCCCGCTGATGACGTACGTGACCTGTCCGACGTTCCGCTACCACCCCGCGGTCGTCGCACAGAAGGCGGCGACCATGCAGATCCTGTCCGAGGGCCGGTTCCGGCTGGGGCTGGGCTCCGGCGAGAACCTCAATGAGCACATCGTCGGCACCGGCTGGCCCGCCGCCCACGTGCGGCTGGAGATGTTGGAGGAGGCGGCGGGCATCATCCGGCAGCTGTTCACAGGCCGGTACGTGAGTCACCACGGCGCGCACTCGGCGGCCGGAAGGTCAACTCGGAACTCCCGGGCCCGGCCGGCTTCGAGCAGGCCACGCAGCACACCCGCCCCGAGGACGTCGCCGAGGCCATACCGTGTGGCAACCAAGTGGATGCCTTCGTGGAGGCGGTACGCCCTTACACGGAGGCCGGATTCACCGAAATCGCGCTCGTCCAGATCGGCGGAGAGCACCAGGACCCCTTCCTGCGCTGGGCCGAGTCGACACTGCTCCCCGCCCTGCGCAACCTCTGAGGTCGGAATCCGGCATGGGACCCCGACCTCCGAGCGGCGGGTCAGCCGGTCCCGCCCGTCGTGATCCGTGCGCACTCGCGGACGACCGCCCCCAGGGACCCCGTCGAGCGCAGCAGCTCCCGCTGTACGCGCGCCCCGTTGCCGTGCTCCAGCAGCCGGGTGGTCCCGGCCCGGACCAGCTCCTCGTCACCGGCGTCGGCCAGGGCCGGGCCCACGTGCCGGCAGAGTACGGCCAGCGCTGCCGCCGACGATGTTCGCATCATGGACTCCGGGTTCAGCACGGGGCCGTCCAGACCCGACCGGGCGGCCTGCCAGTTGGCCAGCCGCAGCAGGCCCGTGCTGATCCCGGTCGGCGGTTCGCCCGCCCGCCACGAGCGGGCCGCCGTTTCCACCAGCGCCCGCACCAGGGCCGCCAGGAGGACGGGTGTCGACGCGTCCAGGCACACGTCCGCCACCCTGACCTCCACCGTCGGATAGGTGGCCGACAACCGCGCGTCGAAGTAGATCATCCCCTTGTCGCGCAGCACCCCCGACTCGATCATGGCCCCGACCTCGGCGTGATAGGCGTCGGCGGAGCCGAACACGTCGGTGGGCCCGGCCGACGGGAGCCTGTTCCACACCCGGCTGCGGTAGGAGGCGTACGCGGTGTCCTCGCCCTGCCAGAACGGCGAGTTCGCGCTGAGCGCGGTGAGTACCGCCAGCCAGGGCCGGATGCGGTCCAGGACCGCGACGCCCTCCTCGTCGGACTCCACCGACACGTGCACGTGACAGCCGCAGGTGAGCTGTTCCTGAGCGGTCAGGCCGAACTGCCGGGCCACCCACTCGTAGCGGCGGCCCGGCGACATCGAGGGCCGGACCGGGAGAGGTGAGGTGGCCAGCGCGGCGACGACCGCTCCGGCCGTCGCTGCGTTCCGCGCCGCTTCCGCGCGCCAACGGACGATCTCCTCCTGGAGCTCGCCCATCTCCGTCACCGGGCGCGTGGCGAACTCGACCTGCTCCTGCTTGAGCTCCGACTCCAGCGCATGGCCGGCGCGGCGCGGGCCGGAGGACGGCCCTCCGGCGGCCTGCCCTCCGGCGGCCCGGTCGGCCGCGGCGAGCAGCACGCTGGCCACGGCCAGCGGTTCGCCGGTGTCCGCGTCCGCAAGCAGCAGTTCCTCTTCCACACCCACACTGCGCATGTGGCCGTTCCGTCCCGTCGGCCTGTCGCCCGCCGTGCCGCTACCAGCGGTACCAGCGGCCCCTGCCGCCGGCAGGCCGCGCGACGAAGCCGAGCAGCCAGAGGACGAGCACCGCGAGGGCCAGCCACCACAGCACCTTCACGGCGAACCCGGCGCCGAAAAGGATCAGGGCGAGGAGGAGCACGAGAAGCAGGGCGACCATGTCAGTCCATTCCTTTGTCGTAGTAGGTCGGATGTCGTAGTAGGTCGGATTCAGGTGGGATCGCGGGCCGGGAGCCGTCAGGATGCCCCAACGGTGTCGGCCGCGATCCACGCGTCGTAATGCGCGCTTGCCCCGGATCGGGGATCTGACACGGACCGGCGCGTTCCTGTGCCTCCGGAGTGCGAAGCGGACCGTCGACTGCCCGTAAACCAATCCGCCCCGCGGCTGAAAGGCCGGGGACCGGGTAGACGCGACGACCTCAGGAAGGGAGCCGGAGCCATGGGCGGCAAGGAGAAGAAGCGGCAGGAGCCGGGTATCGGCCGTGAGGAGCAGATCAGGGAGGACCCCGGTCCGGACCCCGTGCACCCCGAGGCCGGCAGGCCCGTCGCCGGCAAGACACCGGACGAGCTCAGGGAGCGGCAGGAGCAGAGGATGCAGCAGGACCGGGGAGACCGGGGAGACCGGGGAGACCGGGGAGACCGAGGAGACCGGGGAAAATCCGGGCGGCGATGACGGAGTCGGCACGACGACAGCCCACCTGGCCTGCCTGCGGCCATGTACGGGAGCAGCCCACCTCACTGCTCAGTGGCAGGGGGACACCGCGGAGGGAGAGGCATGGACAGGCAGACGGACCGGCAGACGGACCGGCAGACGGACCGGCGCCTGGAACGGGCCATCCTGGGGCTGCTGGAGCAGCGCGGACCGCGCTCGACGATATGCCCGTCCGACGCTGCCCGGGCCGTGTACGGAAGGGACGACGACGGCTGGCGCACACTCATGGAACCGGCCCGCCGCGCAGCCCGACGCCTGGTCGCGGCCGGCGAGGTGGAGATCACTCAGGCCGGCCACCCGGTCGAACCGGCGAAGGCCCGCGGGCCGATCCGCATCCGCCGCACCCGCTGACCGTCGCGGAGAAGCCCCTCCATGACGGCGTCCCGCACGGGAGGGGGCGGCCTCCGGCCCTCGACGCGTCACCGTGCCTCGTGCCGGGCAAAGGTCGCGTGTTCTTGCACGATGCTCCCACCGGCAGCCGCATCCTGCCGGATTCGTGCTCCGATGGGGACGTGCCCCCGGGCCCCGGGCAGCACCCCTCGCAGACACGAAGAAGGACCAGAAGTTGAGTGATCTGATGCAGCAGCGTCCGCTCCCGCACGCCTTCCACCCGCCGGTGCCCGAGCTGTCGGTGAGCAGCACGGACCTGACCGACGGCGGGACCCTCCCGGACGACCATGTGTACGCCAAGGGCAACTCCTCGCCGCAGATCGGCTGGTCCGCCGGACCGGAGGGCACCGGCAGCTATGCAGTCACCTGCTATGACCCGGACGCACCGACCGGCAGCGGGTTCTGGCACTGGACGGTCTTCGACATCCCGGCGGACGTCACCGAGCTGCCCGCGGCGGCCGGAACCGGGGGCTTCGAAGGATTGCCCGCAGGCGCCGTGCAGGTGCGGAACGACTACGGCAGCAGCGACTTCGGCGGGGCCGCGCCTCCGGAGGGGGACGGCCCGCACCGGTACGTGTTCACGGTGTACGCCGTCGACCGGGAGAAGCTGGGCCCGGATGCGGACGCGACGCCGGCCCTGGTGGGATTCCACCTGCGGTTCCACGCCATCGCCCGCGGCCGGCTGATAGCCCACTACGAGGAGCAGGGCAGCGGGGCGTAGCCCCACCCGGCTGCGCCGGTGATCCGCCCGATCTCGGCGCGTCCTTGCACGATCCTGCTCCACGCGCGGGGATCCTGCCGGTCTCGTGGTGAGATGGGGGGCATGTCCCTCAACGAGCTCCGCGACCTGCTGGCCCGCCATGCACGGCCCGATCTGAGCACCGCCATCGACGGCGTCCGGATCTGCCGGGCCGAACCGGGTGCCGAGCCGGAGTACACGATGTCCGGCGTGGCGCTCGCGGTCATCGCCCAGGGGGCCAAGCGGCTCGCGCTCGGAGACAGGGTGTACGAATACGGCGTCGGCCAGTACCTGGTCGCCTCGGCCGACCTGCCGGTGGTCGGGCGCATCGCCCGGGGACCCGAACTGGGCTTCGGCATGACGCTGGAGCCCGCCGTCATCGCGGAGCTGATGCTGCAGGCGGGGCCGGGCGACCTGCCGCCTTCGACCAGGTCGGCCCGGCCCGGGATCATGGTCAGCGACGCACCGGCAGAGCTGATCGACGCGATCGTGCGGCTGCTGCGCCTGCTGGACCGCCCGCGCGACCGCCGGGTACTGGTCCCCTTGGCCAAGCGGGAGATCCTGTGGAGGCTGATGACGGGGGAGCAGGGCGAAGCCGTCAGGCAGCTCGGCCTGGCGGACAGCGGCCTGACCCACATCACCCGGGCGGTGGGCTGGATCCGCGACAACTACGCCGAGGCGTTCCGCGTGGAAGACCTGGCCCGGACCTCCGGAATGAGCGTCTCCGCGTTCCACCGCAACTTCCAGTCGGTCACGGCGATGAGTCCGATCCAGTTCCAGAAGCAGATCCGGCTACAGGCGGCGCGGCTGCTGCTGGCCCGCCGCCCGCACGACGTGACCGGCGTGGCCTCCAGCGTGGGGTACGACAGCCCCTCGCAATTCAGCCGCGAGTACAAACGGCAGTTCGGCGCGCCGCCGCGCGCAGATGCGGCACGCATGCGGACCCGTACCGATCACGCTGCGGCCGCGACGGCCTGAACGCACCGCGCATCCCCGCAGCGGCTGCTCCCGTGGCCGTGATGGGAGCCCGGGCAGCACGGGCCCCTGCCGAGAGCGCAGCAGGGGCCCGTGGTGCGGACGGCCACGAAGGGCTGCCACCCGTCTTCGACGAGTGGTGACGAGCGGCAGACCGCCGACGCAGGCCCCGCCTGCTGCCGGTCTACCGGCCCGGCCTCACTTCAGGTGCCGGGTGAAGAACCTGGTCACGGCGTCGCCCGCGAACTGAGGAACGCCGGCGTGACCGCCCATATTTGCGTGCAGGGTCTTCTCCTTGGATCCGAAGGCGTCGAACAGGTCCAAGGCCGCCTGCCGGTCGTTGCCCTCGTCGTCCCACTGCAGCAGGACATGCAGCGGAATGGTGACCTGCCGGGCTTCCTCGAACATGGCGCGAGGCACCAGACTTCCCGCGAACAGACCGGCGGCCACGATGCGCGGCTCGACCACCGCCAGCCGGATGCCGATGGAGATCACTCCTCCCGAAAACCCGACCGGACCGCCGATCTCGGGCAGCGACAGCAGGGCGTCCAGCGCTGCCTGCCATTCCGGGACCGCCCTGTCGACCAGGGGGAGGACCAGGGAGTCGACGATCTCACCGCTCACCGTCTCGCCGGCCTGCATTGCCCGGCGCAGGTCGGCGCGGGCGTTGTCGAGGGCGGGCCAACCGGGCCGTTCGCCGCTTCCGGGGAGCTCGATGGTGGCCGTGGCGAAGCCCTCCGCCGCGGAGTGCAGGGCCCGGGTCACCAGCCGGGGGTACATCCCGTGCAGCCCCAGCGGGGGATGGCCGAGGAGGATCAACGGCACCGGTGCGGAAGCGGATGCGGCTTCGGGCGTCCACAGGATGCCGGGAATGTCACCCAGGGCGAATCCGCGCTCGAGGACACCGCCGTCGAGGTGTTGCGTGGAAGTGAAATGCATGGTCGTGCCTTTCGGGAGTGCACTGGAACGGCGCTCCCGGACGACCTGTCTATCGCCCGACCGTGACCCCGGAGGGGAGCACCCACGTCAATACTGTGTTCACGGGTACCACCTCCTCGAACTCTCACACGGCCTCCGGAAACGTAGCAGTGATGGACAGGACCGCCAAACAATTTGTGCGGGGTGTCCGCGGCCGGGAGCCGCCACACACCCCGCAGAGCTCCCGGCATGTCGTCAAGGCTTCCCGAGCGGCGGCCGCGTGACGCCGGGCAAGGGTGGCGGCTGTGACCGGCGCTTTGGCAGCAGATCCTCAGCCCGGCAGTTGCCTGAGGCGCGCGAGGTCGTCGTGTACGGACTCCTGTTCCTCCGGGGTGAGGTGGACTGCGGTGGCCGCGGCGAGCGCGGACGTCGCGGTGTCCTTCTCGCCGAGGCGAGCGGCGACGTCCGCACGCAGCACGAGAAGACGGAGCAGCTGCACAGGCGTGGGGCGCTCGTCCTGAAGGCGCAGTGCCCGGTCGATGATCTTCGCGGCGCCCGCCGGGTCTTCCTTGGAGTCCGCGAGGAGGGATGCGTGGTGCAGTGCCCGGGCGAAGGTCTCCTGGGGGGCGGGCCGGTGGTGCTGGTCGTCGCTCGTCTGCTGCCCGATGCGGATGCAGTTGCCGCCCGGATCGGTCATGAGGAACTGCCGCACGCCGTGTGACGTGTTCTTCAGCGGCCCGATTCGTGGCAGCCCGCGGTTCGGCACTCTCCCGTACGCCGCCTTCAGTCTGGCCCGAAAGATCTCATGCAGCCCGTCGACGTCATCGGTCTGGACGATGCACGTACTGAACGACTCGGCCGGCTCGTACTGCTTCATCCCGAAGAAGTGGAGCTGTACGCCGCCGAGCTGGACGGCCGCGTACGGATTGGGGCTCTTCTGCTGGAAGGTCACCTCGAACCCAAGGGTCGTGTAGAAGTCGAGAACGGGCTGGATGGTCTGGCACGGCAGGATCGGAATGGTCTTCTCACCCATGCCGCCACTCTAGTCAAAGTTGAATAGAAAGCCACGGGACATGTCGGCGATCCGCGGGGAGACCCGCCGCTGACGAATCGTCACCGGGTCTCCCGCGGTGGCCCTCGTCGATCCAGACCTGTGCGGCGCAGTGGCCGAAGGTCTCGGCCTGCCCGCCCCGAAGCCACCGTGCCCCCCCGCAGGCGGCGAACCCAGCCCCGCCCTGTCCCAGATCGGGCGCCCCGGAGCCACAGGGCCCCGACCCGCGTGTCCTGCTCCTGCTGAACGAGGCGTACCGGCACGGCAAGGCGGTCGGTGGCTGGAACGGATCCGGGCCGGTGCTCGAAGCCGCCGGCATCGGTGCCGGAGAACCCGGCGTCGCCCTCGGGGACGAAGGGCCGGCCGTCGCCGGTACCGTCACCGAGGCCCTCGGCAGGCACCGCGCCTGGGACAGGTTCCCTCCGGCCATCTGACCCGGATCACGGCCCACGGAACACGGCTCACGGCCCAGGCCCCAGGCTCCTGAGTCGTCGCCCACGCGTCAGGAGATGAGCGAGCGGCCCGTGGGCGCCAGCCGCAGTCTTCGGGGCGCCGCCGTCTGTTCCCGCTCGATGGCCGGCAGGAGCTCGCCCCGCGCCAGCGGATGAGCCCGTACGTCGGTGAGGTGTCGACGGTGCGCTGTCTCGTCGGGGTACGAGGTGAGGATCGCGACGACGTTCTCGCCGGAGCGGACCGGCAGCCTGGGGAAATCATTGTGCGCGTGTTCGGTGATCAGCAGGGCGAGCGGCGCAGGGCCCGTCTCCAGGAGCACGGGAAGGAGCCCGTCCCGGATCAGCGCGATGCCGTCCTGCCGTCCGGGAGGGAAGGACCACAGGGTGGCGTCCACGAACCGGTCCGGCGCGGGAGCCCCGTCCGCGGGGCGCCCGGAGGGGGAGCAGGTGAATCCGCTCCCGGTCGGCAGAGGGCGCAGCAGGAGGACGTCGTCGGAGTCGATCATCGTGTCGTTCGCCCGGGGACCGTGCCTGGCCCAGACGTCGCCGCCGTAGAAGTCCGTGAGCCCGCGATGGCGGGCCGTCATGTCCCGGAATCCGCGCAGCCAGACGAAGCGGTCCGGGTCGTCGAGGTCCCGGAACTGGCCGAGCACGATCATCCCCAGCTCTTCCTGGGGCTCGATGAACTCCCGGTCGAAGAGCGCCACGAGCTCGTCTCGCCGCCCCGGACGCAGCGTGTACTGGCGAAGCTCGATCACGGCAGGCAGACCGGTCAGGTCGGTCGGTGGCACAGCTGGACTCCTGTTCGGTACTTCTTCGGATACGCCCTCGCGGTTCGCGCGGCGCGAGCCGGACGCGGACCGACGGTAGGGGAGTCATCTGACAGGGGCTGTCAGGGTTTCCGAGGAGAATGCATCCATGTCTGCCAGTCGCCTGCTGTCGGTGCTGTTGTTGCTCCAATCCTCCGGCCGCCTGTCCGCCCAGACGATCGCCGATGAGCTGGGGGTATCGGTGCGGACGGCGTACCGTGACCTGACGCGCCTGCAGGCTGCCGGAGTTCCGGTCTACGCGGAACCGGGCCGCGGCGGCGGCTACCGACTCCTCGACGGCTACCGCACCCGGCTGACCGGGATGAGCGAGGGCGAGGCACGGGCACTGTTCTTCGCAGGGCTGCCGGGGCCCGCCGCCGACCTGGGCCTCGCCGGCGAGGTGACGGCCGCCCGGCTGAAACTGCTGGCCGCGCTACCCGCAGGACTGCGTGAAGAGGCGGCGCGGACCGCGGCGGTCTTCCACCTGGACGCCCCCGGCTGGTACCGGGAACCCGAACGGACACCGCACCTCCCCCTCCTCGTCGACGCGGTGCTCACCCGGCGCGCGGTGGACGTGCGCTACCGCCGCTGGCGCGCCCCGCAGGAGGTGAGTCGCCGCCTCCGCCCCTACGGACTGGTCCTCAAATCCGGCACCTGGTACCTCGTGGCCGCCACGGAGACGGGCGTCGCGACGTACCGCGCCACCCAAGTCCTCGACGCGGTGGTGAGCGAGGAGGTGTTCGACCGGCCCGGCGACTTCGACCTGGGCACGTACTGGACCTCCTACCTCGATGACTTCCGGACGCGCCGCTACACCGGCACGGCCACCATCCGCCTGTCTCCGCAAGGACGCCGACGCCTGCCCGACAACGTCCCACCGGAAGTGGTGCGGGCCGTCGACTCCACCGCGACCGCGGCCGGCGCCGACGGTTGGGTCGAGGCGGTCATCCCGACCGAGAGCACCCGACACGCCTGCGGCGAGCTGCTGCGGCTCGGCGTCGACGTCGAGGTCATCGCACCGGCGGAACTCCGCCTGGCCATGGCCGAGACCATCGGGGTCCTCGCCCGGGCCTACGAAGTCCACTGACCGCCGGCCGATGAGACCTCCTGCCACGCCCCCTCTGAGCGGTATCACCGCCCCGGCACGGGTGGCCACGGCAGTGACCCGTCTCGTGCAGGGGCCCGACTGCTCCGTCAGGCTCCTTCCTCCAGTACGGCGCTGATCAACTGCCGCTGGTTCGCGGTGAGGTGCGGCTCGTGCAGTTCCATGACCTTCCCGTCGACCTGCACGACGTACCGGTAGCCGTCGGCCACCGGCTGCCGATCGGCCGGCCAGTCCTCGCCGAGCGCCCGCTCGGCCAGCAGCTCAAGGTCGGCCCGGTCGGGCCGGCACTCCGTGTCGACCGCGGCCTGCCGTTCCCGACCCGCGAGCCCACCCGTACGCGTCACGGTGATCAGCATGCTGAACGTCCTCTTCGGTGCCGCGGATCCACCACCCGGTCGTACGAGAGCGGCGGCAGCGGCGCGGCTGTGCAGGACACCTACGCGCCTGCCCCGCCATCCCCACCCCGGACACACCGTCCGCTCCACCGCGCGAAGACGACCGAAAACGTGCACCCGCGAGGAGTTCCGGTGTCATTCGGGTGAGCGGTCATCGCCTCGAATGCACGGATGACGGGAGGGCAGAAGCGCGGTGTGATGACCGAGCTCAAGGTTCATCGGACGCGGTTGCGGCACACGAGGGAGGCGTTCAGCGCCGTGGCGAAGCCGCACCAGGCGGCGTACGGGAGCAGGGCCGCCGCGGCCGCCCGGTCGGCGCGGGCGGTGCGCCGGATCAGGTCCACGTTGCCGATGTCCAGCGCAAGGGTGCCGGCGAGGCCCGCGCCCGGGCTGCGGGCCCGGAAGAACAGCCAGGTCCAGCCCGCGTTCAGGACCAGGTTGACGGCCAGGCTGCCGGCCAGGGCAGCGCGGCTGCCGGGTGCCGCCGCGTTCCACGCGCGCCCGCCCGCCCACGCGATCCCCGCGTACAAAGGGGTCCAGACCGCGCCGAACGCCCACTCGGGCGGCTGCCACACCGGCTTGCGCAACTGCCGGTACCAGGAGCTGTCGGGGTCGACGGCGACGGAGCCCGCTCCGGCGGTCGCCGCCACGGCGAGGGCGGACACGGCGTAGGCCCGCCAGGCCCCTGCCGGGCGCGCCCCGCACGGGTGGCCGGCACCGCCCGGCCGCGCTCGCCCGAGAAGTCGCACGCCCGGCGTCTGCCCTGTCCCGCGCGGTCCACACCGGCCGGCGGACCCGGGCACGTGCGGCCCGGGCAGGTGCGGCCCGGACCCAGACCGGCCGCCGCCCCGCCGACAGCAGCTCCTGACAGGTCACTCCTCGTTGAGCCAGCCACATACGAAGTACTGCTGGTCCGCGTTCCGCTCGATGATCCATTGGTTGAGGACGTCGCCCGCGGGTTCCCCGGTCTCAGGGTGACGCCGGGTGATCTTCGCTTCCACGCTGAGCTCGTCCCTCCCCGGAGGGATCTCGTAGGGCTGGAGCTCCCAGCGGTCCACGAAGTAGCCGTTGAGGGCGAATCCGAGCAGGCCCGAGCGCAGCCGGGGGCAGGTGCCCCGGCGCAGCGAGGTCATGTCGTGGTCGGCCAGGCCGTTCATGTAGAGCGCGAAGATACGCTCGACGGCCTGACGGTCGAGTGGGGTGTGCGTGGCCCCACGCGTGGAGGAGGGGGCCGCCGTGGGGGTGGTCCGTGTGGGACCGGGGACGGACGGGGTGGTGGCGGTGGGCGCGACGGAGGAGGGAGGCGGGGACGGAGACGGGGAGTGGTGCGTGGGTGCCGTCGAGCCCGTCGCGCGGCTGCGACCGGCGTCGTCGTCGCGGGATCCGGCTTCCGGTAACCACCCGGGCATGGCGACCAGGGAGGCGACGACGACCGCCGCCAGGCCGCCCAGGAGGTACCCCCGCCGCCGGGCAGGGCGGGCGAACCCGGTCGGCAGTGGGATCAGCCGTCCCGCCCCGGGGCCGCGGCCCTTCGCCACCCCCAGGCGCAGCGTGGACGCCGAGGCCGGCGCGGGGTCCGGCGAGAAGGGCTCCGCTGTGGCCGCCGGTCCGGCGAGCAGGTCGTACGCCTCCTCGGCGGTGAGGCGCTGCGCCGGGTCCTTGCGAAGGAGGCCCATCAGCACGGGGGCGAGCTCCCCGGCGCGGACGGCGGCGGCGGGCTCCTCGGTGGCGATGGCGACGAAGACGGCCCAGGAACCCGAGCTGTCGAACGGAGGCCGGCCCTCCACGGCGGTGAACAACGTCGCGCCCAGCGACCACAAGTCGGATTCGGCAGTCGCCGGAAGACCACGCACCTGCTCGGGGGACATGTAGACCGGGGTACCCATGAGGGCCCCCGACCGGGTCAGACCAGGCTCGCCCTGCACGGCGGCGATCCCGAAGTCGGTCAGCACCACCCGGTCGCCTTCCAGCAGCACGTTGGCGGGCTTGACGTCCCGGTGGGTGACGCCCGTGGCGTGCACGGCGCTCAGCGCGTCGAGGACCTGTCGGCCGATCCTGGCCACCCGGGCCGGCGGAAGCGGGCCCTCCTCCTTGATCAGATCATCCAGGGAGCGGCCGCGGACGAGTTCCATCACGATCCACGGGCGGCCGTCGTCGCCGGCTATCCGGTCGTGGACGGTGATCACCCCCGGGTGTTTCAGCCGGGCGGCCGCGCGCGCCTCGCGGTCCAGGCGGCCGATCCAGGCTTCCCGCCGGGACGCGTCGAGGTCGTCGGGGAGCCGGAGCTCCTTGAGAGCGACCTCCCGGTCGAGCCGCTCGTCGTGGGCCCGCCAGACGGTCCCCATACCGCCCTGGCCGAGCAGTTCGGCCAGCCGGTACCGGCCGGCCAGCAGTCGTCCGCGATCGTGAGTCACGACCGGGAACCTAACCCAACCCGCCTGGCCGCGAGAACGGCCCCCACCTGCCGACCGTGGCCTGGCGCGGTCGAAGGTCCACACGGCCCGGTCGCCCGGCCTGACGACGAGGGTCGAGCGTCCGATGCGCTCCTCGTGGCGGCGCGGAACCGGACGGTTGAGGGAGTGTTCCACGGCATCGGAGGTTTCCCGGTCGAGCGCCCCGCAGGTGCGCTTCCCGGGCGCAGAACACGGGCCGTACGCTCCCCGCCCCGATCACCGCACCGACCCTGCCGTCGGGCACGACGCCACCGGGCGGCCCACAACTGCCCAGCGGGTGCGGCACGTCACAGCATCCGTACGCCGCATGGCATCAGCCGCTCCTGCCCTCCACGCATGCTCCTGGAGTCCCCCATGCATCACACTCCCGGCCTGCGGAGCAGCAGGAGGGCCATGTCGTCGATGTGGGCGGTGGCCTCCTCGGCGTGCCTGATGATGCCGTCGGCCAGGCCGTCCAGGGTCGCCGCATCCGCGTGCGCGAAGTACCGGAGCAGATCGGCGGTCGAGTCCCCGATGTCGACGCCGGGGATTTCGACGAGCCCGTCGGTGTAGAGGGCGAGGACGGTGCCGGGCGGCAGCGCGACCTCGGTGGTGGGGTACCCGGCGTCGGCGTCGATGCCGAGGAGCAGGCCCGGCGGCACGTCGAGCACCTCGGCATGTCCGTCCCGGCTGCGCAGCAGCGGCGGGGGATGGCCTGCGCTGGCCAGACGGAGCAGCCCCTCGGACAGGTCGAGTTCGGCGATCAGGCAACTGGTGAAGAGTCCGGGGTCGAGCTCGGTCAGCAGTCGGTTGGTGCGGCTGAGGATGGCCCCGGGGGAGGCGCCGGCGATGGCGTGTGCGTGTACGGCCGTGCGGACCTGCCCCATCAGGGCGGCCGCACTGGTGTTGTGTCCCTGCACGTCACCGATGACTGCGACGGCGGTGCTGGCTGTACCGGCGGTGCCGGCACCGGCACCGGCACCGGGGTGGATGAGGTCGTAGAAGTCACCGCCGATGTCCATGCCCTGGCCGGCGGCCAGGTAGCGGGCGGCCACGGCGAGACCGGGCACCGGCGGAAGGGCGTGCGGCAGCAGCCCGGCCTGCAGCGTGTGCGCAAGGGCGTGTGTGGCGTCGTAGAGCAGGGCCCGGTCCAAGGCCTGGGCGATCAGCCCGGCCAGCGAGCTCAGAAGCGCGCGTTCGGCGGGCGGGAAGGGACGCGGCCGGTCGTAGGAGAGGACGAGCGAGCCCACCGAACGGCCGGAGGCGGTCAGCGGCAGGAACGCCCACGCCTGGCGTCCGGTGAACCGGGGGGCGGTGGCGTGCGCGCGGCGGAAGTGGTCGTACGTGCGGAAGAACACGGGTGTGCCGGTGGCCAGCACCTGGGCGTTGGTGACGTCGGAGGTCACCGGGGTGCCGTCGAAACGGTCGAGGAACTCCCGTTCGTAGCCCCGGTGTTCGACGATGTGCAGCCGGCCCTCGTCCAGGGTCATCAGGACCAGGCCCTGGGGGCCGAACGCCGGCACGATCTGGTCGGCGACCAGCCTGGCCACGTCGCGCACGCCGACGGCCTCGGCGAGGGCGGCCGCCAGGTGCGTCAGCTGGTACAGGGCCATGGCGCCGAAGGGCTCCGGCGCCTGCGGACCGTACGGCCCGGTGGCGTCGGCCGGCGCCGTCCCCGTGGTGGCCGGCATGCCTACGGCGACCTCCTCGGGGCTGATCTGGACGCTGATCCCGCTCGCGTCCGGGTGGAGCCGGAACGACAGCCGGATGCCGGGCGGCCGCACGGCGGTGAATGCGGTCGGCCGGCCGGAGACCACCGCGGCGCGGTAGCGGTCCTCGGCGAGCGGATCGCGCAGCCACTGCAGCACCTCCCACGGTTGCTCGCCCAGCAGCCGGGCCGGCTCGGCACCGACCAGGGCCGCGCCGGCGGTGTTGATGAAGGTGATACGGCCGTCCAGGTCCAGGGAGCAGCAGCCCAGCGGCAGCCGCTCGGCGCACTCGAGGGCGGCGGCTGCCAGGGCCGGGTCGGTCTCCGTACGGGCAGGCGGGCGGACGGCCCGCGGTTCACCGCCATCGCGCAGTGGCCGCCCGCCGTCGGCCGCCCGCTGCAGGAGCCGGGCCGCCAGGTGGCAGAAGCCGTCGAGCGCCTCGTGTTCGGATGCGCCGAGCTCCGGCGGGTGCGGGACCGGCCACAGTACGACGATGGCGCCCCACACGGCGGCCGGAGCGGTGATGGGCGCGGCGGCCAGCACGAAGTCGTACGGCAACACGATCCCCAGGCGCGGGTACCGGCGGGCGACCTCCTCCTGACCGCCGCCCAGCCAGACCAGCCTCCCGTCCGCGACAGCGTCCGCCACCGGGAGCGGCGCGTCCGCCGGGACGCGGTACCAGGGGGCGGCGATCTGCCGGGAGGCGCCCGCCAGCAGGAGCAGCTGGAGGACCCCTTCCTCCGGCACCAGCAGGTACACCAGGCCGACGGAAGCCCCGCTGTCCCGCATCACCCGGGCGAGGGCCGAGTCGAGCCGTTCCTCGACGGAAGCGTCGTCCGGAGGCCCGTCGACCGGTGGCCGCATGCCGCTCACCGTCCCGCGCGACGTCCCGCACCGCCGCACGGGCGTCCCAGGTCCGCCGGCCGTGGCCGCGGGACCCCGCACGGGCCCCCGCGGACGTCGCTCATACCCGGACCATACTCCCGCCGTGCCGGGATGGCGCCCGGTCCCGCCGTACCGCCCCGGTCCAGCCCTGCCGTAGGTCCTTGGACAGGGGCCCCGCCGGGGAGTCAGCGTGCATCGGCCTCGGTGGTGAGCGCCTTCAGGGTGGTGTCCAGCCAGTCCAGCTCGGTGCGGCTGGTGGCGCGGGCGATGGTCAGCAGGCCCTGGCGGAAGGGGTCGGTGAACTCCTCGGCGCCGAGCGGGCGGTCCCCCTCGTAGAAGAAGGAGCTCGGCTCCTTGAGGAAGGCCAGGCGGCGACGGAGGACCGCGGCCTGCTGCCCGGGGTCCTCCAGGTGGCGCAGGAAGGCCAGGGCGACGAACCAGTGGTTCTCGTCGCTGATCCCGATGCCGTCGGCATCCCGCAGGCGGTGGCGCAGTTCGTTCCGGCCCGCTTCCGTCAAGGTGAGGACGTGCCGGGGCGCGGCACGGGTGCCGGGCTCGGTCTGCCGGCTCAGCAGTCCGGCCTTCTCCAGTCGCTTGATGGCCGGATAGAGCGTGCCGTCCGCGATCGGCCGGACATGGCCGGTCAGATGCGCGACGCGCCTCTTCAGCTCGTAGCCGTGCAGCGGCTGCTCGTACAGAAAGCCAAGGATCGCCAGTTCCAACACCCTGCCATGATGCCTCACTCTCGCTATACATCGGTGCCGATGTATAGTCTCGCCGAGGCTTTCGAAGTAGCCGAGTGATCGAGTGATCGAGGAGGAGTCATGCGCGACGCCCAGGTGACGCCCGGAGGGGCGCGGATCCGCTGGGTGGAGATGCCCGGACACCCCGGGCGCACCACCCGGGTCTACCTGCACGGGCTCGGCGCCTCCGCCGCGCCGTACTTCGCGGCTTCCGCCGCCCATCCCGCCCTGGCCGGCCACCGCTCACTGCTGGTGGACCTGCTGGGCTTCGGCATCAGCGACCGCCCCACCGACTTCGGCTATTCCATGGAGGAGCACGCCGACACCGTGGCAACGGCCCTGGAGGCCGCCGGGGTCCGGGCGGCGGATGTCATCGGGCACAGCATGGGCGGCGGGGTGGCCATCGTGCTGGCCGCCCGGCACCCCCACCTGGTGGACCGGCTCGTCCTGGTCGACGCCACCCTCGACCCGGTGCCCCTGGGGGAGATCCGCCCCGGATCGAGCGGCATCACCGCCCACACCGAAGAGGAGTTCCTCGCCGGCGGATGGCGCCGGGTCCGCGAGAACGTCGGGCCGCACTGGTGGTCCACCATGCGTCTGGCCGGACGTGAGGCGCTGTACCGCAGCGCGGTGCACCGGGCCCTCGGCACCGAGCCCGCCATGCGCGACGTGCTGGCGGCCCTGCCGATCCCGCGGACGTGCCTGCAGCCCGAGGCCGACGGGCCGCTCCCCGGGGCGGAGGAACTCCTGGAAGCGGGGGTCGAGGTGGTATCGATACCGGACTGCGGGCACAACATCATGCTGGACAACCCGGAGGCATTCGCCCGGGCCGCGGCCCGCGCCCTGCAACGGTCGTGACTCGGGCGGAGCTGTCGCCCGCGGTTCGGGGAAGCCGTCCAGGGCGGCCGGCGGTCCACATCGATGCCGGTGATTTCCAACCAACTCATGTGAAGTGATGGGAAGTTGAGTCACCCATCAGTAACATCCGACCGGCCAGTAGCACTCCGCCCGAGAAGCCGAGTCGAAAGGCTCCCGCATGCGCCGGACCTCCCGCGTCGCCCCTGTCGCCCTCGCCGTGGCAGCCCTGCTGCTCGGCGCCCTCCCCGTGCAGGCACAGGACCGTCCCCACCGCACCCCCGACCGTGTCACGGTCGGTGACCGCACGTTCATCGCCGACGGACAAGGCCGCGCGCTGCAGTGGCGCGGCTTCAACCTCGCCGACAAACGCAGCCGAGGTGCCGACGCGTTCGCCGACATCCACGAGAGCGACCTCAGGGACATGGCGGCGCGGGGCTTCAACCTTGCACGCCTGGCGTTCTTCTGGGACGACCTCGAACCCACCCGCGGCCACTACGACCGCGGTTACCTCGCCAAGATGCGTCGCATCCTCGACTGGGCCGACCGCTATCACATCAAGGTCATCCTCGATGCCCACCAGGACGTGTACGGCCCGCACTTCGGCTCCCGCGGCATACCCGCCTGGGCCACCCGGGACGAGGGGCTGCCGTTCTGGCCGATACCGGAGGACTGGTTCTCCGAATACTTCGAGCCGTCCGTGCAGGCCGCCTTCGACCACCTGTACAAGGACGCCGATCTCCGCGCCGCGCACGCCCGTATGTGGACGACGGTCGCTTCCGCCCTGGGCGGGCACCCGGCGCTGCTCGGCTACGACCTGATGAACGAGCCGTTCGCGAGGTTCCTCGAAGGCGAAGACCTGCCCGCCGCCGCGGCCCGCTTCGAGGCCGGGGAGCTCACCGAGATGTGGAACCGCCTGGCCCGGGCGGTCCGCCTGGTCGACCGCACCTCGTGGGTGTTCGTCGAGCCGACCGTCATCGTCGGTCTCGGCGTCCCGACCCGGATGGGCCGCGTCGACGACCCGCACGCCGGCTACGCGCCGCACTTCTACGAGACCGCCATGGAAACCGGCGGCGACTACGACCCCGACGGCACCTTCATCCCCGCCTACGAGGCCGCGATCAGCGACTACCCGACCCGTCACCGCATGCCGGTGATCGTCGGGGAATGGGGCGGCAACCCCTACGTTCCGCACGCGAGCCGGTTCGTCACCGACATGACGGCCTCCATGGACCGCTTCTCAAGCGGCTGGACCTGGTGGCAGTGGTGCCGGGGCGGCGGCTACTGCTTCCTCGATCAGGCGGGCGCGGCGAAGCCCAACGCCCGGCTCCTCGTGCAGCCCTACGCGCAGGCCGTCGCCGGCGACCCGCTCAGCTTCGCCTACGACCCCGCCACACGTACGTACACCCTCACCTTCCGCACCCGTGACAACGCCGAGGGGCCCACCCGGATCACCGTGCCCGAGGACACGTACCCGAACGGCTACCGCGTCGATGTCCAGGGCGGAAAGGCCAGTTGGGACGATCACGGCCACGGCCGGACCGTCACCGTGAACACCCGCGGCAGGACCGGAGCCACGTACACGGTCACGATCCGCCCGAGGTGACGCCGGGGCCGGAAGCCGGCAACGTGCATGCCTTCAGCGCGTCACCGGCAGGGCGATCCCGTGGGCGTTGGCGGTCGCGCCCGGGCGCAGGGTCCACGGCACGGGGGAGGTGTCGGTGAGCCAACCGTCCGCCAGCAGTCCGCTCACGATGAGGGACTTCAGGCTTCGGCGGCCCTTCCAGCCCAGGCCGGCGCACAGCTGGGTGTAGGACGGGCCGTGTCCGTGCTCCGCGCGGAACGCGATCGTGAAACGGGCGGCCTCCTCCCCGTGTTCGGGATGCTTCTCCTTCCACGCGTCGTAGGCGTCGCGCGCGCGGCGCGGCGGCGGGAGGTGGACCTGCTCCTCCATGAAGGCGGACGTCACCCGCTCGAAGGGGAGGCTGCACACGGCACAGCTTTCGACTGCCCCGGCATGCTTCCGCAGACCCGGTCGCGCCGTGGCCAACCACTGCGTCCAGTCGGCCGGGCTGATCCCGGGCGGGTCGGCGCGGGGTGGCGTAGGCGGGGGGAGCGCAAAGGGGTCGGCGGGGTCGTAGACCCTGCCGGCGAGGTGCCGCACTCCGTCGCCGAGGCGGTACTCCTCGCCGGAGAGCTCCGCGAGGAAGCCCTTCTCCAGCAACTCCGGCAGCCCGGCGCGGCACGATTCGGGGAGTTCGCCGGGCAGCGTCCCGCGGAGCTCGGACGTGCTGTGGGCAGCGAGGAACAGCGCGGCGAGCCGTCCGGCCTGGCCGGCCTTCTTGAGCGGCTTGGCGGCCAACGTGCGGGTGGACCAGCCCGATACCCGGGAACGCACCTGCTTGCCGAGGGGCAGCGGGTGGTCCGTCCCGGCGGCCAGAGCCGGCACCGTCACTCCGACCGGGACCTCGGGAGGTCCGTCGAGCAGCTCGTCGGGAATCCGCCACCCCAGGCCGCGCAGCGCCTCGACCGCCCCGGCCGGGTCGGCTTGTCTGAGCGACCGCAGATCCTGGCCCGTGATGTTCCCGTTGCCGCCCCGGGCGGAGCGGATGACCACCATCACCGCGAGCAGCTGGGCGTCCGGGGAGGACAGCGGCAGCGCGGCCACGTACGCCAGGAGCAGGCGTGCCGCACGGCCCTGCGGCATCGTCAGCAGGAACGGCAACTCAGGGACAGCGGGGGCGGCATGGGTCAGCACATCCCCTACAACGCTCGCCGGCGCCTTCGGTCACGGGCCGACGGCGCCGGCGCCGTCGGCCTTGGACACGGAGGGAGGCGAGGACCAGGTCGCGGAGTTCGTCGGGAGCCTGGGGTGGAGCCCGGCCGCGAGGCGAGCCCTCGTCAGGTCGGCTCGGCTAGGACTTGTCCGGCCGATCAGTACGGAGCCAGATGACGAGGGTTGCGGCAGTCGCGGTCCCGAGGAAGACGTAGCCGCGCTTGATGCCCCTATGGATGTCAAGCAGCCAGGACGTGGGTTGTGGTGTGCGTGATGAGTCGGTGGATCTCGCGTGCGACGTAGCGTTTGAGGCAGCGGAGTGCTTCGCGTCGGGTCTTGCCTTCGGAGACGCGCCTGTCGAGGTAGCCGCGGGTGCGGGTGTCCCATCGGAGGCGGGCCAGCACGATGGTGTAGAGGGCGGAGTTGGCCTGGCGGTTTCCGCCGCGGTTGAGGCGTCGTCGCTGGGTTTTCCCGGAGGAGGCCTCGACTGGGCTGACGCCGCAGAGGGCTGCGAACGAGGCCTCGCTGCGGAGTCGTTCCGGGTTGCCGCCTGCTGCGATCAGGAGGGTCGCGGCAGTGTCGGGGCCGACGCCGTAGCAGGCCAAGAGCTGCGGGTTGTGCCGCGTGATGACCTCTGTGATCCGCGTGGTGAGGTCCTCGATCTCTTCGGAAAGGTGCTGGATCCGCCGGGCCAGGAGCCGGAGCGTGTGGGCCGCTGCCCCGGCCGCTCCGACTGCCGGGCCGTCCAGGCCGGCGCAGGCGCGTATCAGTTTGGGGTTGCTCAGACCGGCCATGGACTGGCGGAGGTCGGGGTCGGTGGCCACGAGGACGGCCTTGAGCTGGTTGATTGCCTGAGCCCGGGACTTGGTCGCGGAGGCCTTGGCCATCTTGAACGGCCTGAGCATCTCCACGGGCCCGTCGCCGGCCTTCGCGGTCGCGGTGGCCCGGCCGGTGGTCACGGCACGGGCTGCGGCCTCGGCGTCGATGATGTCGCTCTTACCGCGGCGCCGACGGGTGGCCTTGTCGGGCTGGTTCACCTCGAAGACGGTGATGCCCTGACGGAGGAGATACCGGCTCAGTGCGGCGCCGTATGAGCCCGTGCACTCCACCCCGGCTCGGTCGAGGCGGCCGAGTGCCCGGGCCCAATGCAGTAAATGCTCGTAGCCCTCGGCGGTCGTCGGAAAGCTCCGGCTCTCGATGAAGGCGCCGGCGGCCGTGACCACGGCGGCCACATGGATGTCCTTGTGGGTATCGACACCCAGCACGATCTCGGAGGTCTCCTGGTCCAGCGGGGCGGACTGGGTCATCCTGGTCACGGTCACCTGTCTCCTACAGCCATGGGAAGTGGGGCGGCCATCGCTGGATCGGTCAGGGCGGTCAGGACTGTGACGGTGCCTCTCGCGAAGGCCCCTATCGGGACACGCCTGCCGGTCCAGCGGCAGCGAGTACCGCTCCGGACAGTGGCTGACAGATCAAACGCAAGGCACCAGGGCCAGTCGTAACGCGGGTCAAGCCACCACCCGAAGCGGCACCTGCACATCCTCACAGTCGTAGCGAGTGGCGACGGCCCGGTGCTGCTTCAGGCGGTTGATCGCTCGTTCGACTGTGTTGCGTTTCTTGTAGCGGTCCTCATCGAAGCCGGGTGGCCGTCCGCCGCGTGACCCTTTGCGCAGGCGGGCGGCCTGACTGTCGGTCTTCTCCGGAATCGTGTGCCGGATGCTCCGGCGCCGCAGATACTCGCGGCATGGGCCGTTGCTGTAGGCCTTGTCGGCGGCGAGGCTGTCAGGCTTCTTGCGTGGCCTGCCCGGCCCGATGCGTGGGACTCGGATCTTCTCCAGCACGGGCTTGAACTGGGTGCAGTCCGCCCGCTGCCCTGGCGTGACGATCAGGGACAGCGGGCGGCAGCGGCCGTCCGCGCCCAGGTGGAGCTTGGTGGTGAACCCGCCGCGCGAGCGGCCCAGGCCTTCACCTCCTGCACCGCCTCCACCAGGCGGGCGGCGAGGCTCTGCCACGGTGTTTCGCCCTGGTGTTCTGCCGCTGCGTCCCCCTTTGAGGCGGGAGTCGGCGGTGGTTCTGTGCGGGCGCCGGCGGCGTGCTGATGTGCCCGCATGATGGTGGAGTCGATCGAGATGTCCCAGTCGATCTCCCCGGCCGCGTCGGCCTCGGCCTGGACTTGCTGGAGCAGGCGTTCCCAGGTTCCGTCGGCCGACCACAGGCGATGGCGTTCATAGACGGTCTTCCACGGGCCGAACCGTTCGGGCAGGTCACGCCACTGAACGCCGGTCCGCACCCGGTGCAGAATCCCGTCGATCACCTGCCACAACGCCTGTTGCTGACCGGCAGGAACGGCCGCAGCCGTTCCCACTCGGCATCCGTCAGATCTCCCCGCCCCATGTCCACATCAACGACACAACGGCGGAGTAGTCACATGATCGGCCGGCCAAGTCCAAGCCTCCTCGACGGTCCTCACCGAGCCAGCAGCCGAAGCAGTACCGGCACAGCAGCTCCGGGAGTATGCGTCAGGGAGAAAGCAGAATCCCATGGATGCGATGTCGACAGGATTCTGTGCCGACTGGGCGGAATGACCTTCAGCTGTGCTGGTCGCAGTCCTTTGCCATCAATGCCTTTGCCTGGCCGCTGTCGACAGGGATGAGCTGGACCTGATCGATCGAGTAGTCGAAGGTGTATCCGAGCGTGATCATATCACTCGAGATCGAAAGCGCGCCTGATCCCGGGTCGGTGCCCGTCTGATCAGAGCCGTTGACATCGTTCCAGAGCACGCTGGTCCGGCCGTCGTTGATTGTGCCGGTCGACAGGACCTGGTACTGCCCTTTGTCGGTTCTACCGTCTTTGACGATCGCGCGGCGTTTGATGTCGTCGAGGGCCATCGTGGTCAGCTTGCACCGCAGGTCGCCACCAGGGACGTCGATGTACGTGATCTCGTGACCGTCGATGGCTGCAATCTCCCCGCGGGCCCCATCGGTGATGGAGATGTAGGCACCGTCGAAGCTGGAGGCCTGGCTGCTGCTGGGGCCCTTCGAGGAAGCAGCGTCACTACTCGCGCCGCAGCCCGTGAGCATCAGTGCGCCCGGGGCCAGAGCCGCGATGGATGCGGCTATCCCGGCCCGCGTCACATATGTGGTCCTTGCGGAGTTCACAGTGTTCTGCCTTCGTTCGTTCTGGATGGTCGGCCGGCGTCAGCTCTGCGGTGGCTGGGGCGCCGGCAGCAGCACTGCCAGTACTGCTGGTTGCTGTATCAGAGGTACCACGCAAACAGCAGAATATCTGTCAGAGTCAGCCTTCATAGGCACCCTTGAGTGGTCGAAACTCAGTCGTCAGACGTCTTCGGGGAAGTTGTCGAGCCGCTGCACCGTCAACGCCAGTGCGACCTCTGCCTGATTGAGCGCGTGCTCGCCGTCCCGGATTCGGTACTGCAGACACTGGACGGGCAGGGCATCCGCTTCCTGCAGCGTCAGGTCGCCGAGCTCACGCAGCTCCGCGTGCACACCTTGCAGCTGCTCCTCATGATGCGCAGCCCGGACCCGGAGACGGGCGACCCGCTCCTTCCACCAGTTCACCCGCGCCTCGCGGTCGAGCGTGGTCTTCCCCTCCAGCCAGGCACGCAGCTCAGCCTGGTCGACGTCATTCGGCAGCCCGGTGGCGAGGGGCCCATCAGGTTCCGGCATGTCGATGGGGACGTGCGACAGCATCACCGCGGGAGTCGTCTCGAGCACGTAAGCGATCGCCACAAGATCGTCAACGGTCACGGGGCGAACACATCGCTCCATCTCAGCGAGGACGTCGGCAGAGATCGGGTGGTCGAGCATCAAGAGCACGTAGGCCAGCTCGTCGACGGTCAGCTCGCGCAGCTGGCGGTAGTGGGTGATGGCGTCGGACACAGCAAGGGACGTGGGAACCCTCGTCATCTGGCTCCGTACATGATCGGCCGGACAAGTCCTAGTAGGGCTTTGTTAGCTGGTCTTGTGACGTCGGGTGTCTGGTAGTTCGCTGGCGGTATGAGGGCTGGGGAGCTTGCGGCGGTGCGGGGCCGGTTGGAGGAGTTCGCCTCGGAGGTGTTCGCGCCGTTGACGCGGCGGGATCAGCGGGCGAAGGGCCAGTTGTATCTGCGAGGGCTGCTGTTGGATGGCCGGCGGAGGTCGATGCAGCCGATGGCTGAGCGGCTGGGGATCGACCATCAGCAGCTGCAGCAGTTCATGACGTCCTCGACCTGGCCAGTCGAGGAGGTGAGGGCCCGTCTTGCGTGGCGGGCGGTGCGGGCGGTCCGCCCGCAGGTGTGGGTGGTGGACGACACCGGGTTTCCGAAGGACGGGAAGGCATCCGCGGGGGTGGCCCGCCAGTACTCCGGCACGTTGGGCAAGGTCGGGAACTGTCAGATCGGGGTGAGTGTCCATGCCCCCTCCGACACTGCCTCGTGCCCGCTGGCCTGGCGTTTGTTCCTGCCTGCCTCCTGGGATGTCCCCGAGATGGCCGATCGTCGGGAGGCCTGCCGGATACCCGAGGACACGCACCATCAGCCGAAGTGGCGGCTCGCGCTGGACATGCTCGACGAACTGGCCGGCATCGGGCTGCGGCCCGCCGCTGTGGTCGCGGACGCGGGCTACGGTGCGAACGCGGACTTCCGCCACGCTCTGGAAGACCGCGGCCTGGGCTACGTCCTCCAGGTGAAAGGCGAGATGACCGCCCACTCGGAGGGCGCCGAGCCGCACCGGCCCGCCTATGGCGGACTCGGTCCCAGGCCACTGCCGCGATACCGCACCCGCCCGGTGGCCTTGCGGGAGCATGTGCTGGCCGCCGGGCGGGGGCAGGGGCGGGCGGTGGTCTGGCGCAAGGGTTCCAAGGCCGCGCTGAGCTCGCACTTCGTGCTCCTGCGGGTCCGTCTGGCCGCCCGGCGCCCAAAACCCTCCGACGACGGCACGATCCCGCTGACCTGGCTGATCGCCCAGTGGCCCGAAGGCGAGGACGAGCCGGTCAAGTACTGGATCTCGAATCTGCCCGCCGGTATTCCGGCGAAGGACCTGGTCAGGCTGGCGAAGTCACGCTGGCGGATCGGGCACGACTACCGCGAACTGAAAACAGTCCTCGGCCTGGACCACTTCGAGGGCCGCTCGTTCACTGGCTGGCACCGCCATGTCACCCTCGTCACCGCAGCCCACCTGTTCCTCACCGAACAGCGGACCTACCCAAAAGCCCCTGCCAGGGCCTGACCCTCTACCAGGCCCTGGACCTCCTCCAACACCTACTCGCCACCTGGACCGGCACCTGCCCCACCTGCCGACAACCCACCCCACGACAGCCCTACGACACGAGCTAACAAAGCCCTACTAGTGCCGGGCCTGCTTGATCCTGATCTGCCCGGTCCTCGGGTGTCCCAGCACGGTCAGCACCGGGGCCGTGGGATCCACCGGTCCGCCCGCCCTGTTCGTGATGCGTCCGATGTTCGTGCTGGTGGGGTCGATGCGTACGTGCCATCCGGCGGGCACCACGACCTGTATCGTCCCCATCCCGCACGATGCCTCCAGTGTCACCTCGCGGTGCCGGCACGCTGCCTGGGTGAAGGCGATCAGGATGTTCAGCATCTTGCACTCGGCCACGATCCGCGGCGGGACCACCCACGGCCCGGTCTGCCTGATCGCAGCGAGATGGGTCTTCAGCACCAGCGTCTCGGCGCCCGCCCCCGTGACGGCCGGCAGGTCCGCGACGAGCGGTTCCAACTCCGCGTAGGTCCTCGCCGCGTACGCCTGCTCGAGCCGCTCCTCCAACTCGGCCGGACTGATGCGTCCGTCCCCCGCCGCCGTACGCAGCTGCTCCGCGGCCCCATCCCGGTCACTGTCTGCCGCTCTCATCCGCGCCCGGCCATCGGTGGAGAGAAGCCCCTGCTCATACGATTGAGTCATACAACGAATCTAACCCCGTTCAGGCGGTGCCCCGTTCACCGTGCGAGCGTCACCCGGCGGACCCTGATCCGGGCCGCGGGCCGTACTCTGCGGGAGCGCCTCTTTATCCCCAGGTCCGAGGAGATCCATGGTCGACACCGTTATCTCACTGGCCACCCGTGTGCACGAGCTGCTGGTGACGCACCTGACCCAGGGTGCCGCCGCGACGGTACGGGAACAGGACGCCTTCACCTCGCTCGCGCGTCAGTTCCTCGGCTCCCCGCAGAGCGTCGACGTCAGCGCGGGCCTCCACGACGTCGTCGCGCGCGCCACGGCGCTCGGCCCCGACGGCACGTGGCTCGTCGCCGCCGGGCACGCGGCCCTCGGTGGCATGGCCCTCGCACACAGACGGATGGACCAGACCGTCTCCCACCTCGACCTCGCGGTGGCAGCCGGCTTCAACGACTGCGTGGCGCTGCACGCCGCCCCCGTACGACCGTTGCACCAAGACCGTCGTTTCCAGGCCCTGTACCAGCGGATGCGCATCACTTCGGCCGACCTCGACGAACTCTTCTGGCTGCACGGGGAAATGCAGGCCATGTCGAGGGACGCACAGACCGCGAGCGTCGACAACATCGGCCGCCAGGACACCGGGGTGTCGCTGCTGCCGCAGGCCCCCATACCCACCCGCGAACCGGACACCCCCGGGGTCCTGATCACCCGCATCGATCTCGCCGCGGTCCAGACCGCACTCCAGCAGGCCGCAGTGAAGGCGGAATTCCAGCGCAGCGCCGGCAATACCAGCCTCGGCCTCATCGACGACTCGTGGGACCACGACCGTGCCACGCGCGACGCCCGGTACGCCGACGAGCTGGAATCCCGGCGCCGACGGGCCGCCGCAGCCCGGGCCTTCGTCGAACGACCCGGCGCCGACAACCGGCTCATCCCGTGCCCGCCGCTGGGCTCGGTCACCTACCCGGGCTGAAGGAGGCGGGTGGGGAAGCTTCCCGGCGGCGCGTGGCGTGGAGGCTGCCCACCAGCGCGCGCCCGCGGGCGCTCTGCGGGCACCCGCGGAGCGTTCTCTGGCCTGCGGTGCGCCGGACGCCCCTAGGATCGCCCCATGACTTCCGCGCTGATCCTCATTGACCTGATGCCGCGCATCATCGCCCTCCCGCTCGCCCCGCACTCCGGTTCAGAAGTGCTCGCGCGCTGCCGCGAGTTGGCCACGTCGTTCCGGGCGAGTGGGCGCCCCGTGGTGCAGGTCCGGGTGGAGCGCCCGAACGTGGCGGAGCAACCGCCGGGCAGCGGCTTCGCCGACGACCTGGTGCACGACGGCGACGTCGTGGTGGTCAAGCGCACCATCGGCGCGTTCTACGGCACTGATCTGGACGAGCAATTGCGCAAGCTGGGTGTGGACACCTTGGTGATCGCCGGGCTGGTCACCACGCTGGGGGTCGAGTCCACCGCACGGGCCGCGGCGGACCACGGCTACGAACTCGAGTTCGTGGCCGATGCGATGTCCGGACTGGCCGCGGACGAGCACGAGTTCGCCGTGGAACGGACCTTCCCCCGCTTCGGCGAGGTGCGCAACACCGTCGACTACACCTGACGCCGCTCGGGCACCAGACGGGCGCGGGACGGGTCTTCGCCGGGACCGGACAGGATCCCTGCGCCCGGTGCGCCGCTCGTACACGACATCCAGCAGCCCCTGCGAAGCCAGCCGGTCCGAAGGGAACGCGGCGGTCTGCCGTGCCGGCCCCACCGCGGCGGACACGAGCGCTGACAGGCCGCGTCGCACCCGGGCCTGCGCCCGCACCGCGCTCGGGGGAGAGGTGCGGCAGCCGACGTCGTTCCTGGCCGCGCAGCGGCCGGTCCGGCCCCGATGGCGACCGGGCGGTCCGGATGGCAGCCTGGAAACGACGTCGAAGCGAAAGCGACTGGTCGCCTCACCCAAGCGCTCGAAACCACTGTTCGTGGTCGCGGGAGGTGTACCTCGTGGAATGCACTGCTTCACGTACCCGGAAGCTCATCGGTCCGGCCGTCGCTGCCCTTCTGGCGGCGACGCTCGTACCCGCTGCCGCGTCGCAGGACGCAGCTGCCCAGCCCGGGGACGTGGTGGGCTTGATCAATGCGGAGCGTACGCAGCGCGGGCTGCCGCCACTGACCGTCAACTCCGCCCTGAACACCGCGGCCCGGCAGCACGCCGCCGCGGCCGTGCAGTTGAAGTGGTGGGGTCCGGGCAAGGACTCGCACACCAATCCCCAGACGGGCTCGACCCCGCAGAGCCGCATCATGGGAGCCGGTTACTGCCCGAACCCCCGGTCGTGGCAGGTCGCTGAGATCACGTACACCGGCTGGGGCACCTCGGGCACGCCGAGCGCCGCCGTCAGATGGTGGATGAACAGCCCGGGCCACCGCGCGAACATCCTCAGCGGGACGCTGCGCGAAATCGGCAGCGCGGCGCTGCCCGGCTCCGCGGACCGGGCCGGAGCCGGTGCGAGCGGCGCCGCGACCTACGTGGTGACGTTCGGGCGCTGCCAGAGGTGACGGCCCTCTCGGCCGGACAAGTCCTGGCTAGTCATCCACGGCCCCCGGGGCCAGGGCCGGTGCCGGGAACACAGAGCGGGCCTCGGCGCCCGACCACCAGACGCCGACGGCGAAGACGGCGGTGGCCTCCAGCAGGGCAGCGCGATCGAGTCCGCCGCAGGGCAGGGGCGAGCAGCCCATGGAGGCGATGATCTCCTCCACCCGCCTGGCGGCGGCCGGCTGGTCGGTGCAGAACGGCACCGCCAGCCGAGCCCCTTCGAAGGCCGGCCGGTCCAGGGTCCAGATGCTCTCGTGGCACACCCCGAACGCCTTCACCACATGGGCGCCGGGGGCGGCGTCCGCGATGAGCCGCGCGACGGAGGTGGTGCCGCCCGTGGTCAGGGTCGGGCCGTCGGCTCCCGGAGCCATCGGCACGGTGCAGTCGATCACCGTCCGCCCGGCGAGCAGGTGCGCCAGTTCCCCGGCCAACTGCGGCGCGTCGCCTGCCGGTACGGCGGCCAGTACCACTTCCCCGTGGGCCGCGGCCTCGGCGAGGGTGCCGTGCCCGGAGGCACCGGTGAGCAGGGCGGTACGGGCGGCCGCTTCGGTGTCCCGACCGCCCACCCGGACGTCATGGCCGACGCGTACCCAGGCCCCGCCGAGGGCCGCGGCCATCGCCCCCGTACCCAGAATGCCGATGCGCATGTGCTTGCTCCTGTCGTAGGTGTCGCGAGACGTGCGAGGTGTGACGGAGAGGACGCTAGGCGCGCCGATGCACACCACATGGTGTGCGTCGGGCCGGGCAGGATGGCCGCATGGTCGATGCGGCGGTTGAGGCAGACGGACAAGGCATGTGCGGGGCCCGTGGCGGGGACCTTGACGGGGACCTTGACGGGGACCTGGGCGGCGGTGCATACGCTGCGGACTGCCGGGCGAGGGTTGCCTTCGAGGTCCTGTCGAACCGCTGGGACAGCGTGATCGTGTACGTGCTCGGCGAGAGTGGGCCCATGAGGCCGCGCGCGCTGATCACCCGCATCGGCGGGATCAGCCCCAAGGTCCTCAACGAAGCCCTGCGCCGCCTTGAGTACAACGGCCTGGTCGTGCGCCAGGTGTACGCCGAGGCCCCACCACGCGTCGACTACTCCCTGACCGAGGCGGGCCTCGCGCTGCTGGGCCCGATCCGCGCGATGGGCGCGTGGGCGGGACGCCATGCCGACGCCGTCCTGAGCGCCCAGGCGCGCTTCGCACCGAGAGAAGATCCCCCGGACGGCAGCTAGGCAGAACGTCTCACGACCCCGAGCCCGACCCCCCTGCGTGAGCGCCGTCCGGCTGTACTCGACCGAGGACGTCACCCTGCCGTTTCCTGCGTTCGGGCCGGGGTAGCCGGGGACTGGAGCCGCGCGACGGCCGGCAGGGCGACCAGGCGCCATGCCTGCCGACCCCACTGCGCGAAGACGGCCGAAAAGCGCCTGCGGGAGCAGAATCGGGGCGCGTAGGTCCGCGGATGTGGGGCAGGGGCGCTGAAAGCCTTCACTGTCCGCCCCGTCTGGAGAGAGGGTCACCATGTCGCGCCCCGCAACGGTTGCCGAGTCCGTCCGCCCGGCCGAGGTCGACGCGGCCCCGGAAACGGGCCCCCTGTGCGGGGCGATCGCCGGCAGGGCCGGCCTTCCTCCGCTGACGATGCCGGCCCGCGAGGTCGCACCGGCGGACGCCCGGGAGCTGACCGGCCTCTTCATCGCCAGGCTCCGCTCGCTGGAGGAGGGCACCCGCGAGTACCAGTACGTGCGCGGCACTCTCATCGAGTTGAACATCTCCCTGGTCAACTACGCCGTACGGCGCTTCCGCAACCGGACCGTCCAGGCCCGGGTGGACCTGGACGACATCGTGCAGGTCGGCACGATCGGGCTGATCAAGGCCATCGACCGGTTCGACCCCGACCGCGGCGTCGCGTTCGCCACCCTCGCCCTGCCGTTCATCGTCGGCGAGATCAAGCGCTACTTCCGCGACGCCACCTGGGCGGTCCACGTGCCGCGGCGGCTCCAGGAACTGCGCACGGCGATGGCGAAGAGCCAGGAGGCGCTGTCCGTCCTGCTCGGCCGGGCCCCGACCGCCGCCGAACTCGCCGCCGACCTCGGGATCAGCGAGGACGAGGTGCTCGAGGGCGTGGTCGCCGCCAACGGCTACGCGTCCGAATCCCTTGACGCTGCAGCAGACGCCGACACCCATCCGGGGACCGTCCGGCCCGGCCGCCGGACCCTGGCCGACACGATCGGCGAGGAGGATCCGGCCATGGAGCTCTTCGAGGACTTCGCCACCCTGGGTCCACTGCTCGCCCGACTCGACGAGCGGGCACGGCGGATCCTGGTCATGCGGTTCGGCGAGGATATGACCCAGGCTCAGATCGGCGCCGAACTCGGCATCTCCCAGATGCAGGTCTCCCGCTTGCTGTCACGTACGCTGGCCCGTCTTCGCGAGGGCATGCTCGCGTCCTGACGTCCACCCGCCCCGGTCAGCGGGCACCGGTCACCGGCCCGGGATGAGCCTGCCGGTGTCGAATTCCGCCCACACGGACTTTCCCCGGTCGTGGCGTTGGGTGCCCCAGCGGTCCGAGGTGCGTTGGACGATGAGCAGGCCGTGCCCACCGGGTTGGGCGGGCTGGTGGGGTCGGCGGGGAGAGGGCAGGCCTGGGTCTGCGTCGCTGACTTCGATGCGCAGGCGCGTCCGTGAGGCGTCCAGGACGAGGGCCAGAGGGCCGCCGGCGTGGAGCATGGCGTTGGCCACGAGTTCGGCCACCAGCAGGACGACGTCCTCGGCGACGTCCCGGTCGACGCCGGGTGACGTGGCCGACCAGGCCCAGTCCTCCAGCGCGGCGGCGACGAAGGCCCGGGCCCGCGCAACGGGTTTGGGTATACCGGCCAGCGGGAGGGTCCTGCGTTGACCGCCGGGCGGGAGCGCGCTGCCGGCCCGTCGGCCGTCGTCCAGGGTCCCGGGGCCGGTCGTCATGTGCGGGTACCCCTTCGGCGTGGTCGTCGGCGTGGTGGCGGTTCCAGCTCCGTCCGGTTCCGAATGCCCAGCCGGGCCCGGATCATGCCTTCCCGGTGGCCCGTCGGGCAGCTGCGTCATCCCGTGAGAGCGGCGTCGACCGAGGGGTGCAGGGAGAAGACGGCCTGCGCGCCGCTCAGTTCGAGCACCCGCATGACGGCGGGGGCCGCGGCGGCGAGCCGGAACTCGATGCCGGCTCCCAGCGCGGCGGCCCGGGTCTTGAGCAGCAGGTTCAGGCCGGAGGAGTCACAGAACCCGATGCCCTGCAGATCGGCCACCAGCACAGGGGGGTTCTGCCCGAGCAGGACGGTCAGGGACTCCTGCGCGGGGGCAAGGCTTTCGATGTCGAGGTCCCCGCTGAGACTGCAGACCGCCGCACCGTCCGGTGTCCGCCGTACCTGCACCTCGAGAGCGGTGTTCCGCGGGTCCCCGGCCATCGTGGTCGCTCCCTGTTCGTTCTCGGCAGGCATGGTCCTCGCCCCTCCCCGGAGTGCTCCACGACCTTACGCAAGCCGTCCCCCTACGGCCAGGCCGCGCGGAGCCCCCGTCGGGGGCCGCCCGCTGCAGTGACTGAGCCGCACGCGGCGTCCTGCAACTCACGAGCCAAACCCGGCTGACAGCAACAGCAGGCGGAACCCGCGAGTGCGGTGACGCATGGAAACGCAGATTCCGGTGATACGCGCGACACAGGTGGTCAGCGAGACCACACCCACCGGAAGGAGCCCCACTGTGGCCGACCTCGCCCGCACGGCCGGACGGTTCGATCAGCAGCACGCCGCGCAGCTCGGCGTTCGCCCCGAGGTGCACCCCGACGTGCACCCTGACGGTGCGTGCCGTACCGGGTATGAGGACGCGTTCGCCCGGGTTCCGTACGAGCCGGCCGCGGCCGCCCGGGCGCGCGAGCAGGCTGCCAAAGCCGTGTGCGGCGGTTGCCCGGTCCGGATCGCGTGCCGCCGCAGCGCCCTCGCCGACCGCGTCCGCCACGGCGTCCGGGGCGGCCTCACCGCGGACGAGCGCCACGTCCTGCTGCTGGACAGGTCGCCCACGCTCGGGTGACGGCGCACCTGCCACGCAGAACGGTCGGAAAGAGACGGAGGCGCCACCGCGCGCATGGGTCGAGGCCCGGGACTCCCGCCCCTGAACGTGCCGGGCCCAACGGTGCCACGAGGTCGGGGACTACCGGGACGTGGGTCGGTTCAGGAACCGCGCGATGCGCTCACCCCACGTGGCGACGTCGGCGCGCGTACGGGAGACGTGCACTTCGGCGTCCCGGAGCCAGTCGGCCAGGGTCTCCGCGGTCGAGACGGGGTGGCCCGGGTCCTTCGCCCAGGTGAGGATCAGGACCGGGCAGCGCAGCGCGGCGACCTCCACGGGTGCCGGCAGGTCGGACCCTGCCAGGCCCCGGAGCACCGAGGGCAGGAGCCCGGCCGGTGGTGTGGGCGGGAGTTCGGGTACGTCGGCCACGACTGCGGGGCGGGGCCGGTCCCCCCGGGCGGCGAGCCATGCCTCCGCCCCGTCCCGCTCGATGGTCTCGGCGGATGCCCGGTTGGCCCGGGCATAAGCGGGGCGGGTCGCCCAGGCCGTGGGCGGGAGGAGGAGCGCGAGCCGTGAGAAGCGTGCCGGGGCGCGTACGGCGGCGTGCAGCACGGTGCCGCAGCCCATCGATGCCCCGACCGCGTCGACGGGCCCGGCGGCCCCGAGGTGGTCGAGCAGGGCCAGGAGGTCGTCGGCGAGCGAGGCGTACGTGTAGTCGGCGTCGACCGGTTCGCCCGTCGAGTCACCGTGTGCCCGCGCGTCGTAGCGCACGAGGCACCGCCCGGCGTCGAGGACGGGCGTCCAGCGGAACAGCCCCATGCGGTCCTCGACGGAGCGGCTGACCAGCCCGCCGTGCACGTAGACGGCGATTGGGCCGCGCCCTGTCACCTCGTACGCGAGCTCTGCCCGGCGGTGCCGGAAGCGGCTCTGCTCGGCCGGATGGTTGTCCACGCCCTTCACCTGCGCGTGCTGGTCCCGGGACCCCCTCGTGTGTCGACGCTAAGCCCGACGGCCGCCGTCCGCGCGCCGGCGGTGCCTGCCGGCCCACGGCGGTCGACCATGCGATACCGCCCCGGCCCCACGCCCCCGGGGCGCTCATCGCCCCCGGTCGGAGGCCGGCCAGACGTAGGGAAGGTCGTCCGGCACGCCCGGGAAGTGGGGGCCGTAGTGCTCCGGATCCTTGCGCAGCAGCGCGGACTGATGGCTGCGGTGGAACCCGGGGTCACCGAGCCAGGGCGGCAGCTCGCCGGCCGCCGCGAGTTCGCCCTGTTCCCGGACCGCCGCTGACGTCCGCCAGGCGGTGTAGTCCCGCATCAGGGTGGCGGAGCAGGTGTCCGAGCGGCCTTCGGCAGTCCAGGTGCCGCAGATGTCCAGTCCGTAACGGACCAGGGCTTCCTCATAGCCGGCCCACATCCGGACCGCGGGGTGCCGACGCCAGCCGTACGTCGGCACGGTCAGGCCCCGCAGGACCTGGAGCGCCTCGACGCGCTGCTTTCCGAGACGTTTCGGGTCCAGGACCGCCGCAGAGTCGGCGAAGCTCGGAAACGGAAGAAAGGTCTGCATGAACATCCCTCGGGGAGTCGGCCCCCCGACGTCACGGCCGCGCGACACGGAACGGACGGACCACCTCTCGACGGCGGCGTGAGCCCGTCCGGCACAGCGGGGGACCGGTTCAGCCGGGCCAGGTGCCGGTCAGCCGCCGGGTGGCGGTGGCTCCCGCCCGCTCGACGGCGGCCCTGACCAAGGCGAATGTCGCGCCGTGCAGCGCCGCGGCGAGCAGCACCTCCCGCCAGGTCCGGTCCTCGTCGGTGGCACCGGGGGCGGCATCATCGTGGCCGATCACCTTCCACACCTGCCTGAAGGCCGCCCCGGCGGCGAGGCCGCCCCGGCGGCGAGGCCGCCCCGGCGGCGAGGCCGCCCCGGCGGCGAGGCCGCCGACGGCACCGAGCGTCAGCCCCACGGGCTTGTAAGCGATCCTGGACGCCTTCATGGTGTGCCCTTCCCTGATCTCGACCAGCACGGCCCGCCCCGAGGACCTTTCCTCTCCGCCGCGTGATGTCCTCCGTCGCGCCTACCCCTCCACCCGGGCGGACACCCGCGACGGCCGGTCATGGAGAGCGCACGGCTCACCGCGTGGAGGCTGCTGGAGCACCGCCCGACCGGTGGGGCCCGTGGCGCCGAGGACGTCGCGGCGGTCATCCCGAGCGCGGGGCTGCGCGTGTCCCCGCAGGTTCCCTGCTCGCCAGAGGAGCCACGGCCATGGCCGGCCGCACCGGGGCCGGCCTGTGGGGACGGGCGGCGAACGCAGCGGCCCCGCCGGGTTCCCGCGCTGTGGGCTGTGTGCGGCGGGCGTGCCGGGCGCGTCGCCGAGACCCGCCCGGCGACCGGGGGCGGTCGAGAAGGAGTTCCTCGTAGCGGCCCAGCGCCAGCACAAGGCAGAGCATGAGGACCGGTATCGACACGGCCACCACGGCCATCACCAGGTCACCGGGGGCGCCCGTCATGATGACGGGCCGTCTCGTAGGGTTGATGGACATATGCACGACAAAGCGGCCATAGTGCACTGCTGCCCGCAGCCGACGCACCCATGCGCCGGAGTCCTGCACCGCGTCCCGCACCGCCCGCAGCGCGGTGGCACCGGATGGCCCGGGGGCGGGACGGCCACCGCGGGCCACACGGTCACGCCGCGCGTGGGCCGGCCTTGGGTGGGCAGGCGAGGGAAGGAAGCAGGAGTTGTACGGACGACGAGCCGTACGGACGAGGAGCCGTCCATGAGCACACCCCCCGGCGATCCTGTGCCCCCAAACCCGACGCCGCCGCCGGGTCCCGGACCGGGCCCGCAGCCCGGGCCTGCCCCCGGCCCGGTGCCCGCCCCCGGCCCGGACCCCGTGCCTCCCGCACCGCCCGGGCCGCAACCCGACCCGGAGCCTCCCCGCCCCCAGCCGGAGCCCGGCCCGGGCCCCCTGCCGGGCCCGCTCCCGGCGCCGGAGCCGGCCACCTGACCCGGAGGCGTCGGTTGAATCCGGCGGTCAGCAGGGCCAATCGGTCGGGGCGCCGGGTTCGCGGTCGCCGGACACCGAACGGATCTGCGGCCGGCTGAGCACCGCGCCGGTCGAGGCGTCCAGGAGCAGTAGGTCGTCCCCGGTGCAGTTGCGGCCCGGCTCCAGGCCGTATACCAAGGCGGCTTTCCCCTCCTCGGGTTCGAGCGTCGGCACGACGACGCTCACCCGTCGCCCGTCCGGGCTGACGGCCGGTGTGCAGTGCGTGCGGGCAGTGCCGTGCCACGGGTCGTGCGAGAGCTCCCGGCGCAGCCCGCCCTCGGTGGCCGGGGCGTGCGCGCACGACGACCCGGCCACCACGAACCAGCCGTCGGGCCCAAGCGGCCGCCCGTTCCCGCTCCTCCGCCCGCAGGGCTGCCGAAGCATCCACGGTCCTGCCCGCGAGGAATTCCTCGCGGTCGTGGACCTCGACCAGCCCCGGTGTGCGCACGAGGGGCCTGGCCTCCGCCGACCACCTCGACCGTGCCCCACGCCCGCGCCCACGCCCACGCCCGCGCCGCGCCGAGCAGCGCCACGTCGAGCCGTTCGCCCCCGACGTTTCCGCGGCGGGCACGGTCGCATGTGTCCCTCGCGTTCCGCCGACCGTTTCGCGGGCCCGCCGCTCCTGCTCGATACTCCCCGGAATTCCCTCGTCCCACATCTATGGCCCGAGGTGTTACCTCCAGTAAGTTACCGCCGGGTTAATCGTTTTGCTCGACACGCCGGGGGAGTCATGAACTGGAGAACCACTGCTCTGTTGTGCGCCGTCATAGCGACTGCCGTCCCCGTCGGCACGGCGTCGACGGCGTCCGCCGCACCCGCGGTGGTCGCACGGGCGTCGGCCACGGCGGCCGACCCGTTCTACCGCTACGACGGCAGCAAGCCGTTGTCCGCGTACCAGCCGGGCGACGTTCTGAAAAGGCGCACGCTGGACTACCACGTCCTCGGCATCCCGACGCCGGTGAAGGCCGTCCAGTTGCTCTACCGCACGACCGACGCGCAGGGCCGGCCCTCGGCCAACGTGACCACAGTGGTCCGCAGCCACCACGGCGATGGCAGCAAGGCCGTGTCGTACCAGTCGTTCTACGACTCCCTCGACCCGGAGCACGGACCTTCCCGGGCCATCGCCGGTGACGTCTCGCTCGGCGGCGTCATCGCCAACGCCGAATCCGTCATCCTCGCGCCGTTGCTGTTCAAGGGCTACGACCTGGTCATCCCGGACACCGAGGGCCAGAACGCCGATTTCGCGGCCGGACCGGAGTACGGAACGAACACCCTGGACTCGATCCGGGCCGCCACCCGCGCCGAGGAGACCGGTCTGCACGCCGGGACCAGGTTCGGCCTGTTCGGCTACTCCGGCGGGGCCATCGCCACCAACTGGGCGTCTGCCCTGGCGCCCGCGTACGCACCCGAGGTGAACAGGCAACTGGTCGGCTTCGCCGAGGGCGGGCTGCTCGTCGCCCCTGCGCACAACCTGAAGTACGTCGACGGCGCCCTGGCATGGAACGGGGTGATCCCGATGGCGCTCATCGGCGTCGCCCGCTCCTACGACATCGATCTCACGCCCTACCTGAGCGCGAAGGGCCGCGCGATCTTCGAGGACCTCGAACGCGGCTCCATCGTCGACGCGCTGGGCCGCCACCCGGGGCTGACCTGGAAGGACATGACGAGGCCGGAATACGGGGATCCGAATTCCATTCCGGCCTTCGTCGAGGCGGTCAACAAGCTCAATCTGGGCCAGGCCGCGACCCCGACCGTCCCGGGGTTCATCGGGCAGGGGAACGCCGGCCTGCTCGAAGGAACGTTCAGCAACGTACGGGGCATCGGCACGGGCGACGGCGTCATGGTCGCCGGGGACGTACGGACACTGGCCCGCCGGTACTGCGCCACCGGCAACTCGTCGATCGCATACGAGCAGTACAACCTGCTCAGCCACGTCGGCGCCATGCCGTACTGGGCGCCGCGCGCGGTGGCCTGGCTGGACGACCGCTTCGCGGGCAGGCCCGCCCCCAGCAGCTGCGGAAGGATCCCTGCGGGCAACTCACTGGAGCCGGAGAAGCCCACCACCGCACGGTGACCGCCCCGGACCGGGGCAGTGCCGGAACCAGCGTTCACGGGACTGCACTGCCCCGGTCCGCGTCAGGCGTTGAGGATCCGTCCGGACACGGCCAGGGTGACGCGGCGTGGGGTCAGGGCGGAGGAGGCGGCGGAGATGTGGTGGGCGGTGCCTCGCCGGCCCCGCGGTCCCCCGGGTCTCTCACATCGCGGTGCCTGGTGCCGATGCCGGCAAGGAGAGTCAGGAAGGCTCGGTGGTCACGTTGACGTACGAAGAGATCACGGTTCGGAGAGCATGACCTCCCACGCCGCGGGCGGGTACCGGCAAGCCGGGTGGTGGGTGTGCGGGATATGGCGGAACCGGAGCTGCGGGCGCGCCGGAGTCGTGGTGGCATCGGTGGGATGAAGGACCCGTTTGCGTGTGAGGAGTCGGCGCTCTTGGCCCGCTCGGGTACGGCGGACCGCGCCGCGGCCCGCCGTGCCGTTGCTTCCCGTGCGACCGACGGCCAGGACCTGAGGATGCTGCTGGACATGCTCGGCTTGTGGCCGGCGGACGATCCGCCGGACAGGGCGGCCCGCTGACCGCCCACCGCCCGGATCCGGGCGGTGCAGCGGGGGCCGGCGGTCGGTTTCAGCGACGATGGCGGTGCCGGCCGTGCCGGTGGCGTTCGCCACCGACCAGCAGAACGAGCGCGAGTACGAGGGGGAGGAGGACCAGCACGGTGAAGGCCATGCGCCGCGCATGCCCGTATCCGGGGCACTGATGCCGCCGCTCCGCGGGCGGAGGGATAGGCTCCGCCCCCATGAGCGACATAGGCGAGGCATCCTTCAGCGTCACCGGTGACGTCAGCCGGGACGAGTACACCGAGGCTGCCAAGGCCGCCGGGTTGTTCCGACGAGGCCGGGCGGTGGCCGCCCTCGGCACGGTCTTCCTCGCCGCGGCGAGCGTCTCGCCATCCCGGGACCGCCTCACCGTGCACCCCGTCTTCCTCGGCATCGCGGTGCTGTACGGCCTCGTCGGGCTCGTGGTCCTGCCGCGGTGGGCGGTGGCCCGCGGCTTCCACACCGGCCGGGCTGCCGAGGAGAAGCGGGCCGTGGTGGACCGGGAAGGCATCACGGTGTTCCGCGGCGACGAGTCGATGCGGCTCACGTGGGACGACGTCCGCTGGTACCACGAGACGCCCCGGGTGCACGTGCTGGTGAGCCGCCGGCGCCGCCGGACCTGCCTCCTGGTGCTGCCCAAGCGGCTGTTCACGACCCCGGGCGAGAGCGAGCTGTTCGGCGCGCTCGCCCACGGTCAGGCCGGCGACGGCCCGAGCGGGTGTCATGCCGATCAGGGCGTGGACGGCCCTGCGCAGCACCGGTGAGCAACGGGTCGTCGTAGGCATCACCGAGTGCGGGCAAGGCGGTCGCCCGGATCCGGCACGTCGCCGAACCGGCCCGGCACCGCAACAGCCCGCATGTGCTGCGAGCCGCCCGCGGCCCCCCTGGCTTCCGACCGCTGCCTATCCGCCGGTGTCCGGGCCCCCGACGTTCCCGCTGCTCCGATCGACCGGGATCCACAGCTGGGAGTCGGTCTCCGCACCGATGTCCACCGGCAGCGTCCGCAGGAGCTCCGGACCCGGCCGGCTCGTGTACGGGTTCGAGGGGAACCACTGCGTGAACACGTCCCGCCACAGCTCCTGGAGGGCGCTCGGATAGGGACCGCGGTTGTCGAAGACCGCCCAGGTCCCGGCCGGCACGTCGAGGGCGTCGAGGTCCTCGGCGGCCGTATCGGGACCGGTCACCACGCCGATCCAGTAGTCCGCCGCCGCGCCCTCTTCGCGGCTGTCGGTCACGTACACCACCGCCGACAGGACGCCCTCCGGCTCCTGGCCGGCCAGCCCTTTCATCCGTACGATCGCCTGCGCGTCCAGGCTTTCCACGTGTGCCGCGGCGGCCGCATTGACCCCCTCGTGCACGAGCGGCAGCCGGGTCTTCCGGCCGACGACCCGGAACGGCTCCTTCTCCACGATCCGGTAGTGCATGGCCGTACTTCCTTCGACGACGACACGGAAGGACATGCGCGGCTGTGCCGTGAGCACCGCACCCGTACGCCGGGCCTCGCCCGGACCGATGCCGTGCACCGACCGGAATGCCCGGGCGAATGCCTCGCCCGAGCCGTACCCGTACCGCACCGCGACATCGAGCAGAGTCCGTTCCCCGGCCAGTACCTCGGCCGCGGCGAGCGTCATCCGCCGGCGGCGCACATAGACCGGTAGCGGCATCCCGGCCAGCGCGGAGAACAGCCGTCGGAAGTGGTACTCCGACACCCCGGAGATCCGGGCGACTTCGGCCATGTCGGCCTCCCCGTCGAGGCGGGCCTCCAAGTGGTCCAGCGCCAGGTTCAGCCGCTCCAGCACGCGTTCCGTCCGTATCCGATCGAGCCCCGCCCGACAAAACCGGTGCGGGAACTGTCGGGTGGGAAGCCCTGCAGCCACCCGAGGCTTACGTCATGACTGAGATCAAGGGATTCTGCGAGCCGCGGTTCGGCGCAGTCCGAGCGGCTCTCGCAGCTCTGCTCCGCAAGGACGACGTGGGTGCCTCGGCGGCTGTCTGCATCGACGGCGAGCCGGTGGTCGACATCTGGGGCGGGTACGCCGACGCGGACCGCTCCGTCGGCTGGGAGCGCGACACCCTCACCGCAGTGAACTCGACGACCAAGAACATGACCGCCCTGTGCGCGCTGATCCTCGCCGACCGAGGCGAGCTCGACCTGTCTGCCCCGGTCGCCGCCTACTGGCCCGAGTTCGCCGCTGCCGGCAAGGAGAACGTGCTGGTGCGGCACGTACTGTCGCACACCGCGGGACTGCCGGACCTGTCCGGGCCGACGGCGGTCGAGGACCTCTACGACTGGGAGGGCGTGACGGCAGGGCTGGCCGCGCAGGCGCCCGCATGGGAGCCGGGAACGGCCGCCGGCTATCACGCGCTCACCTTCGGCTTCCTCGTGGGTGAGATCGTCCGCCGCATCACCGGCCGCAGTCTCGGCGAGTTCTTCGCCGAAGAGGTGGCCGAACCGCTGGGCGCGGACTTCCACATCGGGCTCTCCGCCGAACATGACCACCGTGTCGCACCGCTCATCCCGCCCCCGCCACTGACCGACGAGTACGCCGCCGGCGCACCGCTCGGACCGGACGGTACACGCCGGGGGCACGCGGGCGCCGCGATCCGGGTCCGGGACACCAACTCCATCGCCTGGCGCCGTGCCCAGATCCCGGCGGTGAACGGTTTCGGCAACGCCCGCTCCGTCGCCCTCGTGCAGTCGGTACTGGCGAACCACGGGTCGGCCGGCGGCGTACGACTGCTGTCCCCCCAGGGATGCGAGGCCGCGCGGCAGGAAGTGTTCCGCGGCGACGACCGGGTGCTGCGGAGGCCGATGAGCTGGACGGTGGGCTTCGGAAGGTTCGGCAACACCTTCGGATGGGGCGGTTGGGGCGGCTCGTTGGTCGTGAACGACCCCGATGCACGCATGACGGTGGCCTACGTCATGAACCGGATGATCGACCGGGACCGGCAGGAGGACGACCGCGGCATGGAGATCGTGATGGCCGCCTACAGCGGCTCGACCCCGTGACCGGCCCCGTGCCGCGGCCCTGTCGCCGGCTGATCCATCCACCGGACCCCCAGGCCGCCTCCTGGGGGTCCGGCGTGGGGACTTACTTGGTGCCGAGGCCGGCGTCGGAGACCTCGGGCTTGCCGGCGGCCTTGAGCACCTTGTTGAGGAGCGTCAGGTCGTAGATGCCGGC
>NZ_JBFBGR010000043.1:0-63767 GCF_040684755.1 Streptomyces sp. NPDC089799 | reverse complement strand
TACCCCAACACCAGGCAGTAGAAGGTCCGCAATCTGAGCCCCACCCATCACGCCTGATAGCTGCCCAACTACCCCCAAAATAGCGACAGAGCCCAGAAGTTGTGCCAGAACCCAGATCCGTGAACAAGGCCACGCGGGGTCTTACTGGTTACCACGACCCCAGGTTGCCCCTCGGAACCAAGGTCTGACCATCGCGTCCGAGGGGCCGTTCACAGGCTCCAACCGGGGCGGCGGGCGTTCAGCCTGCTGCCGCCGCCGGCCCCTGGCCGAGGGGCGGGACGTCGTCGGCGGCGGTCCCGTCCAGGCGGATCCGCTGGAACCTCAGCGGATGCCTGAAGACGCCCAGGTCGACCGCCGGTCCGCGCTGACCTCCGCCACCACCTCCGGGCGCACAAGCACTACGTCCAGGACTTCGCGGCGCCCCCATGCCACGGTGAACCGCACCCCCTCGAAGGGGTGGCCGGGACCGGCCGCGGCGAGGTGTTCGCCGACCTGGCGGAAGACGGTACGGCGCAGCGGCACCGTCCGGCCGACCGCATGCAGCCGACCCTGCTGGTCGCAGCGGCCGTAGACGAGGAACTGCGGGTGGGTCCTGCCCTGCTGGAGGCCCCTGCCGTCTTCGCCATCGGTGTCCGTTGGTCGGGCGCCGAGGCACGCTTCGCGTTCCCGGTGCCGGCCCTGGCCCCGGGAGCCGTGGAAGACTAGCCAGCACTAGTCCGGCCGATCTCTGAGCCGACGCCGTTGTGAATCTCGCTGGCGAAGGGCTTGCCAAGTGAGCTGGAAGGGCGGCATTGACACCGCAGACCTTCAGCGGACGCTGAACGAGCACATCGAAGCCAATGTCGTGCACCACGGATACACCACCTACATGCGCGACTACGAGGTCATCATCGACGTGTGGAACGGCCCCCAGAGCCCGTCGAGCTACCTGCGGTATCTCTTCCGGTACTGCGTCGAGGCCCGATGCGAGACGTTCCTGTCCACGGAGACCTGGCAGGATTCCTTGGACGCGCGACTCCTCGACAGCGAAACCGCCATCGACCTCGACGGATACGTCTGGGGCGCGAACCATCACGAGCTGTACGGAGCCGAGCTTCGTCTCAAGTCGGAGGCTGCCCTCCGCTGGTCGAAGGCTGTCGGGATCGACTTCCATGAGATTCACATTGAGACCAACGCTCACGATCTGACCTTGCTCTTCTCAGACCTTGAAGTGAGCGAGGTGCCGGTCGGATACGCACCCTTCGTCGCGGACTGAGAGCCAGGATTCGTGCGCGCCGCCGTCCGCGGTGACGGCCCGTCCGCTGCCCCACGTCCCACCTACCAGGCCGGGATGAACTCCACACCGGGACCTCCGCAGCCGGCCGCGATTTACAAAGGACCGGAGGCGGTGACCAAGCTGCGGCATGGCCACCATGCTCGTTCGCGCGGCGCCCTGGGCACCAGCATTCACTGTGCCAAGGATCGTAGGAGCTCGGCGATCCGGACGACCCCCGCGCGGGGTCGTAGAGCTCGCAGGAAAGGGTGGCGAGCTGGTCAAGCGTGGGATCACGCAGCGGTGCCCCTGCCGTCGGCCGCGGTGGGGGCGTGCCGGGCGTCGAGCGCGTCATCTACGGGAAAACGTCGCTTCTTTGGGCCGGCGCGCGACATACTTCGCCACGTGGTGCACACGCGCCATCACCGTCAGCGACATGGCTGCTGGCCTGTCGGGGGACCGGTGGGGTCCGGGAGCCGACACAGGCGCAGGTGCCGTGGGTCGGGCGGTGTCCGTCCCGCAGGCGTGCTTGTCCGCGCCTGCCGGCATTGCGGAGGTGCGGGGATGAGTGATGTCGTCAACGACGGCGATGAGTTCAAACGGGACGTGGTGGCCGGCGTCTGTGGTGCGCTGGGCGGTGCAGGGGTGCGCACGCGCATCGGGGACAGGATGGAGCGCAGCAGCTCCACCAACGTCCTGCTGGCCGTGATGCTGAACGGGTTCGCCCGCCAGGCGGCCGGGCAGCCCTTGTCCGACCTGGAAGGCGTCTTTACGAACGCGTTCTCCCGTGCGGGCTTCACGGCTGACGAGCTCGGCGAGATGGGGCAGGCCTTCTCCATGGCGGCGCCGGAGGTCCGGGGGAAGTTCTTTCCCGGGCGTTTCGCTGCGATGGGTGTGGAGGACTCCTACGGTCTCGCCGACCTGCGGGCCGATCTGCCGCAGCTGGGCCGGGACATTCTCGCCACGTGCAGGAACATTCGGGCAGTGGACGCCACGCGGCTGATGGGCCCGCTCGGTGACGATGCGCAAGCGCGGGCGGTGCAGGAGGGGGTCGCCCCCGAGCCCAGCGCGGCCTTCCTTCAGGAGACCGCCGAAAAGGGATGGGGGCTGGTCTGCATGGGGCTGCCCCTTGACCACCCCGCCGTTGCGACCGCACGAGCCGGCGGCGCGGGCAAGTACTGGGTGTCGCTCGACTACCTCACGTGTCACCGCGAGTCGAACGAGTGGGGCAAGGACGAACCGAAGTTCTCGCTGGCCCTGTGCGACGGGGACACTCAGCGCCATTACACCAGCGAGCAGTTCAGCATGAACACCGGCTACACCCGCGCCTTCGAGCCGAACCGGCTGTGGAACACCACGGTGGCCAACGGGGGCCTTGCCGTGGTGATCGACGCCTGGGAGATGGACCACGGCGGCGGCGACGCGAAGGCCAAGATGATCATCGACGAGGTCCTCAGAATCCTGATGGCCGAGCTGTCGATCGAGACCTGGCTGGACATGGTCGACACCGTGATCGGTGAGCTGACCGGCGTAGGAATCCCCCCTGCGGCCGTAGCGATGTTCGCGATGATCCTCACCTTCGTCCGGCAGATCCTGACGAACCAGGACGATCACATCGGCACGTACTCGATGCTGGTACCCGAACCGGTGCTGATGCTGCAAAAGCAGATCCAGGACACGCTGCGCAACCCCCCGGCCGAAGGGGTGGTACGCAAGATCGCTGCGCTGACCCGTACCAGCGAAGTCATCGTCCAGACCCTCCTCGGCATGGGCGCCTACCGGACCTCCAAGCGGGCCCTGGTCTTCGACGCCGGCAGCGACGGGAAATGGGAGGTCGGCTTCCTGCTGATGCCCGACGCCTCAGCCCAGGTCACCGGCCTGCCTGCCAGAGTGCGGCTGGAATCCGTTCTCAGCGGCAGGTTCGCCACCATCCACGGCCCGTACAACGACAACGGCCCCTCCATTCGGCAGGAGGGCTGGTATCACGCATCCCACCAGCGGTGGGAGCTCGACGGCCTCGGCGGTGACCTCTACAAGTTCACCTCCGTCTACAGCCCCGGCCGCGTCATGTCGATCCACGGCCCCTACCCCGGCAACGCCCCCGACATCAACCTATGGAGCTGGAGGGACGTTTCGCACCAGAAGTGGCGACTACTGCCCGTCGCCCAGAACGAGTACGTCATCGTGTCCGACTACCGCGGCGGAGCAATCAGCGTCACCAACGCCTCCACCGACAACGGCGCCAAGCTGTGCCACCACGGTCTGCAAGGCCACCGCAACCAGCTCTGGAGGATCCTCGGAGCGTAGCTCTGGACGCCACCTTCGCAAGGGCGTCGGGGCGGTCGTTCCGGATCCAGAGAGCGCTGAACGACCGCCCACGCCGCGGGCGAGTCCTCGCCGTCCTCGATCGAGCCGCCGGACTGGGAAGGCTTTACGCCGACGGGCCGCCGGCTGGGGGCCGCGCAGTGTGCACAGCTAGGCCATCCACGTACTGCGGGTGATGGTCAGACCTCGGGGTCGCCCGTGAAGAACTCCACGAGCACCTGGGCGCCCGGGACTGGCAGGTCGTAGAGGTCTCCCCACGAGTCCGCGGGCTCCGCCTTCGGGGACTGTCCGGCCTCGTGCGCGCCCGTGATCAACGGCAGGAACCTCACCACCGCCGCGAACACCTCCGACGCCTTGTCTGCCGTGGCCCCGAGGACGGCGGCGGCCTGATCGGTCAGACCGTGGCTCACCGGTTGTGCGCCAGGGCCGCCACCTCGGTGCGGTCCGCTTCGATCCGGGTGGAGTCGGCCGTGGCGCGCAGGTGCCGGCGTTCCATCACCGCGAGCTGGTCGTCGCCGGCCTGGGCCGCGAGCAGCTCTTCCAAGAACACCCCTTTGCGCCCCGGGGCAAGAGCGGCAGCGATGGCCTTCGCGGTGCGCGGGACATCGGGCTCGTGGCCCTCTTCCGTTATGGCGCTCACGTGGTGCTCTTTCCGTCGGCGCCACCGTACCGGCCCGCCACGTCGCTGTGACCGAGTAGGGCGCACGGCGCCGAACGGCTCACGGCCCCGCTGCGCGCCGCAGACCGGGCGGGGTGGGGTCACGTTCATGCCGTCGTCCCCTCGTCGTCTTCGACATAGGCTTCCCGGGCCGCTGAATTTGCAGTCATTCCCCGGAGTCGCCTCCGGACAGACGCGGCCACCAGCGCTGGGATGCGGCGGACAGCAGGAGGGCCTCGGCCGGAGGGCAGGCGCCGTCTGCAGCGGGCGTGCCGCCGCGAGCAGGAGAATGGCCGTCTCGTGGAGCCGGCGGCCTTCCAGTGAAGCGGAGAACAGTGAAAGGGGTCGTTGACAGGAACTCCTGTCAACGACCCCCTTCTCCGCCTGCCGGCCGACTTCGGGCGCGGACTGACCACGCGGAGCTGGTCGAGGTTGCAGCCCTCGAGCCCCGGGGCGCCGAGGATGCCTCAGTCGGCGAGAGGCCGCCACGCTCCCTCACGGGCGGCATCCAGACTGCTGCCCCACAGCAGCGCCCCGCCCAGCAGTCCGGGTGTGTCCCGCACGGCAAGGGCAGGGCTCTGGAGCATGTCGGCCATGTCCTCCAGATAGGTGACCAGCGTGTCCTTCTCCTCGTTGTCCTCGTCTCCGTAGCGGGACCACTGCCCCAGGTACCCGGACTCCGTGTCCAGATACAGGCCCGAAGTGCGGTCGCGTGGGCCGCGCGTGATCACGGGAATCCAGGTGGCCTTCCACAGGGCGACGTCTTCGCCGTCCAGGCTACGCACGGGGCTCTTCATCTGCTGCCGGTAGAGTCTGTTTCCGCCGCCGGGAAGGCGTGTTGCGGTTCCGTTTCAGCCACTGGCCGGAGCGCGTACGCCGTCCAGGTCGAGGGTGGCGACCGCGCCCCCTTCCGGAGCGTTCGCGAAGGCCAGCCTGGCACCGAGGACGCCCGCCTGCCCGAGCGCGATGGTCAGCCCGAGTCCGTGCCCGCGCCCCCGCTCGGGGTTTCCCGTACGAAAGCGCTGTGGGCCTTCCGTGAGCAGCGCAGCGGGAAAGCCGGGCCCCTGGTCCCGTACGAGGATCCGCGCGCCCGTGGCGGTGGCCTCCACAGCGACTTCGACGGGGTCGGCTCCGTGCCGGTGGGCGTTGGTGACGAGGTTGACCACGATCCGTTCCACCCGGCGCGGGTCGGTCTCCAGGATCCTGGTGGCACGGACCGCCACGGCGGTCGGCGTCCCCGTCCGGCGGACGATGTCGGTGACCAGTTCGCCCAGCGGCACCGCGTCGGTCCGCGCCCGTTCGGCTCCGGCGTCGAGCCGGGAGATCTCCAGGAGGTCCTCGACCAGCCCGTTCAGGGCCCGGGCACGGTCCCGGACGAGCTCGGCCACCTCGTCGCCCTCCGGGAGAAGCCCGGCGGCGGTGGACAACCCCATCAGCGGCGTGCGCAGTTCGTGCGCGACGTCCGCGGTGAACCGGCGCTCGCCCTCCAGCTTTTGCTGCAGGGCCGCAGCCATCTCGTCCACTGCCGCCGACATCTCGGTGATCTCGTCACGGGCCCGGCCGCCCGGCCCGATCCGGGCGTCGAGGTCGCCGTCGGCGATGGCCCGGGCCGTGCGGGATCCGCGGCGCAGCCTGCGGTTCATCGGTTCGGTGGCCAGGGCGGCGAGCGGTACGACGACCAGGAGGGCGGCGAGCACGGCCTTGACGATGCTGCGGTCCAGGAGCTGGAGGCCGCGTACCTCGGAGCTCATGTCCGTCCGGGCGACGAGTACCCGTCCGCCCTCGACGGGCATGGCCGCCCACCTCCAGTACCAGTTGGGGGGCTTGCGGTCGTTCCAGGTCGCGTACAGAGCGGTCGGGTCCTTGGCGGCCAGCGCCCGCGCGAGCGGTGCGTCGAGCCGCTCCGGAGTGAGGACTTCGACGTCGAGCGGCGCGCTGCCCGTGCGGGTGTACTCGCTCTCCGCGGCTGCCAGGCGAGCGGAGAGGCGTTCGTTCCCGGTGCGGTCGCTTCGTTCGGCCATCGCCTGGTGGACGAGGACGCCGATCACGGCGGCCACCGCGCAGCAGGCGGCCGCGGTCAGGGCTGCGATCTTCCAGCGCAGGGCGCGCGGGTTGAACAGTGCCATGGGTGTGGTCGGCCCCTTCAGCCGCGGACGAGTTTGTAGCCGAAGCCCCGGACGGTCTCGATCCGCTCGGCTCCGATCTTCTTGCGCAGCCGCAGCACGCACAGGTCCACGACCCGGGAGTCGCCCTCCCAGCCGTAGTCCCACACGTCCCTCAGGAGACGCCGGCGGTCGAGCACGGCGCCGGGAGCCGCCGCGAACTCCAGCAGCAGCCGCAGCTCGGTGGGGGTTAGCGGAACGGGCCGTCCGCCCCGGCGTACCTCCAGACCGAGGGTGTTCACGGACAGGTCCCCGAAGACCAGCTCCCCGGGGGTCGTCCCGGCTTCCGCGGAGACGGCTGCGGGATTCGCCGGTCCGGTCCCCCGCGCCGGAGCCGTCTCCGGTTCGGCGGGCCGGAAGGTGGCACGGCGCAGCAGCGTCCGGATGCGGGCGACGAGGACGGGGGTGTCGACGGGTTTGACGACGTAGTCGTCGGCGCCCGCCTCCAGCCCGGACACCACGTCGAGGGCGTCGCCGCGCGCGGACATCATCAGGATCGGGACCAGGCTCTCCTCGCGGATCCGGCGACAGAGCCCGATGCCGTCGAGTTCGGGCAGCATCACGTCCAGGATCAGCAGGTCGTACCGGCCGGCCCGGAACGCCTCCAGGCCGTCGAGTCCGTTCTCGGCCACCCCGACGTGGTAGCCGTACCGCTCCAGGGACAGCTGTACGGCGCGGCGGATGGTGGCGTCGTCCTCGACGACGAGGACGCTGACGGGGGCTGGGACCCGGGGTGCCGACACGCCACCTACCTGCTCAGAAGCGGACATTTATGGAGTCCATCCTAGTCAGTGGGGCCTGCGGTGCGGTCACAGCCGGAGGGAGGCCGCGACGGGGAGGTGGTCGCTGCCGGTAGCGGAAAGTGTCCACGCGGAGGTCACGCTCATCCCCTTCACCAGGATCTGGTCGATGCGGACCATGGGGAACCGAGCGGGCCAGGTGAATCCGAAACCGGCGCCCGCCTCGCGCTGCGCCGAGGCCAGCTGGGAGGTCACCGGTCGCAGGGCCGAGTCCTCCGCCGTCCCGTTGAAGTCACCCATCACGACGACCCGGGCCAGCGGCTCCGCCCGCACGGCCTCGGCCAGCTTCCGGGCCGCGTCGTTGCGGCGGGCGGTGGTGAATCCGGCATCGGGGGTCACGCGTACCGAAGCGAGGTGGGCGGCGTAGACCGCGACGGGGCCGCCCGGGGTCTCGACCGTGGCCCGTACGGCACGCGTCCACGGCATGATCGGCACCGCCTCCACGCCATTCAGCGGGTGCTTGCTCCACAGTCTGACGCCGAGGGTATCGGAGCGGTACGGATAGCCGGCGGCGAGCTCGCGCTCGTAGGCGGGCGTGGCCTTCGAGGACATCTCCTCCAACGCCAGCACGTCCGCGCCCGATGCGGCGAGCGCTCGCGCGGTCCGCGCCGGATCGGGATTCTCCTCGTCCACGTTGTGACTGACCACGGTGAAGTTCCCGCCGCCGGATCGCCCGGATCGCTTGTCGGTGAGGGTCCCGCCGAAAAGGCAGCCCCAGACGGCCACGGGAGCCAGGACGGCGACGGCCGCGAGCCGGGAGCGGCGTACCGCCGCCGCCAGGAGGAGGACGGGGACGCTCAGACCGGCCCAGGGAAGGAAGGTCTGGAACAGGCTGCCGAGGCTGAGGGCCGCGTTCGGGATCCAGGTGTGCAGGGCCATCGTCACGGCCGCACACACCGCGGCGGCGGCGATCAGCAGGCCACGGCCGGTAGCCGCGAGTGCGCGGAAGCGGCCGGCGGGACGAGGCGGAAGCGGGCTGGGCGGCTCCTCTTCCCTAGTGGCCTCGGAACGGTACGGGGTGCTCAGCACGGCAATTGCCTTCCGATATCGCGTACGCCGGTGATCCGGTACCGGCATAGCCTCGGAGACGCGCGCTTCCAGGGCGTCAGGAAAGCCCTTCGAGGGCCCCGCAGTTGCGTTTCAGCCGGGTATCGGTCATACGGAGAGACTGACGATGCGCAGGAACGGCCGCCTCGAGCGGGGCTGCGTCCGCCCGGTCCGGTGCCGACACGCCTGAATCCACTCGACGGCGAAGACCCTCCCCCGAGACCACGCCAGATTCCGGGGACCGCTGAAACTGCGCAGTACTCAACCGGCTTGAGCAATCACGGCCAGGCCGTGCAGCTGCAGGCCAAACACCTTACGCGCTCCAGACACTGCGCAGATTCAGTCAGCCACTGGGCGCAGCTGCGCCCGGTCGGCAAGGGCCGGCGCTCGCCCCTCTGGCCGGACTCCGAGCGCAGTCGGCCTGAGCGCGTCCGGCCCCGGCCCTGATGGACGGCACCTCTTCCCCTCGGCTATCGCGTGGGAAAGACACCTCATGCAACTAAGCCGTCAAGTGCGGCTCTGCTCACGTGGCGCGGGGCGGCATCTCATCCTTCGTCTTCAGGAAAGAAGGTATCCGCAATCTGCACGAGTTGGTCGTCACTCAGCTGCAGGGGCACCCACCCACGATGGCGTGCGTGATCGACGAATCGGTCATCGACGGGAACGTGGTAGCGCTCGACGTAATGGGCAAGGTCGGTGTGCCAGAACCACTCACCGTCGGTGAGGAGGTGAAGACCATCGATGAACTGTTTGTTCGGGCTGAGGAAGTCGTGAACGGCGGATCCAGTCGCGGCGATCACGCTGCCGGCGCGCAGGTATCGCACGAGGTCCTCCTCGTGAGGCTCGCCTTCACTGCGGACGGCAGCGACCAGGGAGGGGCCATCTGGATTCCCATGCTTCAGTTCCCTGAACCCGCCGAGGAAGCGGTCTGCGTACGGGTACTCACTGGTCACCGCCAGGAGCGTAGTCGATCAGATGTCCGGCACGGCCGGGGCGGACGGCGGCACTGCCCCCGAGAGGAAAGGCCACAGCCTCGTCGAATGGAGTGCGCGGCTGCAGGCAGTGGTGGAGCTGGCCGAGCATCCGGTTGACCAAGTTTCGCAGGGCCAGCATGTGTCAGTTCCCTCCTGCCCGGCGCCGCCCGTAGTGGGCGTCCGCGCCGGTGAACCGCCGAGGAATGTGAAGGTCCACAAGTGGTCGACGTGGTTGAGCCGGTTGTCCTTGACGAACCGGCGTCCGACGTAGCGGCGCTTGCCGGAGGCCCGCGTGATCGGGGCCGAGCAGGCGTACGCCTTCAACCCTCCAGCTGAGGCGAACCGACTCCTGTCGTCGCCGATCTTGCCGAGAATGCGGGCATCGGGCCGGTTCAGGGTCTCCGGCTTGTCCCTGCACGCCTCGGCCATCGCCGGGGAGTACGCCCTGAGCAGGGATCGCAATGGCTCCCAGCTCGCCACCTCATCAGCCGTGCGCGGCACTGCAAGGCCGCATGGGCGCACGCCGAGTCCAGAGCTCGGAGCTCGTGAGGAAGAACGCGTCACCATGCGGCAACTCATCGAACAAGGATCCCGGCCGCGGCGAGGTTGAGGCGGCAGCCCATGCCGTGGCTCGATCCGGTCCCGCATCTGGGCAAACCCCTTCCGGAAAACAACACCTCCAATCCGTTGGTATGAGAGGTTCTGGATCTCCGATGGGCCCGGGACGGCCGCCGATGGCCGAGCCACGCGACCCCACCGTGGAGACCGTATGAACGGTGACGAAGGCGTGGCGAAGGCGGTGACGAGGCGCCGCCCGTAGGGGTGGGCCCCACGACGGTCCCGTGCCTGCGGGCGGCTTGTTCGTCAGGGCTGGTCGTCGGCCGGGAGACCCACCCCACCCAGGACGGTGAGGTCCGTACGGCGGGGCGCGGTCGACAGCAGCGCGAGGACGTCTGCGGGGGCGGGGCCGTCGGCGGGCGACAAAGCGGTGAGGGCTGCTTGCGCACTGGCGTCGTCCTGCCAGACTTCGGTGACATGCACCGTGTCCGGATCGGCTGTGTCCTGGCTGATCAGATAGATCTCACAACCTGGGAAGCCGTGCAGCCTCTCCGCCACTCCCAGCAGGACAGCTGCGAGCTCGCCGCCTCTGCCTGCGTGCGCTGTCATGGTCATCAGTCTGCCGATCATGCTCAGACCAGGGTGGTGATGCAGAACGGGTGGCCTGCGGGATCCAGCAGGACCCGCCACCGATCGGGTTCCGGCTGGACCGCAGGCTCGACAGCCCCCTGGGCGAGCAGCCAGGCCTGGGCGTCATCCAGGTCATCGACCCCCAGTTCGATGTGGGCTTGCTTCTCCTGGGAGGGGTCAGGCCAGGTGGGACGTCGGTAGTCGGCCAGGCGGTTGAACCCAAGTCCGGCCGAGCCCTCCTGGCCGAGCAGGATGAAGTCGTCGGTGCAGTAGGCGATGGGCAGTCCAAGGACGGCGCCATAGAAGCGGGCCAGTTCGGCGGGGTCCGGGCAGTCGAAAGTGATGGCCGAGTAGCGGATCGCGGGTGCGGATGTCGTTCCAGTGCTCATGCGACAGACGCTACGACGGGACCAGGACAGTTTCGGTCCTGGTCATGCGGGACACTCACGATGTGATCAGTACTTCGGCCCGCCTGCTGCGACTTGTCTCACTGCTGTCCGCGCGTCCCTCGTGGACCTGCGGCGAGCTGGCCGACCAGATGGCGGTCACCGAGCGCACGGTGCGCCGGGACGTCGCCAGGCTCCGGGAACTCGGCTACGGAGTCGAGTCCGACCCCGGTCCCTGGGGCGGATACCGCCTCAGGGCCGGAAACCGGGTCCCGCCGCTGATCCTCGATGACGAAGAGGCACTCGCCGTGGCCGTAGGGTTGCGCGAGGCAGCACTCAGCGGCGTTCTCGGCGGCGACCAGGCCGCTCTGTCGGCACTGCTGAAACTGCGCCAGGTCCTTCCACCGCGGATCGCGGACCGACTTGGTCAGATGGACGCAGCCTTTGTGCACACCCCCAGGCCGGACGAGCCACAGATCGCGCCGGGCATGCTGCTGGAGCTGGCCACCGCGTGCCGACGGGGCGAGCGCACCCACCTGTCGTACCGCGACAGGGAAGGGAAAGCCACCGCCCGGGATGTCGACCCGTACCGTCTCGTGCACACGGGACGCCGCTGGTACTTCGTGGCCCGGGATGTGACGCGGGGCGAGTGGCGGACGTTCCGAGCGGACCGCGTGGCGCACCTACGGCCAACCGGACATACCGTGGAACTCCTCGACCCGCCCGACCCGGTACAGCTCGTCTCCCGGTCCATCGCAACCGGCACCTACCCGCTCCATGTGACCGTCCGCCTCCCGTTGCCCATGGACCAAGCCCTGCGGCTCGTCCCGCCGACGGTCGGCACCCACCGCCCGGACGGCCCGGACGCCGCCATCGTCGACATTGGCGGCCCCGACGCAGACGGACTCGCCAAGTACCTGCTCAGCCTCGCTACCCCACTACAGGTCCTGTCCCCGGACGAAGTACGGCAAGCACTGCTGCGCCGCACCCGGGACCTGTTCGCGGCCAACGGAGTGCCGTCATTGAATGGCGACCTCAATGACCAGTAGGCCCTCCACTCCCATGCTGCCGGCCCGCTCCAGGCACGCCTCCGTCCGCTCCCTGGAGCGGTACTCCCGTCCCGGTGTCGACGCAGTGCCAGACACTTCGCCGAACGCGACCTCGCCGTACCTCGCCGTACCTCGCCGGAAGTAACGCCCCTCGTTTGCGGACCCAGGCGCCAGGCGCTGTTGTCCATCAGCCCGACCTTCAATCTCTCACGCAGCCCCTGCTCTCCTTCCGGGCCACGGGCGATACCGCCCATGCGGGCCGCGAGCAGGTGCCAGGCTCGGGTGCTGGCCAGGAGCGCCGTCTCCCGCTCGGAGCCGTTGCAGTCCTTCGCGACGGTCACCAGTCGGCTGTTCGCCGCCCCGACGTCGAGCAACTCAAGGGCCACAGGCCGGACGGCGCACGCGGTTGGGACGCCAGGCCGTGGTGAAGGGGAAGTCGTTGTTCACCCAGAGCACTCCGGCCAGGTCCGGGGGGCATGGTCCAGCGCGGCGGACTGTTCGGATCGATCTCGACGGGCTCGTGGATGAACGAGTCGCCGAGGTCGAACTGGACGCTCAGCGTGGGAACCCCCACGACGAGGTCATCGAGCTGCTGGACTTCGAGGCTGGTGAACCGGTGCACACCGGCCGCCACGACCAGCGGGAGCCCGGCTTTGCGGGCGATCGCGCGGTATTTGGCAACCTTCCGGTCGATCCCGGCGCACACCGGCCGGGCGGAAACGACGCCGGCCCGGCCGCTCGGCGGGACAACGACCGTACCCATCCCGGAGGACCTCATGGCCTGCCCCGTCCGCGGATCGGCCCGGAGCAGGAAGGTGCAACCCTCCGTACGGAAAGCGGTCAGGTTGAGCGGGGAGAGCAGGGCCCGCCGCAGGTACTGGGCGATCCTCTTCGCGGTGCGCGGATCGGGGGCCTCGACCGGCCGCAGACAGGCGTGCACGAACGTACCGCTGCCGGCGCTCTCGGCTCTGACCTGGGATCAGGGTCTGGGCCGGTCCTGCCTGATCTGCGTGCGGCGCCTGACCCGCAGCGCGGTCCCCCGCGGGTTGATCGGCGGCCAGCAGGGCGCGCACCGGCTCGACACCGAGGTGTGGGCCTGCCCGCGCTCGGGGGTTGCCTCATGAGTCCCGCGGGCATGATCTGCGCCCGCTGCGACCAGGCGATCCGCAGCAGCCAGTACGAGACCATCACCGGGGACTCCGCATCCGGCGCCCGCCCCGACCAGTACGCCCACCAGCCCGGCGGCAGCCGGTGTGCAAGTAACGCACCCACGATGAGCGGACTGGGCACCGGCGGTGCCCAGTCCGCGCCCCTGGGGGTGAATGATGCAGGGTCAGGCGGCGGAAGATCTTGACGTCCAGGATCTGGGTGCCGACAGGCGACCGAAGCACCTGTGAGCTGGAGCGGGCGGCTCGCCGCCGCCTCGTAGTCCCGTTACGACAGATGACGGGCGAAGAAGGTCCCCACCCGGCGCCGTACCTCAGCGAGTGTCACCGCAGGGTCGCCGGTACCGACGAGCGAGGTCCGCGCCGTCGCTGTCACGAGACCGGAAGTCTGGAGTCGGGCGACGAGCGAGCCGTAGTCGGTGAACGCCCAGTGGTTCGCGTCGGGGAGCAGCACGCGGCGGCCGGGAAGGCCCGCCCAGGACGACTCGATTCGGGCGGCGCCCTCGAATCCGTCGGTGCGGAACAGCAGCAGCGGCTGGTCGAGGCCGGCCAGCGTCACGTACAGGTCGAGATAGCCCTCCAGGTTCGCCACCGCACCGACCCTGCGGTCGTCACGGGCCGCGTACACCGCCGCCGTGCCGCCTGCGGAGTGCCCATACAATCCGATCCGGCGGGAGTCCATGACCCGAGCGAGCGGAAGGTCGCTGAGCCGGTCCAGGACGAGCCGGAGGTCCGCGATCCGGGTGTCCACCATCGTGCGGAAAGTTGCCGGGTCCGGTGGCCCGAACAGGACGGTCGTCCGCAGCCCGGCAGGCAGTTCCACCTGGGAAGCATCACCGGGGTGGTCGACGAGGACGACCACTCGGCCGTGGCTCGCCAGGTCCTCGGCGAGGGTTGTGCCGAGCGTGCGGGAGTCACCGCCGCCCGGTGAATACACCAGCACCGGCCGCCGCCCGGGAAGCGGCGGCGCGCCCACATGCCCGTGGGTGAGGACCGAACTCCAGTCCACCATGCCCGGCCGCGGCAGTCCGGGATGGATGTGGGGCGCGAGGCCGGCGAACTCCCTGGCCTCGACCGGGGTGAGCTGAGGGGCCCGGGAGAACCCGTGTACCGATCGGGCCGGGTACAGGACGGTCAGCACCAGCTCCCGCACACCGCCCACCCACGGGTCGGTCCGTGACGGGTCCGTCAAATGGACCGTCCGCATGCCTACGGGGTACGGGCCGGCGGGCGCGGGCAGCCGGAGGGCCGGGCCTCCACCGGATGCGGACGCAGCCGTGGGCAGCAGGGCAGCGGCACTCCCGAATAGGGTGCCCTTCAAAAGAGTGCGTCGCGAAGTCATACGAACATCCTTGGTACGGAGCCGTCACGACGCGAAGGTTCAGGCCCTGGCCGAAAGGCTGGCCAAGGACGAGGAGCTGTGCGAGTGCTGCGAGTCCACTTCACCGCGGAGGACTTCGCCCGTATCCGGTTCGCACCCCGCCCGGCGCCGCTCCAGGAGCTGCACGCAGCCCTGGCGACAGCCGTGACCCAGCGTGGCGGGCCACTGTTCGCGCCGTGGCGCGGCCGCATGATGCGCTCCCTCCCAGCCGCAAGCAGCCCGCTCGCCGATCTGGTTCCCGCGGGCCGCCCGCCCTCCTTCCTCGACGTCATCGGCGACACCATGGCCGACGGCTTCGAACAAATCCGAGCCACCAACCCCGGTCTCGTCCGAGCCGAACTGGAGCGGGTCTACGGAGCGGTGCCCGTTCCTCGCTGGATCCGGGGCCTGCACGCGGGCGACGAGACCGCCTGGCGCACCCTGCACCGCGCCCAGCAGGCCGCGTTCGAGACAGTCCTCGCCCCGGTCTGGTCCGTCGTGCAGGATCTGCACCATGAGGAGTTCACCCGCTACGCCCTGACGGTCGCCGAGCACGGCGTGGCCGCCACCTTGACCCGCCTGGCCCCGGGCAGCCGGCTCCACGAGGGCGTGTGGGAATGGCCCGGCGCAGCGCCGGACCGCGACGTCCGCCTCGACGGGCGCGGCCTGGTTCTGCTACCCACCTTCCACCACCCGGCGGGCCCACTTCTCCAGGACGCCCCGGGCCATCCCGCGGTCCTGACGTACCCAGCCGGTCCCGGGTGCCCGCCCACCGCGGGGGGCCCGGTCGTCTCCGCCGAGGCCCTTGCCGCGATCCTGGGGCGTACACGGCTGGACGCCCTACGCCTCCTCGCCGAACCTCACACCACGACATCCCTGGCCCGCGCCCTCCACGTCAGCAACGCAACGGCTTCGTCCCACGCGGCCGCGCTGAGATCGGCAGGCATGGCGACGACGACCCGCGCAGGCCGCTCGGTCACCCACCAGCGCACGGCCCTCGGCACGCTGGTTGCGGGCGCTGGCCTCGACCCGCCTCATGCTTCGGGATCGCGCCCTCCATCCGCCTCGGCCTGGGCCAGGCGGTCGGCGAAGAGGGCGTAGGCCACGTGCTCCTGCGGGGTCCCGTACACCGCGAGCCAGCCCTTCGCCCAGTCCGACTTCGGGCCGATCTCCTGCCCATACGGATGCGAATGCGACCAGAGCTCGTGCTTCCCCGACCTGCACCGGCCCTGCCCGTCCTCAACCAGTGGGCCGTCCGTGCGGTTGTCGGTCTTGACCCCGTTGACGTGGTGGACGGTCTCCGTCGCCGGCAAGGGCCTGCCCAGGAGCTCCTGCACGAAATGCCGGTGCTCCAGCACGCTCCTGCCCTCGACCCTGATCACCCTGAACCCGCTGCCGTTGACGTACCCGCTGCCGGCAGGCGCGTACTTCTTCTTCCCGCCCAGAGGCTGCCCCAGGGCGAGCCGCCCGTAGTGGGCAGCGCACAGGTTCTTCGACCGCGCCCGGTCCGAGCAGCCCGAAGCATGGCACCAGCCCGTCTGCTTAGGTTTGTTGATTTCGCTGGGTTGACTGCCATGGCCTACGCCGTTGTGCTGCAGCCTGGCCGTCGAGCGGGGGTGCGCACTGACATGGCAGGGCCTGGTCGGCCAGAGTCCTGACATGGTGCAGAACCTCATTGCCGTGTTCAGCCTGCTCATCGGTCTGGCAGGTCTGACGCTGAGCTACATGGGTCACCGGCAAAAGGTCCGGCAGGAGACCCAGGAGACCGCTCTGTTCGTGGAGCAGCTCCAGGGCCTCCAGCGCGAGCGGGGCCAAGACCAGGAGCAGCGCAAGCTGCAAGAGAGAGTGCAGCGAGAACGGGAGCGGCGCCAGGCATCCATGATCAAGACCCGCCTCGAACTGCGCCCCTCCTCTCTGCATGACGGCTGGGTGGTCCCAGAGATCGTGGTCGAGAACCGGTCCGACCAGCTGCTCCGGGACGTGCGCGTGGCCTTCCTCCACGAAGTGATCGGCGAAGCGACAACCCTCGACACCGGTCAGCACGCCTTCCAGCTCCCGCCCGCCCAGGCCGCAAAGCCGTCCCACAAACTCAGATTCGTCACGGTCGATTTCACCGACATCGCCGGGATCCGCTGGCGCCGCGACGGCGACGCCGGCCTGCGACGCGCCCAGCCAGGCACCGACAGCCCGGACAGTCGCGGTGCATGGGGAGACCCGGAAGACCTCTACGTCACCGCGGCGAGGGACGTCATCATGGGCGCGCCAGCGAGCCCCCCACCGCCCCCGCCGAGCGGCGCCTCTCAAACGGAGCCGGTCGGACGGCATCTCCGGTTCCTCCAGCCAGCAATCGTGCTGGTCTCCGTCACGCTCATCGCAGGAGCCCTCTGGTGGCTCCTGAGCCGTTAGCAACCCCCCGCCGACTCCACTCGTGCACAGACCTGCGGTCCGCCGCAGTCTTGGGCCGACAGGACCAGTGCCGCCTGTCCCGTGCGCGTGCCCGACCAGGGTGCGGTCTCGTGAGCAACGGAGCCCTGGCCCAGGCCGTCAAGAGCATCAGGATCGTGTCCCCGCAACAGGGGCGGCACGCCCGAGCAGCCATCCTCAGCTGGTCAAACAAGCCCGACTCAGACGACGCCAGCCTCTACATCAAGCCCTACGCCAGCCCCGGCTGGAGCGTGAAGGGACATTCGGCGGCAGAGCTCGCTCCCAACGCGGCAGCGGCTTTGACCGCGCAACGGGAGTACAGCAATCCGAAGATGGGCAACGCCCAGCTCTCGTTGCACCACTCCGGGCAGAGCCATGTCTACGTCGGCCCTCATGCCGACCCCGCGTCCCGGCTCCAGCCGGTACAGGGTGCCCCCCTCGACGATCCAGCCGGCGGCCACGTCGCGACGATCACCTGGGCGACCCTGAACGGTCTGCCTACCCCCAATGTCCCGCCGGTGTCCGCCGGGCCGGACATCGACATCGTCGTGACGGCTTCCCAGGAGGCCGCGCGAATGTCCCTGGCCCTGTACTCCGGGACCGATGAGGACGCGATGTGGAAACGGTACCCGTTCCTCAAAGACGGGCCGCTGCTGCGAATGGAGCACGTAGGGATGTCTGCCCCGCTCCTCCTCGGCTTCCACGGCCGGGCGGCCCGTGGGCCGCAACAGGACGGGCCCGGCGTGGCCGTGCTCGGAGGATGGGGGCCCCACCACCGGCGACATCCTGCGGGCGGCGCTCGACCACGCCCTGGCCGCAGCCCTCGAGCGTGCACGTCGCGAGCACACCAGGCTCCGCGCCGCGGTCGCCCAGGCCCGTCGAGACATCGCCCTCGCGGAGGAGCGCAAGCAGCAGGCCGAGGACGACCTGCGCCGCGCGACCGAGGCTGGCAACACCGAGGACATCGCCAAGGCAGCCAACGCCATCGCGCACTGGAACTCCATGGCCGTCATGCTCCGCCTCGAAGCCGAACGCGTCACCGCCAAGGCGGACGCCGTACGGGAGCTGATCAGCCAGCTGAAGGCGCGAAGCTGACCGGTGGGGGCCCGGGGGAATCACTGGGCCCCGGCACTCGACTGCGCGCAACGCCAGCCGTTCCGCCATCGAAATCGAAATGGCTGGCGTTGCAGCGCACTCCCCCTAGCCGAAGAACACCGAATGCGGAACCGTGGCTCCGCCGTACGCGCCTCCTGAGTTGGGAGCCAGAGTGTCCTGAGGGATGGTGCAGCCTTCGTCCCGGTAGAGAGTGGCCACGGTGTCGGTGAAGTTGTCGACGACTCCCCCGCCCCCTGGCATGACGATGCACTCGTCATCCGCAGGGTTCTCCATCACCTCCCGGAAGCCAGTGTCCGCCCGGTTGTACGCGAACGTGCCGGACGCGGCCTGAGCGCTGGTTGACAGTCCTGTCACCAGCACGGCCGTAGAAGCGGTCACCACCGCCAACCGCGGTAGCCAATTCCACTTGCGCATGAGAGACCTCTGTTCTGATAGCAGACGATTTCTGACATCAGGACAGCAGCCATACGCGCGGATACGGCGCTTCCAGACCGTCTGCTCACCCGATCGGGCGCGGGCGGGTACCGCCGGAGCCGTGCGGCCCGAGACTGGGCGCATGTCCGTGAAGCTGGTCGTCTACCCGCCCGACGACGGCCGTGGGGACCAGCGGAGCAGCCAGTAACGCTAAGCCTGTCTCCGCAGGTGGCGGCGCCCCAACCACGTCTCTCAGAACGGCTTCGCAGAACTCGCCGGTTCTGAGAGGGCTTCTGCGAGAAGCAGCGGAACACCGTCGAGCGGTGCATCAACAAGCTGAAGCAGTGGCGCGGCCTCGCCACCCGCTACGACAAGACCGCCACCATCTACCTCGCCGGACTCCACCTCGCCGCCATCTTCATCTGGTCCGCAAGGTGATCCGAAGCAAACGGCCTAGCCGTGGCCGGAGGGGCCGATGCGGTCGTGCAGCCTGGGACCCACCCCTGGTTGCAGTGGGAGAGTTTGCCGCTCCAGCTGTGATGCGTGAGTCGGAGCGGCCGCACTTCGCCCAAGTCGGCCACCGTCGCAGGCTCGGGCCCTGACCAGTCCAGTTCAAGGACCGCAGCGCACTTTGCCTCGGCGTCGATGCCGGTGACCTGCGAGGCGGTCCAGGCCCCGAGCGCTTCGGCGTACACGGCGACGACGTCGCCGGCGGCGAGCAGCCTCGGTGGTTGGTCTGGTCTCATGCCCGGATGCTAGCTGGCTGCAACGCAGACCCTGTGTCCGAGGTACAGTCTCGGCGCCATGCGGCGGTTAAGGCCAGCCACGTCGGTCAGGAGCGAGCCAAGATCGAGCCTTCAGGTTGACGAGCTTCAGGCTCACCCGGGCTGGCGGGTGGTCGGGATGCCGAGGGCGACGGGCGACCGTTGGGCGGCTCGTGCGGCGTCGGCCTGTTTGGTGCGGACGAAGGTCAGGGTCATGTCGATGCCTTCGATCTCGCCGAGCCACTTCTCCTCCTCGGCGCGTTTGCGGCGCCGGACCAGGTTCTTCTCGATCTCCGCGAGCCTGGGCAGCATCTTCGAGTTGACCTGCAGCATGGGGCATCGGATGCAGGCGTGTTCGTGTTGGCAGGGGGATCCGTAGGGCCGGCCGCAGTTCCCGAGTTCGACCTTGCGCTTGTCGAAGTGCTCCTCGAACTCCTCCCACTCCTCCGGCGTGACATCGAAGTATTCGTCCTCTGGGCGCTGGCTTCGTCGGTGGTTCAGGAACTCCTGGTAGTGCTGGACGATGTCTTCGGCGAAGACCGCGACGTAGCCCTGGGTGGTCTGCAGGTTCAGGTGTCCCAACAGGGCGGCGCCGACGTGGATGGGCAGGCCGCCGTTGACGATGTCGGTGGCGAAGAGCCTGCGGAAGTCGTGCGGGGTGAACTTCGTGTCGGCGAACACGGGATTCGTCTGGGCGATCTCGTTGCAGCTCCGCCTCAGCATGCCCGCGATGGTGCGTGATGCAAGAACGTCGTGGGCTGTTCCCCTCTGGCGCTGGAACAAGAAGGGCATGGGGTCCGACCAGAGTCGTTCCTGCGGGTCGTAGCGGCTGACGGAGTGGGATGGCCCGCCGGTTTCGGGTCTGGCGGCGGACGACCTGAGCGATGGCGTGGAAGAGATCGGGAGACATCGGGATGACGCGTTCCCTTTCGCCCTTGGACGGAGCGATCACCAGCAGGGCGATGACCTCTCCGTTGGGCCTCTGATACTGGCGGATGCTGAGGTGCGTGAGCTCGGTCAGCTCCTCGATTCGGATCCCGCTGTGCCGGAGGATCTCGACCGCGGCCCACTCCCAGAAGGCGACCTCTTCGACCTGGTCCAGGTGGATCGTCTTGCCCGATTCCTGGTCGACGATCCGGATCGTCGGCCCTGCCTCGGTTTTGATCCGACGGCGGTCTTCGGGGGAGTCGCTGCGGGTGTGTGACGGCCGCGGTGGACGAACGCCGTGCCGAGCGGGACGAGGCGGGCGGCTTCCATGAGACTGCTCAGGTGCTCATGCCGGGATTCGACATGTTCGACGAGGACGGGCAGGAGCGGCTGGCGGACCCGGGGTCATAGACCTCCGCACTCAGGGCAAGGGACCAGCTCTCCCGTCAACTGGCCAGCACCTTCTGGGCCACCATCGAACAGATCAACCCGCAACAGGCGGCGCGGCCGAGCCCGTCGGAATTGAACGAGTTCGCCGTCCGGAGCTCGGTGAGCCAGGGCCCGGCGCTGTGCCTGCGACTCCGGCACTGGGTTGATCAGCGGACCGCGGTTGTAGTGCCGGTGGTAGGTGTAGAAGCCGCTCACCACGGTCAGGCAGTGGTTGATCGTAAAAGGCGCGTATCCGGCCTTGAGGTAGGGCTTGCCGGTGCGCAGGTTGACCGCGCCCGCCTGCACTGAGTCAGGCTTCCGTCGGCAGCGCTGCGGGTTCGGCGCGGTGCGGAGCCATCCGACGAGTGTGGAGGTCTCCGCCTCAGTCGCGCGGTCCCAGTCGATACCCAGGAACCACCGCAGCCGGTGCCAGCGGAGCAGGACGTGAGCGTAGCTCTTTGCGGTCGCCGGACGGTTGTCGTCCAGGATCAAGCCTCGAAGGTACGGAGCAACGTGCGCAACGACGGCGCCGTCAGCGTCCACGACGGCATACCAGGGGATGGTGTCCAGCGCGATGACCGAACCGACACGGGGCACATCAGCCCGGCCTTCGATCAGCTGGTGGCGCAGGTCTAACAACAGGAGCTTCCTTTGTGGACGGTCACGTAACTCCCCAGGGCTACGATCACGTAATTCCCCAGGCTGTCATCCCGACGTTCCGGAGTAGTGTCCGAAGGTCGACCTGCCTGACAGCAACACGAACTACCGACTCGAGCAGGGCCAAGCGAATTCACATGACAGCTGTGGCTGACTCCTCGACCATTGGCCGATGACCACACAACCGGACCTTCTCAGCCTGAGCATCGTGTGCCCACCGCCCGACAAGGGCGGCGTGGAGGTCCGCCCGATCGTCAATGGCCGGGATCTTCTGGCCGAGATGGTCCCCGGTGGCGTGGGCGGCTCCCAGTACCTGGGAGTAGGCCCCCGGTATCTGTTGGACCGGAACGGGCCGTTGCATGCCACCGCGACACCGCACGAGGTTCGTCTCGCTTGGTCCGGGTGTGGCGCGGAGGAGTGCTGCGGGGCCCTGTATATGACGGTCACGCGTGACGGGGATCATGTTGTCTGGGCGGGCTGGCGCGACCTGGCCAATCAGGACGTCGCCCTGCCGGAGCTTCGGTTCGCCTCAGCTCAGTACGAGGCCGAAGTCCGGCGAGCCGGAGAGGACCGCAGCTGGGAGTGGCCGGCAGGAGCGGTCGCGCGGCTGCTTGAGGCGGGGCTGAGGGGACGCGGGGACTGGCTCCTCCGGTGGGAGTGCGAGTTGCAAGACGTATGGGCCTCCCGCAAGCAACCCGACCGAATCCACGTCATCCTGATGCACCCGCCTAACGGGCCCGATACGGATCTGCCCTGGATCCAGTTCCGGATGACTCTCCCGATCTCCGCGGACGATCCTTCGGACCAGGCCGAGCGCCTTGAAGCGCGGTTGACCGCAGGCGATCCCCGTGCCACCGCCGAGGTCTGGGGCGGTTCGCACGATGCCGAGCGACTGGGCTACCCATGGCCGCCGGTCGACCTGCCGTTCATGTAAACAGCAGGAAGACGCGGGCTCGGGCCGCGCCGTTGGGCATCCACTCGCATCCACCATCCCCATGGGGAAGCGTGACCGTGCGGGTGGGGAATTGCGTGACGCCGATCATGTAGATCGTGGGGAAATGCGTGAACGTCGACATCCTTCAGGACATGGATGAGCTCGCTCCGGAATCGGAGTCACTGGTGCAGTTAACAGGCCAGACCACCACGCGCTACGGAGCCGGCGGGAGCCCGCTGTGTACGCCATGCCGGGCCGCGCGGCAGGCGCAGTACGGAGGCTGAGCATCATGTCCGTCCTGCCTCCCGACGTCCCCCGGCTGCAGACCCTGTCACATACCTGCGCGGTGAACTCGCCCGGGCGGAGGCGGCCTTGGCCGCTGCGGAGGAGCGCGAGGCGCGCGGCTCAGGCGGCGGGCTGCGTCCGGGCGGCCCGCCGGTAGCGGCGGGGAGCGATGCCCAGTTCCCGGGAGAAGGCGCGCGAGAAGGTGAACTCGGAGGCATAGCCGACGGCTACGCCGATGTCGTCGAACGCCACCCCCGCACCCTCGCAAGGGTCACCGCCACCGGTGAACTCCTCCTGGTCACCATCGACGGACGTAACCCCCTCACCAGCATCGGCTTCACCCTCCAGGAAGCCGCCGACGTCATGAAATGGCTCGGCGCCAAGGACGCACTCAGCCTCGGGGCCGGCGGCGACACCACCCTCGTCGCCAACGACACCCTCTACAACCACCCCACGGACAGGTGGACCGCAAGCAACTCCACCGAGCGCAAAGTCAGTAACGCCGTGGTGGTCGCACGGCGGTCGAACTCCGGGTGCACGTCCGCCCCGCCCACCGGGTCCGAGACAATCAACCTACAATTATCGACCATTTCCCGAATGACGAGCCAAATTCGATGCGTTTGAGGTCGCCGGAGAGATCAATTCTCCCTGATGCGGCTGCTGTCGGGGGTCCAGCTCTGTACAAGAAGAGCTGATAGCCACCACCCACAGGTACAATTTTGTACCATTCTCCGACCTGCGAGAGGAACTTCACGGGGGTGTGCAGGCCGGTATCCGCGTCAAGCTTCCCGGTCGCACCGCCTCGCGTACCTTGGTTGTGAAAGAACAGCCAGTTACCGGCAAGGGCCTGCATGGCCCACCAATGCCCGAAATGGCCATTCGGAAAAATGTGGAGGTCGGTGTAGTTGCCAAGCCAATCTACACAGCCCGAACGCGCCTGCGCAGGGCTCCCGTCATTGTTGTCATTGTAGAAGAACAGTAGGCCGTTATCGAGAGGGACAATCTGTTCCCACGTCTCGAAATGCCCAGCGGGGTAGTCCTTCTGGGTGGCGTAGGTGCCAGCCGCGTCAATCACTCCGGTTCTACCAGCTCTTGTGGATCTATTGTAAAAGAAGAGCTGCCCGTGTCCGACTGGCACTACCTGCCATCCCTTCCCGGGTTGCCCGGTCGGGAGGTCGGCGATGTGGGTATAGCCGCCTGCCGCATCAAGTTTCCCCCAAGCAGCCTTCCCGGTTTCGCCGTTATAGAAGAAGAGCGTGCCGCAGCCAAGGGTTACGATCTGCTTCCAATCCCCAAATTGCCCCAAGTCCCTGAGGTGGGTGTAACTTCCGGCCGCGTCGAGTTTCCCGGATGCAGCCAGCCGCGTATCTGCGTTGTAGAAGAACATGATGCTGTCCGTCCGTAAAGCGAACTTCAAAAGATCGGAGAGTGGCGTCTGTTTTTCGCGCGTACACGCTCCGCGAAACCTGAATTGCGGGAGGAACGCCGAGGTTGGGAGCACTAGATCAGATCGATCAGTCCGGTGCGCCGGCGATTTTGGGCGACGAGACGACCGAAGCCCGCTCGGTGCACGCTCGGCCATAACCCCAGCGTGCACTCACCCTGGTAACGATGCACGTCGACGTTCCATTCGGCGGCCAACCCCTGAACCCCCCTCATGCGACCCTCGGTCCCGCCATGGGGACGGAACCCGGGGGCCGTGCGGGTGGCAACACCCTGGCGTGCTCGCGAGTCGCACGCACGTTCCCCTCGGCATTCGCGGCGTTCATCGTGGCCGCGAAGACCGGAACGTTCTCGAATCACCCCCGAACAACAGGGAAGCATCCAGGCCCTCTCCCAAAGGGGGTCCAGTACGGAGCCATCACCACTCCACACTGGACCCCTTTGCATGCCCCCTGGTACAGGCTGCACGCCGCCTCCACGCTCGCCGCCGGCATCGACCGCGACCGCCTCGCCGTCATCGCCAGCCTGACCCTGCCCTGGAACTCGGGCGTCGTCGAAGGCCACGTCAACCGGATCACGATGCTCAAACGCCAGATGTTCGGCCGGGCCGGCTTTCATCTTCTCCGGAAGCGCGTCCTGTCTACTCGTGATGTATGGGTCAGACGGCGTCATCAACGAGCCCGAAGCCTTCCGGGAACCCTTCCAGGAACTCCCGCCGCGCGGGGTCGGACTCGGCTTCGGCCATCGTCCTGAGCAGGCCAATCAGTTCGCTCCGCTGGTCGCTCGACAGCTGGCTGACCAGGTGGGCGACACCCTCCAGGACCTTGGCGGCGTCGTCCGGATCCATCTGCTCGTCTTCACTGGCCTCGATGAACCACAGGACATCGACCAAGGCCTCGGCCAAGGCGTGGGTCAGAGACGAGTAAACGGGCATCAACGCGGTCTCCTGGCAGGTCGCGGCAGCAGAGTCCCGCCATCCCATCACACGCCACTGACACATCACACTCAGTCAGCCCTCCAATGAGCCAGAACCGCTTCTCGTGAACAAAGCCAGCCGCGGGCAGCTCACAGCAGGCTCCGAGCGAACGGGCACCGATGCTCTTCCGCCGCTGACTGCATGGCTCCGCAGCGTGGACACTTCTGGAGGCTGTCGAAGCCGGTTGCGCAGGCGAGGCAGAAGTCCACTGGGCGGTCCAGGTCAGCCGCCGTGGAGACTCCGCGGACGAGCAGGCCGTGTGGGCACAGCGGGCAGCGCGAGACGGGTCGTCGCTGCTGGACGAGAGCGTCCGGGAGGGCGCCCGCAGGATGCTGGCCGCCGCGCTGGAAGCCGAGGTCAACGCATACATCGCCGAGTTGGCCGACCAGCGGGACGAGAACGGGCGGCGGCTGGTAGTGCGCAACGGCTATCACCAGCCGAGGAAGGTCACCACCGCGGCCGGGACCGTGGAGGTGAATCCCGCGGGTGAACGACAAGCGCACCGACCTCGATGCGGGCGAACGCAGGCGGTTCTCCCCGGCGATCCTGCCGCCTTGGGTCCGGAAGTCCCCGAAGATCAGCGAGGTGCTGCCACTGCTCTACCTGCATGGCTTGTCGTCTGGGGACTTCGTGCCCGCGCTGGAGCAGTTCCTCGGCAGTTCGGCCGGGCTGTCGCCGGCCACCGTCCCACGGCTGACCAGTGGCAGGCCGACCACGCCGCCTTCATGGACCGCGATCTATCGGCCACGGACTACGTGTACGTGTGGGCCGACGGCATTCACCTGCGCATACGCCTGGAGGAGGCCAAGGCTGCCGTGCTGGTGGTGATGGGCGTGCGGGCGGATGGCACCAAGGAGTTGATCGCGGTGGCCGATGGTTATCGCGAGTCGACGGAGGCGTGGGCGGGTCTGCTACGCGACTGTGCCCGACGCGGGATGCCCGCCCCGGTGCCGGCCGTCTGGGACGGCGCGCTCGCCTTCTGGAAGGCCCTGACCGAGGTGTTCCCCTGACACCCGCGAACAAAGATGCCGGGTTCACAAAACCGCGAATGTTCTCGATTCCCTGCCGAAGTCGGCCCAGCCCGCGGCCAAGCGCGCCATCCAGGACATCCACAACGCCGAGAACAAGGAGCAGGCCCGCAAAGCCGTCGCCATATTCGCCGAGCAGTACAATGCGAAATACCCCAAGGCGGTCAAGAAGATCGCGGACGATGAGGACGAGCTGCCGGCGTTCTACGACTTCCCCGCCGAGCACTGGATCCACCTGCGGACCACGAATCCCGTCGAGTCGACGTTCGCCACCGTGCGGCTGCGGACCAAGGTGACGAAGGGTGCCGGCAGCCGGGCTGGCGATGATTTCAGGCTGGTCGAGTCCGCCGAGGCCCGCTGGCGGGCCGTGAACGCACCCCACCTCGTCGCTCTGGTCCGTGCCGGGTCCGCTTCGCACGCGGCCACCTCGTCGAACGCCCCGAGACCCTCGCGGCGTGAGCAGCCTCAGCCGATCCGCAAATGCCGGGAGGATCTCAGGCACTCGTGCGCCGTATATGCAGGTGGCCATCGCGGGGGAAGGAGGGCGGCGCCGCGGGCAGGATGCTGTCGAAGTCGTAGCGGCTCTTCTGCGCAACCTGGCACGATGCCAGGTTGTCCACCTGGTGCAGGAGTTCGAGACGCTCCAGCCCGTCGGCTTCCAAGGTGTCGAAGGCCCAGCTGGTGAGTGCCTCCAAAGCGCGGGAGGCCACTCCCCGCCCTCAAGCGTGCGCCGCGGTCCAGTAGCCCACCTCGGCCGCCGGTTTGCCGGATGTGACTTCCTTGAGGACCACGTTGCCCACCAACTGTTCACGAACTGAACCGGGTCGTGCCTCAAGGACGGCGAAGCCGAACCGGTCCCCCGCTGCCCAGCCCTGCTGCTGGGTCTGCACCCAGCGCGTCCCGTCGGCATCGTTGTCCACGACAGAGCTCGCCCACTGGCGCAAATCGGGATCCCGGCTCACTTCGACCAATGCGGCAACGTCCTCCATGCGCCAGGGGCGAAGAACGAGAGCGGGAGAGACCGGCGACGCGGCCACCTGAAGTACGACCGGGGCACTCACCAACCGATCATATGCGGCGGCGTTTTCACCCGACGCCAGCCGCGTCCGCCCCATGCCGCCTTGCGACCGCACCGTTATTGCTGTGTCCGGACGCGCAGAGCCTGGACGGACCAGTCGAGCACTGGAGCCAGACTCTCCGGGGCCGGCCAGCCGTTGACCACTGCGAGCAGCTGGAGGTATCGCTCCCTGCGGGGGTCGTTCACGCTCTCCAGCCGAGTCGCCAGCCGGCGGCGAAGCTCGACGTCGTCGGGGCGGCCGAGGAGGTGCGCGTAGTGCGCCGTGAACGCCGCGACGATCGGATCGGCCTGGGGCGAGGCCGGGTCGATGCCGGCGGTCAGGGCCGGGCCGGCCTGGTCACGGACGGCTGCGGCGATGTCGCGGCGCGGGCCCATCGTGTCGCTTCGGGCCTGCTCGGCTGCCTGGTCCTCGGCCATCCGCCGGACGACGGCGCGGAAACCCGGGTCCAGGGACATTTCGGCCAGCTCCACCCACGCCTGGACCTGCTCCGCCTCCGGATTGTCGGGCAGCTCGGGGGTCATCGAGCGCATGACCCCCGCGAATGCGGGGGCGGCGTAAAGACCGCCGAAGACGGCGTCGAGGAAATCGCCGATCAGATGTCTGCGTTCGTCCTCGGAAAGCTGGGCCAGCCGGTGCATGAGTTCCGTCTCCTCAGGGGTGGACCCGCGCTCGGCCACCGCCGTCAGCACCGCGCGCCGCAGGCCGAGGACGCGGATCTGCACTGCCAGTGCTTCGGCGTGCGCCGCGGCGACCTCGGGAAGCGAGAGCTCGCGGTCCACGACCTTGCGGATCGTGGGAAGGTCCAGTCCCAGCTCGCGCAGGGTCCGCACGAGGTCCAGGCGTGCGACGGCGTCGATGTTGTAGAGGCGGTAGCCGGCCGGGCTGCGGTCTGTCGGCGCCACGATTCCGCGATCGGAGTAGAACCGAATGGTCTTGACCGTGAGACCGGTCCGCCGAGCCAGTTCGCCGATCGAGTAGAGCGTGTCGCCGTCCATGTACCCCACCTTCGTGTCTCCCCCTACGGGAGACTCAAGTCCCTTCGCCTACCTGCAGGCAACCACTCCTCATCCACACGTCTTGACAATTCCTCCTGCCGCGGGGCTTCCCCGCGGAAGGCCTGCTGGATTCGTTCAGCGTCCGTCTCGATGCCTCGGCGGCGGCCGGCCCGTCGGAGCATGGGGATCAGCTTCCACATCTGCAGCTTGACAGCCAGGGCAGGTGTAGGCGCAACGGCGAGGATCCTGCGGGCATCAGGGCGGGCCAGGGTCCCCGGCTTGTCCCTGAACGCCTCGATCATCGCCGGAAGTGCTCCCTCAGCAGCGAGCGCAGCTGATTGGGGACCTGCTGCCGGTTCCGGACCGCGTCCTGCTGTGCGCGGACCGGGACAGCGACCGCCTGGGCCAAGTCGGTGTCGGCGGGCAGCGGCCGGTGCACCGGCGCGTCGGTACGGATGATGTCCGCCAGGACCAGGTAACCGTGTCCCGCGAGCAGGTCGAGCAGGTCGAGCAGCAGCCGGTAGTCATCCGGGTCGTCGTTGATCCGGCACTTGGCCAGCAGCTTGCCGGTGTCATCGACGAGAGCGCCCTCGTGGTGCCCCTCCGTCCAGTCGATCCCGCAGAACACGTCCATGGAACCGGCCCCTTCTCCGGTGCTGTTCTCGAAGGCGAGCACGCGGAGCCGCACGGCGCACCAGGCCCGGTCTGACAAATGATCAGTTGGTGGGTTCGCGGAGCCAGAGGATCAGGGAGGCCAGTACGATGCCGGCGCGGTAGCGGACGGCGAGTTTGTCGAACCGGGTGGCGATCGCGCGGAACTGCGTCAGACGGGCGAGGCATCGCTCGACCACGTTCCGGTCGCGGTGGACGACCTGGTCGAAGGCAGGGGGTCGCCCCCCGCGGGTGCCGCGCCGCTTGCGGTTGGCGATCTGGTCGCGGCGCTGGGGAATTGTGGTGGCGATGCCCCGGCGCCACAGCAGTCGGCCGATCTCCCTGCTGGAGTAGGCCTTGCCGCCCAGGACCCGGTTCGGCGTGGTGCGGGGCCGACCGGTGGCGGAACGCGGGACGCGGATCCCGTCGAGGACCTGGCCGAACGCGGTGGCGTCATGCGTGTTGCCGGGTGTGAGCACGATCGACAGGGGCAGGCCCCGGTCATCCCGGATCTTCCAGTTCGTCCCCGTCTCGGTCCCCATTTTGCGGGCGCCGGCAGCATGCTGGTGAGTGCGGTTGACCGTGGAGTCGACCGAGACGGTCCACTTCACGCGGCCCGCCGCCGCGTCGCGGACCTGGATGTGTTCGAGCGGCGGACCCAAATCCCTTCCGACTCCCGTCGGCAGAACCGCTCGTACGCCGCCGGCCAGGGCCCGTATCGCTCGGGCACGTCACGCCATGGAGCCCCTGGTCCGCAGACGCCACAGCACGCCGTTGACCACCTGGCGGTGGTCCCGCCAAGTACGGCCACGCCCGTCCATCTGCGGCAACAGGGGCGCTATCAGCTCCCACGCCGCGTCCGTCAATTCACCTCGACCCGCCACAAGATCGCAGCCGGCGCCCATCGCCGTCGGGAACGAAGAAGGCGTTGCTGCTGAACCAGGCCGCCGACGGCCAGCACGCGGCCGGCGCGCGCGCCTGCACGACGTCGTCAAACTGACGGTCTATCTGACCGACCTGGCCGACCTGGACGCCTTCCGCCGGATCCGTGACGAGCACCTGGATCCTGCCCGGCCGCCCGCCTGCTCCCTCGTGCAGGTCGCCGGACTGCTCCACCCCGCCTTCCGCATCGAGATCGACGCCCTCGCCAGGATCGACCCGGCCACGGCCTGACCAGCAGTACGCGCCCCACTGAGGGCGGCAACCCGCCCGGGTGCCGACCCGCCACCGAGAGGAACCCGGCCATGCCCCTGTCCGTGCAGCCCCCCGCCGCATCCGTCCCGGACGCCGGCCGCAAGACCGTCGCCGTCCTCGGCCCCGGCCGAGTAGGCGGCCTGCTCGCCGCACTGCTGGCGGGCGCCGGGCACCGTGTGATCTGCCTCGCCCGCGAAGGGAGTGCCGGCCCGCTGCGCGAGGGCGGCATCCGTGTCCGCAGCCGTCAGTTCGGGACGCTCACCACGGAGGTGGAGGCGGACACCGTGCTGCGCGAACCCGTCGACCTGTGCCTGGTGACCGTCAAGAACACCGTCCTCGACGCGGCTCTCCACCGCGTCCCGCCCCACCTGCTCGCCGACGGTGCGCTGGTGCCCCTGCTCAACGGCGCCGAGCACCTCGACGTCCTGCGCGCCCGGTACGGCGACGAGGCAGTGGTCCCGGCCGTGATCCGGGTCGAGTCCACCCGCACCGCGCCGGGCGTCATCGAACACGGCAGCCCCTTCGTCGAGATCGACCTCGCCGGACCACCGGAACGGCCGGCCCCGCTCGCCGACCTGCTCACCGCCGCGGGCCCGGTCACCCGCCTCGTCCCGGACGAGAGCGAGGTGATGTGGGGGAAACTCGCCTTCCTGGCCCCCTTCGCTCTACTCACCACCCGCCACGGGCAACCCATCGGGCACATCCGCTCCGCGCAGCGGGACACCCTGGCCGCGCTGGTCCGGGAGACCGTGGCGGTCGGCCGCGCCTGCGGCGGACGGACGGCCGACGAAGTCCTGGCACGCTACGACGCGTTCCCCCCGGACAGCAGGTCCTCCATGCAGCGCGACGCGGAGGCCGGGCTCCCGCTCGAACTCGACGCCGTCGGCGGAGCCCTGCTGCGCGCAGCCGAACGGCACGGCATCCGCGTACCGCTCACGACCCGCCTCGTGGCGGAACTCGCGGCCCGCGCGTAGTCGGCAGCGCGCCCTGCGGGCCGGGGCCGCAGCGTCTGGCGCGGCACCTCGCCGCGTTGCCGAAACGTCCCGACAGCGGCGTTCTCGCGGATGCCGGGGGCGGTCCGGGCGGGGAAGGACGCGGCCGACGACATCGATGGCCGGTGTCGGTCGACTCGACGATCGTGCGGGCCCACCAGCACGTCATGGAGGGCTTCCGAGGGCACCTCGGATCGGTCACCATGAAGGTCCGGCGGCGATCCGAGGGTGGGGATGAGCGAGGTGGGAACGCCATGGACGGGCAACAGAGCAGGCCGGAGCAAGTCGGACCCGCCCCGTGGCTGGCGCTGGCCTGTCTGGTCGGACTGTTTCTGGCCTACGTCGTACTGACGAACTTCACCGCAGAGTTGCGGGCAGCGCTGTGGGGCGAGCCCGGCACCGTGACCGAAGCCGACTGCCGGACGTACGACAACACCGGGGCCAATGCGGGAACGTCGACGTCCTGCTCGGGCGCCTTCACCCCCGACGACGGGGGCTCGTCGTTCAACGTCCCCGTCAAGGGCGACATCGATTCGCAACCGGTCCGCGCGTGGCTGGTGGACGGTACGTCCGGCACCGCGTACGTCTCACCAACCGTGTGGGCGGGGGTGCTCCCGGTGGGGCTGTCCCTCCTCCTGGCCGGTCTCCCGGCGGCGGTGACGGTGGAGCGCGTGCGCCGCGTCCACACACAACGCGCTGGAGAGCCGCTTCACGGATCAGACCCAGAGTCGGGTGCGTGATCAACAACGAATCTTCGCCATGTGCACCGACCCTGCCGCCTGCGCGGAAGTCGGAGAGAGCGCCGCATCCCGATCGGGGGTCTCCCGGTGGTGCCGGGAGGCGCGTATCAGCCCGATGCGAAGGCTTCTTGGGGAGCGTGGCCGTCAGTCCACCAGATCCCGAGCTCTTGCCGGACCACGAGCCAGCCCTGATCGGGGTCGCGGCGGAACTCCCAGTCGTAGGGGCCGCCCATGGAGTAGGGGGCCGAGGACCGTCCGGGGGTGGTGACGGCGACGAACCACATGTAGCCGATGCCGGTCGCCGCATCACCAGCCACGTCGAAGTGAAGGTTGAGCAGGTGGTGCTGCATGCTCGGGAAGGGCGCCTCGGCTTCCTCCACCCGGGCGCGGATCGCCTCCCTCCCTTGGATCGTGCCCCAGGGACCGAACTCCAGGACGGCGTCCTCGGCCCAGCAAGCGGCCCAGGTCGCCCAGTCCCGGCGGTCCAGGGCGCGCCAGCCGCGGGTCATCAGGGCACGGAGCGCCTCCTTGTCCTCCAGCACCCGCAGTCTGCGTGCCAGAGCGTCCGGGCCGCTGTCGGCCGTGCCGCACCGGGAGCACGGGCGCCCGGTGCGCGTCACTGGGCGCTCGCGGAAGGTCGGACCACGATCTCGTTGACGTCCACCTCCGGTGGCTGGGAGACGGCGTAGGCGATCGCGTTTGCGATGGCGTCGGCCGGTATGGCGACCGAGCGGTAGCTGCGCATGGCCTCCCGGGCGGCCGCATCCGTGATGTGGTCGGCGAGTTCGGACGCGGTCACGCCCGGGGAGACGACGGTCACCCGGACATCGCCGGCGGACTCCTTGCGCAGGCCCTCGCTGATCGCGCGGACGGCGAACTTGGTGGCGCAGTAGACGGCGGCGGTGGGCACGACCTCGTAGGCCCCCACGGAGGCGACGTTCACGATGTGCCCGCCGCCCTGGGCGCGCATCGCCGGAAGGGCTGCGGCGATCCCGTGCAGCACTCCCCGCACATTGACGTCGATCATCCGGTCCCACTCCTGGGTCCGGGCCTCCTCCAGCGGTGAGAGCGGCATGATGCCGGCGTTGTTGACCAGCACGTCCATCCGCCCGTAGAGGTCGCGGGCAGCGCGGACGAACGCCTGCACGTCGGCGGCGTCGGTTACGTCCAGCCGCCGGGCGGCGGCCGTGCCGCCCAGGGCGGCGATCTCCGCGGCGAGCGCATCGAGACGCTCGGTGCGGCGTGCTCCCAGGAGCACGCTGTGTCCGTCGGCAGCAAGGCGGCGGGCGGTCGCCTCACCGATCCCGCTGCTCGCTCCGGTGACGGCGATGACTTTCGATGTGTGGGCGCTCATGTCCGGCTCCTTGCCTCGGTAGGACACCGAGTCTGGGCCGGGGCCCGGCCGCCGCCCAGGCTGCAAGGTGCCTGGGTGCGACACACCCAGGCATGTCCGGCAGCCGGCGGCCTAGCCTGGGGCGGTGAGCGACAACCACCTGGGAGACTTCCTCCGCGCGCGCCGGGCCGCCGTCCGGCCCGGCGACGTCGGTATGACACACCACGGCATGCGCCGGGTGGCCGGGCTGCGCCGCGAGGAAGTCGCCGTGCTGGCAGGGGTGAACGCCGACTACTACACACGGCTCGAACAGGGCCGCGAACGCCGCCCCTCGGCGCAGGTGGTGGACGCACTGAGCCGCGCCCTGCTGCTGGACGCCGACACCATGGCGCATCTGCACCGGCTGGCCGGCACCGTGCCGGGCCGCCCGGTCTCGGCTTCCCCGGGCCGGGTGAGTCCCGCCCTGCGTACGCTGATCGACGGCTACCCCCACACGCCCGCGTTCGTCATCGGCCCCACTCTCGACGTCCTGGCCGCCAACGCCCTCGCCGAAGCCCTGTACTCCCCCTTCGACCGGACGGACAACCTGGCCGCGATGGTTTTCCTGGACCCGGCCAGCCGATCCTTCCACACCCGGTGGGACCAGACCGCCGAGGCCGTCGTAGGCCATCTACGCGAAGCCGACGGCCGGGAACCCGGCAACCTGAGGCTGCGTGCCCTCGCCGACGGACTGAGCGAACGCAGCGCGGACTTCGCCCGGCTGTGGAACACACACACCGTGCGCGGCAAGACCCGAGCGGCCAAGGACTTCCACCACCCGCACATCGGCGACCTGCACTTGACTTACCACGCCTTCGACGTACGCGAAGCCCCCGGCCAGCAGCTGGTCGTCTACCACGCCGACCCCGGCAGTCCGAGCGCCGAAGCCCTCCACCTGCTCGGCTCCATACACGCCACGTCGAAACGGCCCCCGGGAGCGATGAGCAAAGCGTCCAGGGACACCCACTCGTGAGGAGCCCCGGTGACTCCAGGCCGCGGCCGGGGGCACACCCCGAGGCCGACTGGGCGCAGCTGCGCACGGCCGGCAAGGGCCGCTGCTCTCCTCTCTCCGGACTCCAGGCGCAGCTGTCCTGAGCGCGCCCGGCCCCGGCCCTGATGGACGACACCTCTTCCGTCTTCGGTCCCACCGGACCTGGTGGCGTCTGAGCTGTCCCGGGTGGTGGGCGATGGGGAGCAGGAGCTGGTCATAGCCGTACGGCCGTGCGGATCAGGCCGGCCAGGGTGAGGGAGCGGCTGTGGGCGGGCCAGGCGATGTGGGTCACGACGGGAGGTGCATCGGTCAAGGGAACGGCCGTGTGCTCGGCCCACAGCCAGGAGCGGGCGGAGTCGGGGACGACCGCCACGGTGCGTCCGAGGGCGATCAGCTGGGCCAGTTGCGTCTGGTTGTGGATCTCGGGGCCCGGGCCGGGTGCGTAGGTGCCGTGGGTGGGCCAGCGGGCGAGCGGCAGATCGGGGACGTCTCTGACATCGGCCAGGGACAAGGTCTCGCGGGCGGCGAGGGGGTGCCCGGCAGGCAGGACGGCGACCTGCCCCTCGGTCGTCAGTGCCTCGCTGTCGAACCCGGCGAGGGAGTTCCACGGCGTGTGCATGAGCGCGACATCGGCACGTCCGTCGCGCAGCAGCTCTTCCTGCTCGCAGATGCCGCACGGCAGCACCTCGATCTCGGCGCTGTCGGGCTCGGCCGCGTAGGCGTCGAGAAGTTTCCGCAGCAGTTCGTGGGACGCGGCGGCCTTCACCGCGAGGACCAGCCGGTTGCGGGGGCCGCCGGGGCTGTCGGCACCGCCTGCGCGCCGGGTGCGGCGAGCGGCGGCAGCGGTCGCGTCGAGGGCCGCCCGGCCCTCGTGGAGCAGCACCTCTCCGGCGCCGGTCAGACGGACGCCACGGCGGTTGCGCTGCAGCAGGCAGACCCCGAGGCGCCGTTCGAGCTGCTGGATCGCCCGCGATAGCGGCGGCTGGGCCATGCCGAGGCGCTCGGCGGCACGCCCGAAGTGCAGTTCCTCGGCGACGGCCACGAAATACCTCAACTCGCGGGTTTCGAGGGTGTCCACGGCCGCAGCCTACGTGGTGATACCTGGCGGGTATGACAGGGCACCGGATCGGTGTTGGCCGCGCCACTCGTCCGCGAGCCAACATCATCAGCATGAGCGAAACGATGATCGCGCTGGTGACCGGCGCGAACAAGGGCATCGGGTACGAGATCGCGGCCGGGCTGGGCAGCCTCGGGTACCGCGTGGGCGTGGGGGCCCGTGACGCGGCCCGACGCGAAACCGCCGTCGGAAGACTGCGCGCCGTCGGCGTGGACGCGTTCGGGGTACCGCTGGACGTGACCGACGACCGGAGCGTCACCGATGCCGCGGAACTGGTCGAACGGCTGGCCGGGCGCCTGGACGCCCTGGTCAACAACGCCGGCATCTCAGGCGACATGGGCCCGGGGTGGGTGCAGGACCCGACCGCGCTCGACCTGGAAGTGCTCCGCACGGTCGTGGACACCAACGTCATGGGTGTCGTCCGGGTGACCAACGCGATGCTGCCACTGCTGCGGCGCTCGGCCTCGCCACGCATCGTCAACGTCTCCAGCAGCGTCGGCTCCCTGACCCGGCAGGCGGACCCCGACACCGAGATCGGCCCGATCATGGCGGCCTACGCGCCGTCGAAGTCGTTCCTCAACGCCCTCACCGTGCAGTACGCCCGGCAGTTCACCGGTACGAACATCCTGATCAACGCCGCCTGCCCGGGCCTGGTCGCCACCGACTTCACCGGCTTCCACGGGCCCCGCACCCCCGAACAGGGCGCGGCCACGGCGATCCGGCTCGCCACACTGCCCGACGGCGGCCCGACCGGTTCGTTCTTCGAGGACGACGGCGCCGTCCCCTGGTGATCACGAAACCGCCGTGGATTCCGGAGAAACCAGTGCACTGAGAATCCCGGGCCGAGCGTTCTCATCGAACCCGGCAACCCCGCAGATCAGCACAAGAGCCACAGACAAGCCCAACGCAACAGGACATCCGCGCAACGCTCCAGGTCACCGGCGCGTACCTCCACCGGGCCGGTGACAACTGGGCTGCGTCACCGGCGCTGGTGACAACAGGCTCGCGCATCCGGTGACAAGTGCCCCCGAGAGTCCCGCGGGGCCGCAGGTCGGCCGGCGACTCCGGTGACATCCATCGCTGCAATGCACACCTTCTGGGCCGACGCCTCGCCACTACACGAAGTCGAAGTCGAAGTCGGGGTCGGGGTCGGGGTCGGGGGTCGGTGCGGTCTACGTCCTCGGCGTTCTCCAGCCCGGCGGCCGCGAGGCAGACCCTGATGCCGGCCGGGCGGTGCGCGACCCTGATGGCGACACCGTCGTAGCGCACCCGGCGCCAGCCCTGCTCGTCGGACGGGTAAACGATCAGCTTGGCGCAGCCTCTTCGCGTCCCTCCCTACCGGCCCCCCGGGTGCGCGCGAACGGGTGACGCCCACCCCGGGCAGCACCTCGCGGACACCCGCACCGGCACCTCCGGCCGCGGAGTGCGTTCGGGTGTACGGGGTGCGGCCCCCGTACACCACGAGACCGTCCCACCGGACGGCAGGAGCCAGGCTCGAATCCCTCATGCGGGTGGAGCCGAGGCCGACAGCGAATCACCTCGCTTCCCCCGCCGTCGCAACGGTCATGAAGCCGATCGACGAGCAGCACATCGCGGAGCCCGGCCTGGTGGTCCTGGACATCACCGGAGGAGACGAGGACACCGTCCGGGCTGTCATGACCACCCTGGAAGAACGCTGGGCGACCTCGGGCATCACCCCCGTGGAGGTTCCGCATGCCGCACATTTCCGCTGGTCACAGCCTCTGGTGAACTCCTGCTCGAAGGAGTGGTCCGAGCACCAGGGGTTCGGCCTGAGGGGCTGGAAAGGGCAACGGCAGGTCAGCCAGGACGAACAGGCACACCCGGAAGATCTGCACCCGACTGGGTTCACGCCGAGAGCGTCAGCACTTCTCCTTCTGCGCCTGCTGGATCAGCGGCACGGCCTCGTCCAGCGTGAAGGTGACCTGCCAGATCTCGGCCGCCCGGTGCAGGGTGTCGGCGAACTCCTGGTAGCCGTGGTCCTGTTGAGCCGCGTCGGCGGCGCGGTTGGTCGCCGTGTTCAGGTACTGCTCGGCGGTCTGGTAGTAGGGGTCGGTCAGATTTTTCGGCCGGGGGCGGGCGAGTTGGTCGGTCAGCTGCTGCAGGGAGGCGCAGGCGGACTTGGCAGACTCGCGCGCCGCCACCGTGGCCTTGGAGGGCGTCGAGCTGCAGGCCGCCAGGGAGAGCGTGGACGCCAACAGCACGGGCAGGGGCAGTGACAGGCGAAGTATCAGCTGACGTCGACTGGTCATGGGTCAATCCTAGTGAGCATGACGGCCTGACCGCCCGGAAATCCGGTGGGCCCGCAGCCACCGTCCTGCCCGGCCCGCATCCGGGCCTTGTCTGCTCTGGCCTGCAACGCGGCCATCAACGACGGCACCGCTTCCGCCCACTCTCGCCCCAACGCCCGCGCACCTCGGCGGGCTCGTCACCCGCGACGGTGTTCGGGGTGGCTTGCCCCGGATCGCCTTTGCAGATCGGGTACCGGCTCATCATCCCGGTGTCGCTCTTGGCGCTCGCCGCGGCGCTCGGCCTCAGCGGGCTCGGCCTGGTGTGGGTCACCATCGCCGTGTCCTGCTTGGTCGGAATTCCCGAGATCACGGCCGTGATCGTGGACAACGTGTTCAACGAGGCGGTGCCCTCGCACCACCGGGCGAGCCTGCTGTCGGTGATCGCGTTCGTGGAGTTCGTGATCACCGGCATCGGCTGTCTCGTCCTCGGCGCGCTCATGGACGGGCTGGGCTCCGGTGCGGTCATCTCCGCCCACGCCGCCGTCCCCCTGCCGGCGTGTCTCCTGCGGCTCCCGGTGCCGTTCCGAAGGGCGCGGGTGACCACCGGGACCGAGGACGAAGCCGGCAGACGTCCGTGATTGGTCTGTACCTGCTCGGGTGGCGGGCCGGACACTGCGGGGATGGACCGGCTCCGGAACACCCGCCTCCCCGACCTGCCCCTGCACCGCCTCGACGTCCCCCTCCCCCACCTGCTGCCCTTCGCGATCGGGACCTTCGACACCATCGGCCCGCTGTCGCGCGCCTCCTTCCCCCACCGGCACACCTTCTACGAGATCGTCTACGTGACCGGCGGGAGCGGCGCGCACGTGCTGGACCTCGTCCGCCGGCCGGTGGAGCCCCCGCAGCTGTGCGTGATCACCCCCGGCCAGGTCCACCACTGGGCCGACGCGGACGGACTCACCGGGCACGTGGTGCTCTTCAACGAGGAGTTCCTGCTGACCCACGCGGACGACGCGTCCGCCCTGCGGGTGCTGGCCGCCCGGCCCGGGCACCCGGCCGGTGACCAGGCCGCGCCGATCGCCGCGCTCCTGGCCGACATGGGCGGCGAGTACCGGGACCTGCAGGCCGGCTACCAGGACGTACTGCGGGCCTGCCTGCACATCCTGATCGTCCGGGCGTCACGGATCCCGGGCACGGCCGGCACTCCGCCGGACGCGGCGACCCCGGCGCGCGACCGGGCCGCCGAACTGGCCGCAGCCTTCGGCCGACTGCTGTGCGAGCCCGGTGGGGCCGGACGGCCGGCCGGCTGGTACGCGCGGGAACTCGGCGTGTCCACGGGGCACTTCCAGACGCTCGTGCGGCGGGCCACGGGACTCTCACCCGGCAGCCTGATCCGCCGGCAGCAGACGCTGGAGGCGAAGCGGCTGCTGTCCGGCACGGCCATGACCGTACGTCAGATATCGCAGCTGACCGGTTTCTCGGATCCGGCGTACTTCTGCCGGTTCTTCAGGAGGGAGACGGGGATGTCGCCTGGCGAGTTCCGCAACCGGGCCGGTGGAAATCACCACGATCCCCGGATCGAATCCATCGCCGCGCATCCGGACGGACCGTAGGTTGGCTGGTGGCCGCGATCGGACGGGCCGCCCGGGCAGATGCCCCGGCAGGCTGCGCCCATCTCCTGTCGCGCCCCCCACCCCCCCACCACCCGCCCACGCGAGGAGGCCTCGATGCCCGCATCGCAGGAGCCCACCACCACACCCCAGCCCACGGGCGACGGACACCGGGTCAGCCGCAAGACCGTCCTGCGCGCAGCAGCCGCGCTGGGCGCCGCCCCACTGCTGATCGGGGGGCGCGTCGCGCTCGCCCGGGACCAGCCGGCTTCGGGCGCCGTCGTTCTGGCCCCGACCCCGGACTGCCACGACGGCGACGGGCCGACGGTGGAACAGATGGAGGGCCCGTACTTCAAGCCGAACTCCCCGTTGCGGGACTCCCTGATCACGAGCGGCACGCCCGGCACCCGGCTCACCGTCAGCGGGTACGTCTTCGGGCGGGGCTGCCGCCCGATCCCCGGCGTGCTGCTGGACTTCTGGCAGGCGGACGACAACGGCGCGTACGACAACAGCGGCTACGCCTTCCGCGGGCACCAGTTCAGCACGGCGCAGGGCGCGTTCAGCCTGACCACCATCGTTGCGGGGCTCTACCCCGGGCGCACCCGCCACCTCCATGTGAAGCTCCAGGCACCCGGGCGCCGGGTGGTCACCACCCAGCTGTACTTCCCTGGCGAGCCGCGCAACGGCACGGACACCCTCTTCGACAGCCGCCTGCTGATGAACCTGCGCCAGACGGGGCCCGGCCTGGAAGGCACGTTCGACTTCGTCCTGGACGTACCCCAGGACCCGACCACCCCGCCGACCACTCCCCCTCCGACGACTCCGCCCTCGGGCGCCTGGACTCCGGGCCGGGCGTACCGGGCCGGTGACGGGGTCACGTACGCGGGACTCGCGTACCGCTGCCTGCAGGCGCACACCGCCCTCGCCGGCTGGGAGCCGCCGAACGTCCCGGCGCTCTGGCAGCGCGCCTGAGGACCGCCCGGCCGGTCCGGCGGGCCTCTGCCTCCGGCAACGGGCCGGCCGGACGTCGGGCGACACGAAACGTCTTGCCTTGGATGCAGGGCTCACCCGGTTCCGGCAGGGGCCGGCGGCGGGGCCGATTCCCTGCCGGCCGTGATCCACGTTCCCGGCATGAGCGCCGACCCGGAACTGCAGGGCATCGTCCGGCTCCTGATCCCCGAGACCACCCGCACGCGGCCCGGAGCACGGGTCGTGGCCGCCCGTCTGACCGACGTCCTGTTCGTCCAGGTGATCCGCGCCTGGCTCGACCTCGCCGACGCCGACGCAGGATGCGGGCAGCGGTCCTGGCTCACCACGTTGCGCGACCCGCGGATCGGCGCCGCGCTCTCGCTGGTCCACGGGGCGCCACAAGCCCCGTGGACGGTGGAGAGCCTGGCCCGCGAGGTGGCGATGTCGCGCCCGGCGTTCGCGCGGCAGTTCAGGGAACTGGTCGGCACCGCCCCGCTCGCGTACGTGTCCCGGCTGCGCGTCGACCGCGCCGCCCGGCTGCTGCGCGAGACGGACGATCCGGTCGGCGACATCGGCGAAGCCATCGGCTACGCCTCCGAGTTCGCCTTCTCGCGCGCCTTCTCCCGGGAACGGGGCATCGCTCCCGGCTGCTACCGGCGGGCCGCCCGGGTGCAGCCCGCCGCCTGAGCCGTCGCAGGGCGCTGCGACGGCCGTTGCCGTCCTCCAGCAGTACGACCACAGGAACAGCCATGACCCGAGATCCAGCACCTCGCCCTCCGCACGGCCCCCTTCAGCGGCGGTGCGGGCTGCGGGGCGGCGGCGCGGGGGCGCGCCAGGAACCCGACCAGGACACCCTGTTCTGATCACCGCTGGCGCAGGTTCGCACCGCGCAGACCGCGAACGGTGGCTGGACCAAGAAAGACCGTTCCACTTCGCTTCGAGGTACTTGCGCCAGCCGGACGGCGGAGGCCACGGCACTCCCCACTCGGCAAGCCCCGGGCCGTCGCCACCCGCTGCGACAGGCGGGCCTGTGCTTGATCTGGCGTCTTCGCAGGTAGCGGCGGTTGCGGCGTGAGCTGTATGCCTTGTCGCCGCCGAGGTGGTCCGGCCGCGTGCGCGGCCGTCCGTCCTGCGGGCCGGGAACTCGGATGCGTTCGAGGACCTCGATCATCTGCGGTGCGTCTCCCCACTGGCCGGGCGGGGCCGGTGGGGTGGCGCGGCGGCGGCCCAGCCGTCTGGTTCCCGGACGTCGGCTGAGCGTGACGCGGCAGTGCCGGGCGCAGTGTGTCGGCGGGTCAGATGGTCAGGGCCGGGTGTGCGTGGCGCTGGTAGGAACGCCCAGCGCGGGGCTGGACCTACTCGGCAGCCCGACGAACCCGCCTCCTCGCCTACCTCGGGATGAGGCGGGCAGGGCAGAGAGAGTGAGGGGCCTGCGTGGGTCGGCTCTGCTGTGTGAAGCCGTGCGGCCTCCGGCACGTGTGTGTTCGCCGGAGGCCGCGTGGAACGGCGGTGTAGGCAGTGGAGCTACTCGTCGGCCTCGTCCCAGGCCCGCTTAACCCTGCGCGCCCTGTCCACGACCGTGCCTACAGGGTCGTTGTAGAGGTCCACTCCGAGCTTCGCAGCCTCGTAGGTCATCTTCAGCTCGCTCGCCAGAGACGGCGGGTCGAGGTCGTTCTCTTCCCGGTAGCGTTGGTTGACTTCTTCGGCCCGTTCCCAAAACAGCTCTGGCACTGGTATCTCCCAGGGTCCGCAGGAGTGCCTTGCCACGACAGTAGAACGATTCCGGCCACCGGAACAGGGCGCCCTGACCGGTCTCTCGCCGCAGGCCAACGCATGTCGCACCACCAGCACCAAGACCCATTCGGCGTCACTACCACCAGCTTCCCGGACCACCGGAAAGCACAGTGCGTCCGGCCTGGTGCCGACGCCGCCGCGGACTCGGTCAACGCCCCAGCGCCAGGCGGAGCCAGGCAGAACAAAGCGCCGCGCCAGGGCGAGCCTGTCCAGTCATCCCCGCCGGGCAGTCTCCCCAGCCGCCCGGCTGTGACCAGGGGGCCCTCGCCTCGGGGCGGCCGAGGTCGGCCGACACCCCCATCCTTTGGTCGTGCTGCGGCCGCGCCCTCGTCACGCTCTGCGCCGGAGTGCGGGCCGGCCCCGGTTTTCACTCGCTCGGGTGAAGCGAGGGCCATGGAGGGGAGAAGTGCGACAGGCGCTTCGTCTGGGTGGCGAGGACGCGTTCACGCCGACCGTGTCCCGCCGGATAGATGGAGTACCACGGAAGATGACGCCGTCCCTGGAGTGGATCGGGCATGTCCCGGCCACCGTGAGCGCGGTACACGCGCTGGTTGTTCTGGCCGGCTTGCCGCACGGCGCGCCGCATCCGCTGCCACCATCCGACCTGGCTGCGCCGGTGCTTGTACAGGCGGGCCCATGGTCTCCTGCGGACAGGCCCAGTTCGTCACGCATCGCTCCGAGGTCGTGGCCGGTGGCGTGGAGTACCGTCTCAGCGGTGGGCACCCAACGGGCAGCTGCCATACGCAGGCCGGTACCGCGGGCCCGTCTGCCCGGGGCTTCGGGCAGACGGATGAGGTCCCACCCCTTTCGGCCGATGCCGGTGGGCGTCGCGCCTGCGGTCGGCACCACGTCGGCGAGGGTGGTGCGCCTGAGCGGCCCGAGGAGGGCCGCGGTCGCCGAAGGTGGGTCTGCGCCATGTCCCGTCGCGTCTCCGTACTGCTGAGCTCAGCCGCGCTGATCGGCGCCATCGCCGCTCCCGCCGCGGCGGACCCGGTGCCGATCACCTCGCCCTATGTACAGGCAGCCGCCGACGTCAGTGCCGCCGGCGTGCTGAAGCGGGCCAAGAACATCGACTGGGTCCGCCACATCGACACCGGTCGGTACTGCGTGAACATCGGCGACCGGGTGAACGTGGCCTTCAGCGTGGTTCAAGTCGACCTGCCCAACTCCAACCGCCGCAGCTTCAGCACTCTTCCCAACCCCGTGTGCGGCACGAATGCGGTCACGGTCTACACGTATGACCTCCGGGGCAGCTACGTCGACAACCCGTTCACAGTGGTCGTGCTGTGACCGGCCGGAACGCGCTGCCTCCCCGGCACGAGTAGGGGCACTGGTTCCGGGTCGCCTCGTACGAGGGTGCCGAGGAGGCGGCGACAGGCGTGGGCGGCTCAAGCAGCCGATGCGGGAGGCGGGCAGGTTGCGGACACAGAGCGGGTTCCTTCCCCGGACCCGGCCCTGTTCGGGGAGCAGGTGTCCGCCGCACGACCCAAGCCGGTACGACATTCCGCCCGGTCGCGGGGTAGCGGAGGCCGACGGCGGTACCGTGCGTGCATGAACCTGCTCCTGGACTCCTGTGCGGAGTGCGCGCGCCTGCTCCGTACCCAGCGGGATGCGGCACGCCCGGATGCGGCCCCGGGGCCGGACAGCGGCGTTGCCCGGCCGGAGCTCGGGCTGGCCCGGCACCTGGCCAACCGGCACCCGCACCTGATCCCAGGCTGGTTCCCCGGATGCGAGCGGTGTGCCGAACTCGACGAGGAACTGCGCCGGGCGCAGGAGCAGGGCCTGCTGGGTGCCGGCGTCTACCAGATCGGCGCCGAGCATCGTGCGCTGCACCTACTGAGCCCCCACGGAGGCCGTTTCCGGGGTGGGACCCGGCTTTGACGGGCCGGCCCGGCGGAGCCTGTGTTCAGTGGGTGCGCCCGGACCCCGGCAGGTCCGCGTCCTGCTCGGGGACTTGGAGAGGCCCCGGTGACCACCCTGGGAGGGGCCAAGAGACACTCGCTTTCGCTTCTCTTCCCGGAAACGGTGACTCCGTCGTTCGAAGCTACGTGCCGCCGCGGCACGGCAAGGGGTGCCCTCACGGTGCTCCGTGACGACGCACTTCGGTCACGACTTGGAGCAAGCGATGGGCCTGTCGTCCAACGCTGTTCCACGCTGTGTCCATGGCGAGACGATCACAGCTCCGGGCGGGTACGACGGGCGGATTCCTCCTCAATGGATGCCTGACCATCCTGGGCCTGCTACTCGCTGCCGTCGTCGGCGGGGTGGTCTGGCTCAAGACAGAGCCGGCGCGTGACGAGGCCCAGGCGCGGAAGAACCTTCGGGAGAACGTCGAGGTGTTCCGCGACCAGCTGGGCGGGGCAGCGGCCGACAGCAACCTGACCGACACGGAGATCACCCGGGTCTTCCCCCCGTCGAAACCCGCCAGAGGCCTCGTTGGCGTGACGCGGCAGGGCGGGGCCGTCACCGTTGTGGCGGAAGTGTCAGGCCAGGGACCGCCCCGCGCCTTCATCTTCGTGTACGAGAAGTCGGTGGCGGGCTGTTACGCCTTCGAGGTGCCGCCTCCTGCATCCGGGGCCCCGCGGCCCTCCGTGCGGGAACTGCCGCAGGAGGCGTGTGCGGCCAAACCGGCCACACACCCCGGAACCGGTCGTCAGGATCCGACGTTCCCATGGCTCGGAGCAGTCCTTCGAAGCGTGGCGGCACCAACGACAGCGCTTGCTCAGGGATGTGAGGCACGGAAGGGGTTCGGCCGGGGTGGGTGCGGGCTGCACCGGCGCCTGGCCCACCAGTTCGACCGCCCGGAACCGACCACCAAGGACTGGATCAAGGCAGCCCGCGAGCGCGGCTGCCTGTCCCCCGCTGTCCCGGGCCGCCCGGCAGCCGGCCCCGGCCCCGGCCCCCTCCTCAGTCACCCCGCGGAGGTACGCCCCCGGTCTCCGTCGGCTTGAGCCCGACAACAGGATTGACACTCCGGCGCCGCAAGGGTCCCACCGGCAGGGAAGCGGCTGGACCGCTGCGGCCCAGGCGCTCGTGCTCTGACCGCGAACGTGATCATGGCTCCGTGTGTCCTGGATGGAGTCGGTTCCATGAGCGCTTGTGTGATCGCAGATGTGCAGGTGACTGGTGACGCCGAGGAACTGGCTGAGTACCGCTCTCGGGTTGTCGCGACGTTGGAGCCGTACGGTGCAGGTACCTTGCCCGGGGCGGCGACGTCGACGTTGTCGAGGGCGCCTGGACACCTGGGCAGATCGTGCTCGTGGAATTCCCGGACGTGGCTGCTGCGCGGGCGTGGAACAGCTCGCCCGAGTATCAAGCGATCGCGCCGCTGCGCATCCGCAACACCGACAGCAAGCGGCTGATCATCCAGGGACTGTAGGAACTTCGCGCAACCTCGCCTTCCACCTCGACGACGGCACCGGCACCTGCGCCCGCCTCGCCACCGCCGCCCGCCTACGGCGCCCGCCCTCACCGCCTGGGCTCTGGGCGCGCAGCGCATGGCCGCCCGCTCTGATGGGGCTCCCTGAGAATCCTCAACCCTGCTCGGGGCCATCGGACCTGCTCGACGGATCTCCCCACCCGTTCCGGGCCCATCCTGGGACGGGACACCGATGGCGAGGGACCGCCTGATAGCCCGTCAGGGTTCGGTGGTGTAGTTGCACATGCCGTAGCGGCATGTGGTGTCGTCGAGTGCACCACAGCACGAAAGGTCCTCTCTGCGATGCTCCCCTCCGCCATGCCTCCCCGCGAGGTCAAGATCGGCGATGCCGCCGCCTTCGCCGGAACCACCCCGCGCGCCATTCGCCACTACCACCAGATCGGCCTGCTGCCGGAGCCCGAGCGAGGCGGAGACGGACGCCGCCGCTACGGCTACGACGACATGATCCGCCTGCTGTGGATCCGCAAGATGTCCGAGGCCGGCATCAGCCTGGACGACATGCGGGCCGCCTTCGACGAAGCCCGGGATGTCGAGGACGTCCTGGGCCGACTGGAGGAGACCCTGGCCGCCCAGGAGGCCGACATCAAGCGGCAGCGCGCGGCAGTCCAACGCCTGCGGGTGGTCGGCAGCCCACTGGGCCTGCTCTCCCCGTTGGTCACGGACCGGCTCAGCCACCTTCCTTCCGGCGCACTGCGCCCCTCCGACCTGGATGCCCTGCTGGTCACGGAACGGATCTTCGGGCCGCTGGGAGCCGCACTTCAGGCCAGCGTGTTCATCGCCCTGGCGACCCATCCCGGCCTGCGGGCCGAGGCAGACCGCCTCGACGCGGCCGACGCCGCCCTCGATGACACCGTCGACCCCCACGACCCGCAGGTCGAGGAACTCGCCGCGCAACACTGCGCCCACCACAAGGCCCTGCTTGAGGCCATTGAAGCGGCCGGACTGGACGTGGCCGAGGAGAAGCTCTTCGAGATCCACGACGCCGAGGCGAGCGGTGAGGAGGACACCCAGATGAGTGCCTTCGAAGCGGTGACCAAGATGCCCTACGGCTTCTCCGCGGCCCGGACGCGGTGCATGGAACTCACGGTGCAGCTCCTTGAGGGTGACCTCTCCGCAGGCAGCTGACCGCTGGTGTGGCCGTGTATTGCCATCCGCGCCACCTCCGCCGGAAACACCGGTCGTCACGTCCAGGCGGATCCGCCGGAACCTGAGCGGGTGCCGGAGAACGCGATCGCCGCCGCGCCCGGGCTCACCGCGGACGATCCGCATCCTTCTGCGATCCGCGCATGGGGCCGGCGCTGTCCGCTGCGGTCAGGCGTTGGCACCTGAGAGACCGTCATCAGCGCTGCGACGAGCCACCGGGCCTCGCCCCCGAAGGCACGCTCACACGTCGCGGCGCCTCACGATGAGCACGGCGAGTGCGACCGCAACCAGCGGCCAGAGCGCGTACACGATCCAGGAGCCGGGGACTGTGGCGGTGTAGCCCGAGGATCCGGGACCCGGCTCCCAGTTCTGGACCAGGCGCTTCCAGGCGGCCGCCACCATCGCGTGGTTGATGTACGCCGACCAGCGATCGCTCTCCGAGAACATGGGCGGCAGCATCAGCAGGGTGAAGGCGCCGGCGACCATGGTCACGGCGCTGTGGCGGAGCAGGACGCCGAGGCCCAGACCGATCAGTGCGCAGACCGGGGCCAGCAGCGCGGATGCCACCAGCGCCCGGAAGACCCCGGGGTGCGCGAGGGGGACGCCGGCGTGCCGCCCGCTGAGGATGGCCTGGGAGACCAGGAAGGAACCGATGGAGATGACCGTGCCGACCACGGTCCACAGTGCGGCTGTGACGGCCGCTTTGGCCAGCACCACCGAGCCGCGGGCCGGGACGGCCACGGTGGTGGTGCGGATCAGGCCGCTGCTGTACTCGCTCGCCACGGTCAGCGCGCCGGTGCTGCCGGCGACGAGTATCAGGGTCCAGTAGCCGGCCGGCGGATAGGCGTCATAGGGCAGGAAATCAGCGGGGCCGGAGCGGGCGGCCTTGTCCGCGAGCGTGGCCACGGCAGAGGACCCGATGACGAACAGGGCGGTGAGTGCGGTCGTCCACAGGGTGGAGCGCAGGGACCGCATCTTGATCCACTCTGAGGCGAGCAGATCGCGGAAGCGGGCAGGTGGCCCGGCGGCCGGGGCGACGGAGGCGAGTGTGGTCATCAGGGCTGTCCTGCCTGGTATTCGACGCTGTCGGCGGTGAGTTCCATGAAGGCTGCCTCCAGTGAGGCGGTGTGGGTGGTGAGTTCGTCCAGCCGGATACGGTTCTCGAAGGCGAGCGCTCCGATCCGGTCCGCCGGGAGCCCGGTCACTGCGAGTTTCTCGGCGCCTGCCGAGCCCTCCGGCTCGACCGTGGCGCCTGCCGCGGTCAGCACGGCTGCCAGCTCGGCGGCCTGTGGTGTCCCGACCACGACGCTGCGACGGGTGCCGCGGGCCGCGAAGGTGCGTACCGACTCGGCGGCGATGAGGCGGCCCCGGCCGATGACTACCAGCTGGTCGGCGGTGTTCTCCATTTCCGACATCAGGTGGCTGGAGAGGAAGACCGTGCGTCCCTCGGCGGCCAGGCGCCGGAAGAGTCGGCGCACCCAGAGCACGCCCTCCGGGTCCATGCCGTTGATGGGCTCGTCGAACATGAGCACGGGCGGGTCGCCGAGCAGGGCGGTGGCGATCCCCAGCCGCTGCTTCATGCCGAGGGAGAATCCGCCGATGCGGCGGCCCGCCGCCTCGGCCAGCCCCACTTCCTGGAGCACCTCGTCCACACGGCGCCGCGGGATGCCGTTGCTGCGGGCCAGGGCGGACAGGTGGGCGGCGGCGCTGCGGCCGCCGTGGACCTGTCCGGCGTCGAGGAGGGCCCCGACGTGCCGCAGTCCGCGTGCGTGGTGGTGGAAGGAGACGCCACTGACCGTGGCGGAGCCGCTGGTGGGCGCGTCCAGGCCGAGGATCATCCGCAGGGTGGTGGACTTGCCGGCTCCGTTGGGGCCGAGGAATCCGGTGACCTGCCCCGGCCGCACGGTGAAGGACAGCTGGTCGACGGCCGTCTTGCTGCCGTAGCGCTTGCTGAGTTCGTTGACTTCGATCACGGCACCCACACTGCCGAGACGACCCCCGTGCGGACATGGGGCCGTGGGCGGCAATCGCGCGGCCCGGTTGGCCCGTGGGCGTACGTCCCGGGGCCAATGCCGCGCGGGCGGTGGGCCGGTTAGTCTCGCGGCGTGAACCTCATAACGATCATCCCGTTGCCTGTGCGTGTGGCGCACCGCGGCCTTGTTCCCCGGCGGGAGGCGCGCCGCCGATGACGAGAACGAAGGCCGTGGCCTGGGCGGGGGGCGCCTCCTACCTGCTCATGGAGGGTCTGCTGGTGGGGGGCGCGCCGCAGGCATCGGGCACCGTTCACGGTGTCGGGTCACTGCTGGCCGTGAGCCTGCTCATCGGCGTGGCACGACGGACGCCGTTGTTGGCTCTGGCAATGGCGCTCTTCGGATCCACCGCCGTGGTGGTGGGCACTCCGAGCTCCGTCCATGCGGACCTGTCGGTGGGATATCAGGGCCAGTTTCTGTCGTTTCTGGCGGCGGACCTCGTCCTGGGCTTCATCGTCGCCACCTGCACTCGGCGAGCCTCGATCGTCGCCGTGGCCGTATCATTCGCCGTGCAACTCCTGGTCATCGGCGTCTTCGCACACGGGGACAACCTGACCGTCAACGTCGTGATCGCCTTCTTGGCGATGGCCGCATCCTGCACGGTGGGTCTGCTGAGTCGCGAGCGTCGCGAGCACGCAGCGGCGCTGCGTGCGCAGGAGGTGGCCGAGGCGGTGACCGCCGAAAGGCTGCGGATCGCACGGGAGCTGCACGACATGGTGGCGCACAGCATCGGCATCATCGCCATCCAGGCCGGTGTGGCCGGCCGGGTCATCCAGACCCAGCCGGCGGAGGCACGCGAGGCCCTGCGCGCCATCGAGGCAACCAGCAGGGAGACCCTTTCGGGTCTTCGGCGCACGCTGGTGTCGCTCCGTCAGGCCGACCGGGGCGCGACCGCCTCGGAGCAGTCACCGCTCGCACCCGCGCCGGGGCTGGTAGACGTCGAACGGCTGGCGGCCGCCACGGCCGATGCGGGCGTACGCGTCGACGTGCGCCGCAGCGGCGAGCAGCGTCCGGTGCCGGCCGACATCGACCTTTCCGCCTACCGGATCGTGCAGGAGGCGCTGACCAACGTGGTCCGCCACGCGGGCACCGGACGTTGTCGGGTGACCCTCGACTACGGGGCCGAGGAGCTGTCTGTGGAGGTCGTCGACGACGGGCGCGGCACCACCGGGAACGGCTCGGCCCATGGCTTCGGCCTCGTGGGCATGCGGGAGCGGGTCGGCCTGCTGGGCGGTCACCTCAGCGCCGGGCCGCGCCCCGGGGGCGGCTTCCGGGTGGCGGCCAGGCTGCCGCTGCCCGCACCCGTCGGAGTTCCTGTGGAGGCCCGATGACCGCCCGGGTGGTGCTTGCCGATGACCAGCCGCTGGTGCGGTCCGGTCTGCGCGTACTCATGGCCGATCACCCCGACCTGGAAGTCGTGGGTGAGGCCTCCACCGGCGCCGAGGCGGTCCAGCTGGTCAGGGACGTCAGCCCCGACGTGGTGGTGATGGACATCCGGATGCCCGGCATGGACGGGATCGAGGCCACCCGCCTGATCACGGCCGGCCCGGCAACGACCCGGGTCCTCGTCCTGACCACCTTCGACGAAGACGATCACGTCTACGGCGCGCTCCGGGCCGGCGCGAGCGGCTTCGTGGTCAAGGACATGGCGCTGGACGACATCCTCGCGGCGATCCGAGTGGTCGCCGGCGGAGACGCACTGATCGCGCCGGGTGTGACGCGCCGTCTGATCGCGGACTTCGTCGGGCGCCCCGAAGCTGCCCTGGAGCGCGCCCCACGGCCGGTCGAGGGCATCACCGAACGGGAACGGGAGGTGCTGACCCTGGTCGGACGCGGCCGCTCGAACACCGAGATTGCGGAGGACCTCTTCATCACGGTGGCCACCGCCAAGTCGCACGTGTCACGACTGCTCACCAAACTGGGCGCCAGGGACCGGGTCCAGCTCGTGATCACCGCCTATGAGATGGGGCTCGTCACGCTGCCTCGCTGATGGCTTCCCTGAACCCCGTGGTGACGTCGGAAGCCTCCCGTCGCTCCCGTCTCGTGTTCGGGCCGCCGAAGAGCAGTCGCGACCAGGCCAGCCGCCGCGGCTGTGGACAGAGCCGGCCGGCCCGGATCTGGCCTGGCCCGCCAGCACATGACGTTCCCTCAATCCCTGCGTCGCTTCGTCTTCTGAGCAGTGAGCAGCATTGTCTTGTACAGCCCCAACTGCCGGCGCTGCCTCCGGGTCTTGCCGGGCGGGAGCATGTCCGCGTATGCCCATGCCGCACGGCGAAGGGCCCACGCCTTCGTGAAGTCGCCGGCTTGCGCGCCGGCTGCCACCGGGCATCATGTCGCCATGATCCAGAACGACCGGCACCCGCCCGAGGCGCTCCCGCAGCATCCGGACGTCACCGAGGCGATCGTCCGGGAGCGCCGCCTCCACGACCCCTCCGTCCGCCTCTCCGGCCCCCTCGCCGCAGCCCTCCTCGACCCCGACTTCATCGAGGTCGGCGCCTCCGGGCGGCGGTGGACCCGTACGGAGATGGTCGCCGCCCTGCCCACGCTCCACGGCGGCGCCGAGAACAGCATCCCCATCACCGCAGATCGCTTCGAGGGCACGGTCCTCGCCCCCGGAATCGTTCACCTCACCTACCAGACCCGCATCGAGGACCGGCGCGCCCGCCGTTCGTCGATCTGGCGCCGCGACGCCGCCGGGGAGTTCCGGCTCTACTACCACCAGGCCACACCGGTGCCTGACGGGACGGCCCGGCCGTAGGGTCCGCCCCAGGGCCTGTCGCCCAGGCCCGCCGCGAGGAGCAGTTCACCGCGCTGACTGGCCGGGAACTCCTGGTGGCCGCCCCGGGCTCTGCCCATGGCGCCGTCCCGAGAGTGGACTGGGCATCCTGGACGCCCGAGATGGGCTGTGGCGACGGCGGTACCCCGTCTGGGGCCGGCCACAGATGGCGACAGCGCTCAGCGCGTACGCACGGGAGCAGGGCCTGCTGACTGACACCTGTGGACCCCGAACTCGGGGCCGGACGGATCGGCGTGGGCCTGACGGTGATCGTCTCGGGGAAGTTGGACCGTCCCGAATTCCACGGTGCCACGCACGGCGTGCTGGGTATCGCCACAGTGCGCGACTGCGTCGCGCAGGCCGCCCTGCGCAGCAGCCGCGCAGACCTGCCGCCGAGCCAACGCGGGCGCTGTACGCCGTCGCCGACCCAGGGGTGATCCGGTTGCCGATCACGCCGTGTTGATGCCGGGTGGAGAGGGAGGGGCCGGGGAGCAGGTCGGTGGCGCGTCGACGGCACTGTGTGATGATGTGCATCCGTTCCGGGGAGGTGACGGTGCCGAGAAGAGGCACGCGGTGGGCCGCGGGCGCGATGGCCGCGCTCTGCATGGTGCTGCTCCTGGGCCCCAGCGCACCGAGCGGTGGCGCTCCCCGTGCCGGGCTGCCGGCGCCCGACTCCGCCGAGGCGGTCGTGGCGGACCGGGTCGGGACGTGGAACATCTGTAATCCGTGTGGCGGGAGCAGGCACAACTTCGGCCGGGCGACGGAGATCGCCACGTACGCACCGCAGGTCATCGGCCTGCAGGAGGCGTGCGTACGTGACGTCGAGCAGATCCGCACGTACCTGGAGGAGGTCTACGGCCTGGTCTACCGGGTCGAGTACGGGATGGTCCTGCGGAACTGGAACCGGTGCGGGGGACTGCCGTGGCGGCCGGGCGGATTCGGCCAGGCGATCCTTTCGGCGGCGCCGATGACGGACCGGGTGAGCGTCGAATACCCCGACGGCGGCTCCGAGGACCGCGGATACCTGGCCGTCACCACCCTGGTGGGCGGGCGGCCCGTCCGCGTCTTCAACACCCACCTCGCCCAGCGCAGGCAGGAAGAGGTACGTGCCGGCCAAGTGAAGGTGTTGGCCGTGGAAGTCGCCCGTCACGACCATGCGATCGTCCTCGGCGACTTCAACGCAGTGCCGCACGCGCCCGAACTCGGCCCGATGTGGGCCCTGGCCTCGGACACGGACCCGGGCTGCAGCCCCTCGACCTCCTCCGCAGATGCCTGCATGGCGACCACCGATTGGAACAGCAAGTTCGACTACGTGTTCCTGCGCGGCGTCACCCCGCGCACGCACCACGTCCGCCCCAGCCCGTACTCGGACCACCACTTGCTGTACACCGACCTGAACCGGGGCTAGGCCATTTCGTTTTCCGATCACCGGATCGTCGGAGCGGTTGCCGGGGCGAGGCGGCCGGGTGGGGGGTTCAGATCTGGTAGCGGGGGCAGTCAGGGCCGGGTGGAGCACTGGGGCGCCGGGCGTGTGCCGGTGCCGAGGAGGCAGAGGGCCTGGGCGCTCGGGCTGCCGGGGGCGGCGTGGTGGCGGTGCGGTACACCGCCGGACGCCGACCACCCGGACGCAGGCCGGGGCCGCCGGTCTGCTGTGGGTGTCCAGCCTGCCCGACGGGGGTGTCAACCCCGGGCGTCGGGCCGCCCCATCCACCAGTTGCCCGGGGCAGTGGGGTCGGTGCTGGACCAGTACTCGACAACGGCGGACTCGAATTCGGCCGGGTCGAGGGCGCCGTCGCCGTCGCGGTCCAGGTGGGCGAACGCCGCGTCCAGGTCCGCTTGGCCGATCGCCGGGAAGTGGCTGCGCTGGAAGGCGTCGAACTCGGTCCGGCTGACCTGGCCGTCGCCGTCGACGTCGGCGATGGCGAAGAACGCCTGGGCGAGCGCGCCGACGGTGGTGGCCGCGGCTTTCGGGTCGGCGGCCAGGGTGAGGGTGCTGGTGACGAATTCCTGCTTGGTCATGCGACCATCCGACCCGCCGACGTGCGGGGCGTGCAGGTCGCGCCAGACTGCGACGTATGCGTCGATCATGCGGATGTGCTCGGCCGAGCCGCGGGCGTACCCGAGCTGGTCGGCGGCCCGATCGCCCATGATGACGTGGTCGGCCTCGGTCAGGGCCCCGTCGCCGTCGGCGTCCAGCAGATCGAAGCCGTGGCTGATCTTCTCGCGCAGGATGTCCATGGCGCTGAACGTAGCGCAGGACCCGCAGGCCCGGGCGCCTGTCGAAGCGCTGCCCCACGAACGAGCGACACCGAAGGACAGCTTCGGTACAGCGCCCCCACCGCAGCAATGTGTCCCGGCCCCGGCCGGCCGCCCCCGGTTCGACCGGACCGGGCTTCCCAGGAACGGCCCCGGCGCGGAGATCTCGGCAGCCCGAAGTCCTCCCTGGACCTGGGGTCCGCACACCGGCGTTCATGACGGATCCGGCAGCGGGGGCGAGCGCCGCGCGCCGGCTCCCTCAGGCAGGTCGGGTGGTGACGCCGCCGGTCGCGGAGGCGGCTGACGCCTGGACGTACGAGCTGCCGTCGCTCACGGGGTGATCCCTGGAATCGCGGATCCCGGATTCGGGTTGGCCGTCGGGGAGGGGTCGTACCCGGGGGTGCTCGTCCCGCCCTCCTCGTCTGCGCCGGCCCAGCAGCCCCACCGCCACGCGATGTCGAACAGCGGATCCTGCGAGGCCGAGCCGATGATGCACCAGCCATCGCCCTTGCCCTCGTCGGAGAGGGTCGAGCCCTGTATCCAGCCGTCCACGAAAGAGGCCGCGATGCCGATGGCGGCGAGGGCGAGGCCGACGCGGACGAGGTATCCGGCCCAGGCCGGGGGCTCCGGCCGAGTGCGGGAGGTGAACCCGAAGTAGGACGTTCCCAGCTGTCTGCCGGGCAGACCGGGCGGGGGGACGGGCTTCGGCTCGGACTGAGTCATGGATTGCCCTCCTGGCGCGATGTGTCAGGCCGGAGATTACACAGACCGTTGAAGGGCGGGACCGGCGTGTACGCGGTGTGAGACGGCGGCGACGGAGCCCCTCCCCCGCCGGAACCGGACAGTGTGGGGAAAACGCCCCTGCGGCGGCGTATCGCCGAGCGACTGAACGGCCTTGGAACCGCCGGCAAAGCAGGTGTGTTCGCCGGTGTGGCCGTTGCGAGATGTGTCAGGCATCGCTCGCCGGCGGCGAAAGGCATGCGCCGTACGAAGACGGACGCAACCCGTACGCCTACGTCGAATGCCCGTCCTGCACGCACCGGAACGTTCGACAAGGGTTGGCGAGGACGACGATTGGCACTCCAGCCGGATCCGGATCGTCAGGAGACCGGCTGCTCACGGCGCGGTTGAGTACGTGTGCTCTGCTCCCTGGCGGGGCGGGAGCGGAGTCTTGACGCATGCGCCTCACCGAGCTGAAACCCGTTCCGTTCGTCCTGCTGTTCCTCGTGTCGCTTGCGGCATGGACCGCCTGGCTGGGCTGGGACCAGCAGCGCGACGTGCACGCCGACGGCTCGGTCAGCGGCCCGTACGAGGTCTGGCAGGTGATCGGGCTGGTGCTGACGCTGCCGGCGCCGGTCTGCTGGGCGGCGTACCGGGGCCACGTCGCGGCCGCCGTGCTCGGCACCACGGCCGGCCTGACCGCCGCAGCGGGCTACGACTGGTCGGACGACTCCAGCGGCCTCTTCGTCATCGGCGTGGGCATGGTCCTGGTCGGAAGTCTGGCTGCGACCACCGCCGTATCCGCCCTGATCGCCTCTCTGACGCGGGACCGCCGCCACCGGTGACGGACGGCCGGATGCCCGGGATGACGGCCCGCGGCGGCGGTGGGCGGTGGTGTTGCTCCTCACCGCCACCGTGGTGGCGGCCGCCGCCGGTCTCGCCGCGGCCGAGCCGCGCGACGGCGGCCTGGTGGTGGCCGCGGAGATCCGCTCCCACCCCCTGGTGCTGGGCTTCACCGTCCTGCCCCTGGCGGTGGGGGCGGTCCGGCCGGGGGTACGGAGGGCGCGCGTCCCCGCGCCGGGCCGCGGGGACCGTCGGCTGGTGGTCGAAGAGGGCTCGGCCGCGATCGACCCGGTGTCTTCGTGGGGGATAACCCCACCCCGTTCCGGGGTCTTCCCGGAGTGTGCCGGGGTGTCCGGCGCTCCTAGGGTGCGGGCATGCCGACTTCCCGACGCATCAAGGCCTTCGCGGCGTGCGTGACGGTGCTCGCCGCCACCGCGACGACGGCTGCGGCCGTCCCTGCCGCCGCCCTCCCTGCCGCCGCCGTCCCGGCCACCACCGCCTCCGCCCCGGACCCGTTGGCCCGCTTCCACGGCCAGCACGTCGACTGGCACCCCTGCGCCCTCGGCCCCGGTGACGAGCTCGGCCGGGCGCTGGATTCCGCCGGCGCCGACTGCGCCGACATCACCGTGCCGCTCGACTACGCCGCCCCCGGCGGCCGGACCATCACCGTCGCCATATCCCGCCTGAAGGCCACCGACACCGCCTACCGCGTCGGCCCGCTGCTGCTCAACGACGGCGGACCGGCCGGGCCCAGCCTCCACATGCCCCTGACCAAATCGAAGGTCATGGGAAAGGTCGCCGCCCGCTACGACCTGATCGGCATGGACCCGCGCTTCGTCGGCCGGAGCACCCCGCTCGACTGCGGCTGGGACCTCGGTTCGGCTCCCATGCGCTCCGCGGGCGCCGGCCCTGCGGCCTTCCGCCGGGAGGTCGGCGTCGCGCGCGATCTGGCCGAGCGGTGCAAGCGCGCCCACGGCGACGTACTGCCGTACGTCACCACCCGCAACACCGCCCGCGACATGGACGTCATCCGCGCCGCCCTCGGCGACAGGGCCCTCTCCTACCTGGGCTACTCCTACGGCAGCTACCTCGGCGAGGTCTACACGCAGCTCTTCCCCGGCCGTACCGACCGCATGGTGCTCGACGGCGTCGCCTCCCCGAAGTCCTACAACCAGACCCTCCTCCACGGCGCCGAGGCCGCCAACGAGGAGTCCCTGCGCGCCTGGGCGGCGTGGGCAGCCGCACGGCACGGCACCTACGGGCTGGGGGCCACGCGCGCCGAGGTCCTCGCTACCGTGCGGCACATACTCGACGCCGCCGCGCAGCACCCGCTGCGGATCGGGAAGGAGTACCTGCTGGACGAGCACGTCCTGCCCGCCGTCCTCATCGGCGGCCTCGGCAGCGACCTGGACGGGCGGCGCGCCGACCTGGCCGCGACCGTCGGCCTCCTGGCGCGCGCCGCCGACCGGCAGCCGGTCGAGCCGTCCGAAGCACTCGCCGGGCAGCTGGAGTTCCTGCTGACCGGGGCGGGCTCGGCCCCCGCGAGCCAGATGACCGCGATCATCTGCGGTGACGTGGCCGAGCGGCGCGGCATCGGCAGCTACCGGCGTGCGGTCCAGGACTCCCGTGAGCGCTTCCCCCTCGCCGGACCGCTGGCCAACAACATCACCCCCTGCGAGTTCTGGGACCGGCCGGTCGAGGCACCGACCGTGCTCGACAACGACGTGCCGGCCCTGCTCGTCTCCGCGACCGACGACCCCCGCACCCTCTACTCCGGCGCCCGGGGCATGCGCGAACAGTGGCCGAGCTCCCGGCTGCTCACCGTGGACGGCGCCCGGCAGCACGGCCTGTACGGGGAGTACGGCAACACCTGTGTCGACGAGCGGGTCAACGCCTACCTGCGCACGGGGCGGCTCCCGGCGCACGACCTGACCTGCGAGGCGCGGCCCGGGACCGGGAAGCGGTGAGCGGGGCGGTGAGCGGGGCGGTGGGCAAGGCGGTGAGCAAGGCGGTGGGCAGGGCGGTGAGCCGCTGCCGGCAGCCGCTCAGGACAGGAACTGGGCGAGCACGCTGCCGAAGACGGCCGCGAGGCTGAGAGCGGCGGCGAAGGCGGCGCCGGCGCGTACGAGCGCGGCGGGGTAGGTGGCGCCGTCGAGGCGGGCCAGCACGCCCGCGGCGGCGGCCGCCAGGAACGCGACGACGACCACCAGAGCGGCGGTGAGCAGGACGGTGGCGATGTGGTTCACGGCGATCTCCCCTGACGTGACGGGAACGGTGAGGAAAGTGGCGTGACCAAGTTCGCCGAAACGGTGGTGCCCAAGGTCCGGCCGGATGAAGCTGGACACTGTTGGACACGCAAGGGCAGGGGGGCGTGTGGGCGCGGAGCCTGTGACACCTGATGAAGCGCTCATCCGGCTGCGCGAGCGGCTGGAGCACGGGCTCGAGGAGGCGCGGCTGACCAAACTCCAGCTCGTCGCCCGGACGCACCTGAGCCGCAGCACCATCCAGGCGGCCTTCCAGAACGGCGGGGCCGTACCGAGCGGGGCGACACTCGGCGCGCTGGCAGACGCGCTGGGCCTGCCGCGCGGCGAACTGCTGGAACTGAGGCGGATGGCAGTCGGTGTGCCCGGCCCGGCGCCCGCGCCCGGGCCGGGCAGGCTGATCACCGAGTGGGATCCGCACGATCTGGAAGTCCACCCTGCGGGGGTCGTCGCAGGAATCCCCGCAGCGATCGCCGCCGGCCCCGGCTCCGGCTCCCCCGGACCGGGACGGGTGTTACCCGGCTACGTGCGGCGCGGCCACGACGTGGTCCTGGCCGATGCCGTGCAGGAGGCGAGGAAGGGCCGAAGCCGGATGGTGGTCCTGGTCGGCTCGTCCTCGACCGGCAAGACCCGGGCGTGCTGGGAAGCCGTACAACCGCTCGCCGCCGACGGATGGCGGTTGTGGCACCCCTACGATCCGACCCGGACCGAAGCGGCTCTCGCCGACCTCGAACGGGTCGCGCCCCTCACGGTGGTGTGGCTCAACGAGGCCCAGCACTACCTCGACGACCCGCAGACCGGCGAGCGCATCGCCGCCGCACTGCACACCCTCCTCACCGAGCCCGGGCGCGGACCGGTCCTGGTCCTGGGCACCTTGTGGCCCGAGTACGCCGACCAGTACGCGTACGTCCCCGGCCCCCGCGAACCCGATCCCCACAGCCGGACCCGCGAGATCCTCGCCGGACGCACCCTCACCGTCCCCGACACGTTCGACGCGCACGCGCTCCGCACCGCCGAAGGCATCGCCGAGGACGGGGATCGGCTGCTCACCGATGCCCTCGTCCGCACCCGTGCCACCGGCCGGGTCACCCAGGACCTCGCCGGCGCCCCCGAGCTGCTGCGTCGCCACGAGCACGCCGGTCCGCCCGCAAGGGCGTTGCTGGAGGCCGCGATGGACGCCCGCCGCCTCGGCGTCGGGCTCCACCTCCCGCAGGCGTTCCTCACCCGGGCGGCTTCCGACTACATCACCGATCACGACTGGGACCGGCTCGCCGACGACTGGGCGGAGGCCGCCTACGCCGATCTCGCCCGCTCGTTGTACGGCAAGCAGGCTCCTCTGCTCCGTGTCCGTCTTCGTTCGGCGGATCTCCCATCGGCTGACCGAGCGGAACCGGACCTTGCGCGTGCGGCGTCGGCCGGGCCCGTCTTCCGGCTCGCGGATTTCCTCGAACAGCACGGCCGCACCATCCGTAAGTGGGCGTGCCCGCCCGATTCGTTCTGGGCTGCCGCCGATGCTCACCTCTCTGACGGGAGCAGTCTCAACAATCTCGCCGGAGCCGCGGAGGTCCGGCACCGCCTGCAATGGGCTCACCGTCTTCGGTGCCATGCCGCCGATGCCGGGGACACCCGCGCCATGTCCGTCCTGGCGCAGGAGCGAGAGCGAGAGGGGGACCACAACGGTGCCGCCGCCCTGTACCAAAGGGCCGTCGAAGCCGGGGACACCGGTGCCCTGCCCGGCCTGGCGCGGGTGCGGGAGCAGCTGGGGGACGACGACGGTGCCGCTGTCCTGTACCGAACTGCCCTCGCGGCCGGCGACAGCAGCGTCCTGAACTCCCTGGCTCAGACGCTGGAGCACAGGGGGGACCAGGAAGACGCCGCCGTCCTCTACCGAAGGGCCGCTGAGGCCGGCAGTGCTTTCGCCATGTACAAGCTGGCGCGCATGAAGGAGGAGGCAGGGAACCGGGCAGGGGCCGAAGCCCTCTACCTCCGGGCTGCCGATGCCGGCGACAGGCACAGCCTGGAGTGTGCGGCGCTGCTGCGCGAAGGAGCCGGCGATCGAGAGGGCGCCGAGGCCCTCCTGCGGCGGGCCGTAGACGCCGGTGACATCGAGGCGTTGCACCACATCGCGCAGGGGCGGTGGCACGCCGGCGACCTGGAGGGCGCCGAAGCCCTCTACCTCCGGGCTGCGGACGCCGGCCTCACCGACGCGCTGTACCGCTTGGCGCTGATGCAGGAGATGGCCGGGGACCGGGAAGGCGCCGAAGCCTCCCTCCGGCGGGCCGCTGACGCCGGCGACACCGGGGCCGTCGTCCACCTGGCAGGGATACGGGACGAAGCAGGCGACTGGGAGGAGGCGTCGGCGCTCTACCTGCGCGCTGCCCATGCCGGCGAGCACGTTTCCCTGAAGCGCTTGGTGGGAGTGCTGTGTCAGGAAGGGGACTGGGACGGTGCACAGGCCCTCGCCCGGGAGGTGGCGGACCTCGGCCATGTCCACGCACTGTGCACCCTGGCCCGGCTGCGCTGGCACCTGGGTGATCGCGAGGGTGCCGAGGCCCTCCTCCGGCCGGTTGCCGACACCGCCTCCACCAGTGCCCTCCAGGACCACGGCGCCTTCGCGTGGGTCACCGCTGCCCTCGACCCGGGAGCGCAGGCACTCAGAGAGCTCGTACTGATGAGGGAGGAGGCCGGCGACGGGGAGGGTGCCGAGATCTTCGCCCACCGGGCAGCCGATGCGGGAGACACCCACTCCCTCGCGGGCCTGGCGGAGAAGCGTCTGGAGGCCGGAGACCGGGAAGGGGCCGAAACGATCTACCGGCAGGCGGCTGACGCCGGTCAGTCTCTTTCCACCTTCGACCGGCAGTGGCCCTACGGGCTGGATCCGGACGGCTCGCCGACGTACCCGGAAGCGTGAGCAGAGTGCGGGGGTGCGGCATCGGGCCACGCCTCCGCCCGGCTGCGGAGCGGGCGGGCGGGCTTCACCGCGGTGGTCGGCCTCCGGCGCGAGAGCCGGGTCCTCGACGCCTGACGGAACGAATGGGAAGAGGTGAGGGGGCAACCCTGACCCCGCCTCGTGAGTCACACAAGCATCACTGCAGTTCACGTGTTCCACGTTGGTCCGGAAAGGCCCCCACTACCTGTGACAACTCGCACTCGGCTGGGCGCGCTGGCCGCGACGGCCGTCCTCGCCGCGGCCGGCGGCCTGATCACCGCCACCCCGGCCTCCGCCGCCACCTGCGCCTCCACCTCCTGGACGGCCCGGTACTTCGCCAACACCTCCTTCAGCGGCACGCCGAAGCTGACCGCCTGCGACACCGCGATCGCCGAGGACTACGGCTACGGCGACCCGGTCGGCGTCACCCTGCCCAAGGACAACTTCTCCGTCCGCTGGTCCCTCACCCGGGACTTCGGTTCCGGCGGTCCCTTCCGCTTCTCCGCGGCCACCCAGGACGGCATGCGCGTCTACGTCGACGGCGTCCGCAGGATCGACCTGTGGAAGAACGTCTCCACGACCGCGCGCAAGACGGTCGACCTGAACATCCCGGCCGGCCCGCACACCATCCGTGTGGACTACGTCGCCTGGACCGGCCAAGCCCTCGCCCGGTTCACGTACGCCCCCCGCACCGAGGCCACGGTCGACACGGTCGCGCCGCTCACCCCGACCGGTGTCACCGCCGCGTACGACAGGACGACCGCGAAGACCACGCTGAGCTGGGCGGCCAACAAGGAGATGGACCTCGCCGGCTACCGCGTGTACCGCCGGCTGAGCAGCACCCAGTGGGCCAGGGTCAGCGGCAGCGCTCTGCTCACCTCCAGGTCCTTCGGCGATGCACCGCCCGCCACGGGCCAGACCTTCCTCTACGAGGTCCGGGCCGTCGACAAGGCCGGCCGTGAGTCCGCAGGCAGCACCGACGTGTCCGCCGCCACCGTGGACCGCACCGCTCCCGCGGCGCCGCGCGGGGTGACGGCCGTGTTCAAGGCGGGCACCGGCATCGTCGTCAGCTGGACCCCCTCGCCCGGCTCCGACGTCACCCGCTACCAGCTCCACCGCAACGGTCACCTGTACCAGGACCGGGTCCAGGGCAGCAGCACGTACACGGACATGACCGTCGAACACGGCTCCACGTACAGCTACACAGTGGTCGCCGTGGACGCAGCGGGCAACAAGTCCCCCGCCTCCGGGTCCGCCTCCGCCACCACCGACGGCGACCTCGTCGCCCCGGCGCCCGTCTCCGGCCTGAAGGCGACGCCGCGCCAGGACGGCGTGTTCCTGGAGTGGACGCCGAACACGGAGCCCGACCTCAAGCGGTACGAGGTCTTCAAGGCCGAGAAGTATGACGACGGCGACGGCGGCTTCGTCTGGCTCGCCCACCGCGTCGAGTACCTCGGCGAGGACGCCGTGTCGTTCCTCCACGGCAGTGAGGCAGACGGTGAGACCGTGATGTACGCCGTGATCGCCGTCGACGACTGGGGGAACCAGCTCGGCGTGGAGGACGGGACCGTGAACTGGGTCGAGGTCACCGAGCTCGGCAGCCCGGCCGCGGGCTGAGACGCACCGGAGTCGGGGACCCGGCCGATCCCGGCCGGGCGCGGCGGGGGCGGCTGCGGCTGCGGCTGCGGCTGCGGCTGCGGCTGCGGCCAGAACGGCACCGAGCAGGGCAGCGGTCGCGGCGGCGTGCTTGGCAGGACAACTGTCAATTCCGGTATCCCCGCGGCCGGGACCCGGGGAGGCCGTCCGGGTGCCCCGCACCGCCCCCGCAGGTGAAGCCGCCCGCCCCTACGGCGTGACCGGACCCGTTCACTGACGGACCGTAGGATAACGCTTGACGGCTGACCGCCGCTCGCAGCCCTCGCCCCGGTCGCCTTGCGCAGCGACCGGGTCTGGCCAACCTTCGCAACGCGAACGGCCTCGGATGCGTACTGATCTGCCGGCGACGCCTGGACTCCCGACAGGAGTTCAGGACAGGCACGGCCAACGTGGACGGCCCGGTGGCCGACCTCAGACCGGCTTGCGCCACACGGAGACGTGCTTCGCGGAGTCCTGGGTGAACGGAGACCCGTCCCAGTCCGCAACGCGACGTTCCGGCTCGAGCCCGGCGATCCGCGCCATCAGGTCGAGCTCCGCCGGCCAGGCGTACCGGTGCCGGGAGTTTTCGCGGCGGTAGTGCCCGCCGTCGCCGTCGCGGGTGAAGTGGTGCGAGACGAGCAGCTGCTCGACCAGATCGAAGGTGTCGAAGCCGAGATGCTGCCGGGAGACGTCGAACGGCACCGCGACCTGGCCGGGCGGCAGCAGCCGCAGCGGCGGCACACCCAGCTCGATGACGAACCGGCCGCCGGGCTCCAGATGCCGTGCGGCGTTGCGGAAGCACTCGACCTGTTCGTCCTGCGTGAGCAGGTTCGTGATGGTGTTGTAGACGAGATAGACCAGGGTGAACCCGCCGGGAACGATCGTGGTGGCCATGTCCCCGATGACCACCGGGAGCACGTCCTCGTCGACCTTGCGCCGCAGCACCGCCGCCATGTGCTCGGACAGTTCGATGCCCACCACCGGCACACCGCGTTCCCGGAGCGGGACTCCCACCCGTCCGGTGCCGATGGCGAACTCCAGCGCCCGGCCGTCTCCGGCGAGCTCCGCGAGGAAGGCCAGCGTTGGTTCGAGAACGGCAGCCGAGGACGCTTCGGCTTCCTCGGCGTCGTAGCGGTCGGCCGTCGCGCGGGTCCACAGTTCACTGCTCGTCACGGGTGGCCACTGTGCCGGGTGCCGAGGGGTACTGTCGATCCATTTATGTTCTCCGCGGCTCAGCAGGCACCACCCGCAGCCCGTGCCGAAGTCTCAAAGACTCTCCGACGGCACATCCGAGGACCACCGTCCATGAGCACCAGGGTGCCGGACGGGCCATTGATGGTCCCCAGCTCGAACATCGCTTCCACGCCCGCGAGTCCACGATCGGCCGGCAAGCCGTCCGCAGACGGATGGCTCAGCTGCCGGCGTGCCGGCGGGCGGAACCCGTATCCCCCACTGGCCGCCGCTCCGGGGGTGCCCAGGTGTAGCGGACGTCCGGCTCCTGCTCTTCGTTGCACCGGCCGTCCGTTCGCTCGACCGCGATGAAGCCGTGCCGTTCGTAGAAGCGGTGTGCCGGCTGGTTTACCTGGAAGGTCCACAGCGCCAAGCCGTCCGGCCGGCGTTCCTTGGCCAGGGCGATGAAGCGGTCCCCCAGTCCCCGGCCGCGCCATTCGGGATCGAGGTAGAGCTGTTGCAGCTCAGCGCCGTGGAGCACCATGACTCCCACCACGCTGTTCTGTGCGGCCGCTACCCAGGTCTCGTAGTGGGGCACGAGCACTTGTGCGAACCAGTCCCGGACATCGGTGTCTTCATGGGCGCGGCGCACCGTGGGCAGCGCGGCGGCGAAGGAGCGTAGCCATACGTCGGCTGCGGGGAGGGCATCGCTGTTTTCGGCTCGACGGAGGACGATGGTGTCGCTGGTCATGTTGCGGATCATCACCTCATGCTGTCACCCCGGATGCGGCCACGCGGATGACGGGTCCCGTTTCGGGAAGCAGATGAGAGGGCCGGGGGCAGCCGCTCGCTACCGTGGGCGGGCCACCGCTGTGAACCGCCCTCTTGGAGATCCTCCGTGCCCGTGTCCCTCGGCGAGGATGTGGTGGCGCTGCTGCGTCGCCCCAGCACCTGCCTCTCCGGCACCATCGCCGCGGACGCGAAGCCGCTGCTGCGCACCTCGCCCGTCACCGACCCGGCCGCCTTCGGCCGGACCGCGCTGATCGAG
>NZ_JBFBGR010000042.1:0-67402 GCF_040684755.1 Streptomyces sp. NPDC089799 | reverse complement strand
ACGTTCCTGGCTGCCGCCGGGATCGGCTCCCTGAGCGTGTCCGGACACGGCTCCGCCCGGCTGCTGCACGGCGTCACCGCCCCCGAATAGGCCCCCGATCGAGAAGGACCCGCTCATGCCGAACACCAAGCCGGCCGCGAAGAAAGCAGCCCGCACCGGGCGTGGCCCGGCCGCGACCGCGGCCGCCGTGGTGCGCGGCCTGGCCAGCCTCACCGTCCTGATCGCGCTGCTGGCCGGACTCCCGGCCCTGCTGTGGTGGGCGACCACCCTGGTCGGCCCGCCCGGACTGGCCGCCCTCTCCGCGCTGCTGTCCACCGACGACTCAGGGCAGGTGTTCCTCCTCGCCCTCGCCGTGGCGGGCTGGATCGGCTGGGGCCTGTTCGCATGCGCGGTCCTGGTCGAGATCCCCGCGCAGCTCCGCGGCCGCGCCGCCCCGCAAATCCGCGGACTGGTCGGGCAGCGGGCCGCGGCCTCCCTGGTCGGGGCGGTGCTGCTGGCCCTGCCGGCCGGAACCGCCCTCGCCGCCACCCCCGCCACCCCCGCGCACGCCGCCGCCCCCACCACCGCCACGGCCAGCGCCGTTCCCGGCAACCCGCAGGCCTCCCGCGCCGCTACCGGCCAGGCTGCCACCCCCGCAGCCGCCGGCAAGGCGGCGGTGACGCACACGGTCCGGGATGCCAAGCCCGCCGAGAGCCTGTGGTCGATCGCGGAGACACGACTGGGCGACGGCAGCCGGTGGGGCGACATCGCCGCCCTGAACGAGGGCCGGACCATGGCCGACGGCACCACCTTCCACACCGACCGGCCCATCCGGCCCGGATGGATCCTCCACCTACCCGACGACGCCCGGCCCCAGCCCGACGCCCGGCCGGACCGGCCGACCGCGCAGGAGGCCACGGCCGCGGTGACATACACCGTGGAGGACGGCGACAGCCTCTCCGGAATCGCCGCGGAGAAGCTGGGCAGCGCCGACCGGTACGGGGAGATCTTCGCCCTGAACAAGGGCAGTTCGCTGCCCGGCGGCGGGCAGTTCACCGACCCCGATCTGATCCAGCCCGGCCAGCAACTCACCCTCCCCCAGCAGACCACCGGGCCCCAGGACAAGGCCCGCCCCGCCCCGACCAACCCAGCCCCAGAGCCCGAGGCGAAGCCCGTCCCGGCGCCGTCGACAACCGCACCGGCCCTCACGCCGGCACCAGCACCGACCTCATCAGCCCCTACGCCCCCGAGCAGCGCGCCCTCCGCCCCCACCGCCGCCTCGCCCTCCGCACCGGCAGCCCAGGTCCCGCAGGCGACACCGTCCGCCGTACACCGGGCCCAGGAGACCGCGGCCAGCGACGAGATGAACACGGCGCTGGTCGCCGGGATCGGGGCGCTGCTCGCCGCGTCCCTGGCCTCCGCGCTCGGTGTCCGCCGGATCCTGCAGCAGCGCGAACGCCGCGCCGGGCAGACCATCGCCCAAGATGAGGAGCCCACGCAGCTGGAGCAGGTACTGGCCGCGACGTCGGAGCCCGCCGGTATCGAGCTGCTAGACCGTGTGCTGCGTACCCTCGCCCATCACGCCGCCGTCGGCGGCCACACCCTGCCCGTACTACGCGGCGCGCGCCTTGACGGCCACGAGGTGACCCTGATGCTGGACGAACCCGCGCAGCCCGTCATCGAGCCGTTCACGGCGGGGCCGTCCCCGCGGGTGTGGACACTCGCCAAGGAAGCCGGGGTGCTCTCCGCGGAGCAGCTTGCCGATGTCCAGGCCCCTTACCCCGGGCTGGTCACCCTGGGCGCGGACGCCGACGCCCTGGTCCTGATCGACCTCATGACCTGCCGGGTCCTGCTCCTGGACGGCACCCCTGAGGAGGTGCTGGAGGTGGCTCGGGCCATCGCCCTGGAGCTGGGCACGTGCGCGTGGACCGACTACAGCGAGATCCTCACCACCGGGCTCGGCGCACGGCTTGCCGGTCTGCTGCCCCAGGGCCGGATCCGGAGCATGCCCCACCTGCCGTCCGTGGCCGCCGACCTCGGCGAGCTGATGCTGGAAGGACACCAGAGCGGCGAGCAGGTCCTGCCGTGGCTGGCCGTCGGCGCCGGGGAGATGGAGGAGGAGCACCTGGTACAGCTGGCCGACGCTCTCGCCGCTGGGCGGATGCTGGATGCGGGTGTGGTGCTGGCTGCCAGCGCGGCCGCCCGCCGTGCCTTCCCTCACGCCGAAATCGTCAGCACCGCCCACGGCCAGCAGGCCGCCGTCGGCGTGCTGCAGACGGTGGTAGAGCTGCAGCGCATCACCGACGAGCAGTACCGGCAGTACGTCCACGCCCTCCAGGAATCCACCCGCGACCCCGAACCCGCCGAAGAGCCGTGGGAGAGGGCCGAAGACCACGGCCGTGCGGCAGGAAGCGGCACCCCGCTGACCGTCCGCTCGGCCGGCAGCGGAGCCCTGGACCCCGGCAACCCCTTCCCCGCCCTGCTCACCGGACGTATCCCCGCCCCCACGCCCGCGCCGCCTCCCAACCCTCCCGGCACACCCACGGACGCGGACGGCGGCACCGAAGCCGATGCCGCCCAGCCCGGAGCAGGACAGCAGGACGACACCACGCCGGAGCCCAAGCCCGCGGGGAACCCGCCTCCGGAGCCCGCACCCGCACCGCTGCCCGGGCAGGACACCGACGAGTCGCAGGGTGCGGCGGTGCGCATCGAGATGCTGGGGCCGCTGCGGATCCGGGGCGGGAACAGCACCGCGCACAACCCGCGTTCCGCTGCCCTTGCCGCGCTCATCCACCTGCGGCCCGGACGCACCAGCGACTACCTGTGCAAGTCCATGGACCCCGTCAACCCCTGGAACACCCGCACCCTGCAATCACGCCTCTCCGAACTGCGTAACCTGCTGGGCCTGCACACCGACGGCCAGCCGCTCCTCCCCCGCCCCAAAGCCGGCACCGGCTACAAACTCCACCGTGCCGTCGCCTCGGACTGGGACCACTTCCAGGATCTCGCCACCGCGGGTCTGGCTGCAGGCCCCGCCGCCGGGATCCGCGACCTGGAAGCGGCCATGGCACTGGTACGAGGCAAGCCCTTCGCCGGCCGCACCCCGCCCTGGGCCGACCCTGCCGTCCAGGACATGATCTCCCGGATCACCGACATCGCCCACACCCTCGCACGCTGGCACACCCACGGCGACCTGCTCGACCTCGACGCCGCCCGCCGCACCATCGAACAGGGCCTGGACGTCGAAGAGACCTCCGAAGTCCTCTACCGCGACCTCCTCACCATCGAATGGGCCACCGGAAACACAGCCGCAGTCCGCCGAGTCGTCGCCCGCGTCCATCAGATGGCACGCACCTACGACATCACCCTGGACGACACCACCGAAGACACCATCACCCAGGCCCTCTCCAGCACAGCTCCGATGAGGCCACCAGCCCGGGTATGAACAGACATCCTGCGGCTGCCGACCACGCCCCGCCGGCGCAGAGCGCACCTTCGCGTCACTGCATCACGCCTGAGGCGTGCGGGCCGGCCAGAGCCGTCCCCCATCTCGCCGAGGCCACCAGAGTCGTGAACCAGCAGACAAAGACGGCACGGGCTAAGCAGCCCCTGCCACACACCTCAGTGCCCATAGCAGACCCTTGCGCTGCACCCACTCGCACGGGAGATCCCATGAGCAGCAAGACATCCGAACCAGGAACGGGCGCGGCATTCGCGCGCGTCCAGACGGCCGGTGCCAGCCATCAGGCCATCAACACGGCGGCCAACCCCGCAGCGAGCGGGGCGCTGCCTCCGCTGAAGCTGCCCGTGGACGTCATCAGCCTCAACCCGGCCAACCCACGCAGTTCCCTCAGTGGCCTGGGCAGCCTTGCCGCCAGTCTCCGCGACCACGGACAGAAGCAGGCCATCACGGTCATGTCTCGCTCCTCCTACCTCCAAGCCCACCCCGACCAGGCCCAGGAGCTTGAGGACGGGACAGAGTATGTCGCCATCGAAGGGAACTCCCGGCTGGCGGCAGCACGGGAAGCAGGTCTCGACGAAATCAAAGTCATGATCGACGAGGAACTGGGCAGCACCCCCGACGAGATCCTCCAGTCGGCCCTCGTCGCCAACATCCACCGGCAAGACCTCGATCCGCTGGACGAAGCCCGAGCCCTGCAGCAGCTGCTCCAGGCCACCGGCACACAAGACGCACTCGCCGCCCGGCTGCACCGCTCCCAGGGCTGGGTCTCACAACGCCTCGCCCTCCTGCGCCTGACACCCGAACTCCAAGAGAAACTCCTCTCCGGGCAAGAGCCGGCGGAACTGCTCCGCCGTGTCGGCAACAAGAAACCCGAGGAACAGGTCGCACACCTGGAGCAGCTGAAAAGGCAGAAAGCCGCCAAGAGGCGGGTTCCCCCCACAGCCCCGGCCGCTACGGCGCCTGGAGCAACGAAGGCCTCCACCACCGCGGCCGCGGGCCCGCCTCCCGACCATTACGGCGTAATGACGGCACCGGACACGCCTACATCCCAAAAGGCCACCCCCGGCCTGCACACTCCCCCAGACGCAAGCAGGCCAGCCACCCTCACGCAGAACACCCTTCTCTGGGACGACATCGACGCAGTCATCCAACAGATCCGCACACACATGACACCCCAGCGCGTCGTCCAGCTCACCATCAAACTCGCCGAAGGAAACCGCCAAAACTGGACCTAACCCAGCGCGCGACCAGCTCACTCCCCGATGCCGGTGTGCGCGGGCAGGCCGTGGGGGCGGAGCCGGACGCGGGTGGCGTGGAGCAGGGCGGCGGAGGCGTCGATGGCGCAGACCCTGACATGGGGCAGGGCACGGGCGAGGGTGGATGCTCCGCGCCCGCAGCCGATGTCCAGGACCGTGCCGGTGCCGGGGCGTGCCGCTCGCGTGGGAGGCGATCACGGCGGCTGCGGGGCGTCCGCTGGTCTTCGCGGACATGAGGGCACCGGTGCGGGATGCGAGACACTGCTCGCCCGCGTACAGGGAGCCGGTGATGAGGTGCTGGTCGAGGAAGGCGGAGGTGTCACCCACGGCCGGCACCGCCGGTGGAGGCGCGGTGGGTCAGACGGGCTGGGCGGCGGTGAGGTGCGCGAGGAGGGCGCGGGCCTGACGGCGGCTGGTGACCGTGTGCACGGTGGCGCCGGTGGCGTGTTCCTTGATCAATTCCCGGACGCGGGGCGCCATGGTCCTGCGGTAGCCCCAGACGTACTTGATGAAGTTCCAGGTGATCCGGTCGTACACGCCGGTGGCGTCGTTCTGGCCGCCGCCGTAGCGCAGGCGTCGCTGGGCGATCCCCCACAGGCAGACCGTGGGCGGGATGTCCAGGAAGATCACGGTGTCCGCTGCGCGGAGCCGGATCGGGAGCGTCCCGGCGTAGTTCCCCTCGATCACCCAGGAAGGCGCCCGGACGAGCTCCTCCTGGACCGCGGCGAACTTGTCCCTGTCGAGGGTGTTCCACTCGTCGTCGTAGTACACCGCGTCGAGGTGCGTGAGGGGCGCGTTCATGTGCTGGGCCAGCTGCTTGGACAGGTACGTCTTGCCGCTGCCGCCGCAGCCGATGAGGGCGAGTCGCATGTGGGGTGCCGCTACCGATTCCGGGTCGTGTGGTGGGTGAGGTTTCCATTGTCCGCTCTGGAGGCCGACGACGCAGTCGCGTGTGACTGCCCAGTCGACCTTGATGAGACTCCTTGAAGGCCCGAGAGCCTCATCAACCTCGACCGCCGTTCCGGTCAGCTGTGCTCGGCCACGATGCCGAGACAGAGCAGGCGCCGGTTACCTGGGACCTGCTGCCATCGAGTGGGCGGCCGGAACACAGCTGCAGTCCGCACGGCTGTTGCCGCGTTCAGTAGATGGCGCGGACGTACGACATCACGCTGGACGATGCCACCGAGGGGCACCATCACTCTGGTCCTCGCCGGCAAGAGCCCCGTATCCCAGGCAAGTACAGCCGGGGTTTGATCTCGGGATGCAGGAGCCGGTGGGATCCTGCATCCGCCCGAGGCCATCTCAGCGCAGGCCGACCATCGCGTGCCGGGCAGCGGCCAGGAGTTCAGCACGAGCCGGGCCCTCACCGACCGGCGGCCGATCCAGCCACAAAGCCCGAACATCGGCCACGGCCCCGCACACAGCCTGGGCTTCGGCAACCAGGGCCGGGTCCAAGCCCTGCAGGTTGGGGCCAGTGATCACGATGATGCCGTACAGGCCATAAGGCAGCTCCAACCGCCGCCACGAGCAGGCAAGCGTCCACGCTGCATGGTTCAGCGGCAATCGTTCCCGTTCCCCGTCGCCGTGCACGTGCATGACAGCCTGCCGGTGATAGACCCCCGTATCCAGAGGGCTCCCGACTTCGCCCTGGATCAGCAGGCGCCGCTCGGGTTCATCGTCGGGCCATGAGAGCAGAGCCGTGCTGCTGTCGATGTCGATCCGTAAGACATTCATCGGTTCGGCCTCCCCAGTCGATCAAGTGGGACAACGGTATCGACTTCAGATCGCAGGGGAGTTGGAACAGAGGAGTCCATGCTGCCCGCAGAACGTGGCAATTCAGATCGATTCGCGGTCGCTGGTCCTCATCTGGCAAGGCCGCAGGGGACAACGGCGCGATGGCCCAAACCAGGCATCAGGCTTGGCGGCTCTGCCCAGGCTGGCTTAGCGCGCGGACAGCCATGCGGTCACCGATGACCATCGTGTCAGGGTCCTCTCCTCTCTCCCACCAACCTGAACACACTTGTATTCCGGAACATTTATGGTTGACTGACACTGCGACAGGAGGCTGATGAAGATGGCCGTGAAGTGGGAAGCCCTGGTCCATAAGCTGAAAGCACAAATCGACACAGGCCACTACCAACCAGGGGAGAGACTCCCAACCGTGTCCGCGATGGTGGCAGCGGGCGAGGGGAGCATCACTACCGTCCAGCGCGCGTACGCGGAGCTGGCGGCAGACGGCTACGTCGTCATGCGGCGGCGGGGCGGAACCGTAGTTCGTGACAGACGAGTAGTGCGCATCCCGTTGTCCCGATACTCCAAGGTCATGAAGCCCCGCGGCACAATGGGGCCCTGGGAGACAGCCACTGCCGAGCAAGGACTTGCCGGCCGCATGATAGTCCCCGAGCCTGCGGCAGAAACAGTGGAGGCACCAGCCGACATCGCAGCGGCGCTCCGAGTCCCCTCAGGCACCCCGGTCGTCCGGCGCCGGCGCCACGCAATTGTGGATGACGAGGTGGTACAGCTCCAGGAAGCCTGGTACCCGCTCGATCTCGCACAGCAAGCCGGACTCGACGGCCCAGTCAAGGTAACGGGCGGCACTCTGGCAGCCATGATCTCCACCGGCCTTGAGCCGACCGAGGCAGAGGAACGCATCCACGCCCGGCTCCCCACAGCCGAGGAAGCAGCCGACCTCGGGATGGGAAGCCATGTCCCCGTCATCCTCGTCGAGCGGGTAACCCGCGACGCCCACGGCCGGCCGCTGGAGCTGGTGCGCATCGTGGGGGCAGCTGACCGTTTGGAACTGGTCTACGACGGACTGCCTCTGACAAACCCAACTCGCTCGGCCCGCCGGTGAGACTCTCTCCCCCGGCAGGTAAATCAGGGCGGCTGCCTGGAGCCCCCGTCTTTGCCGTCAGTCACTGGTGAGTCACTGGTCTCACGTTTATCCAGCCGTGATGGCAAGTGAGTGGTGCTGGGTAGCCCACCGGTGAGGTCGCCGCCGTTGAGTAGAACACGGCGCTGACCTGCCAGACATACGACGAGCCCCGTCGGTTGACGGGGCTCGAAGATCCTCCCCGGGCCTGGTCCGCCCGGAAGGACAGAGCACCTGCGCGTGTGAGAACGAGGAGGTGCGCTCGCCGATGAGCGTACGACAAATCAAGCGCCGAGCACCACACAGCCCCGGCCATCAAAGCGAGTCCACCCCCAGGGGGGTGGTGGTCCTGTGAGGAAGCGCAGCGGCCGGCCGCCGCGCTTCGCGGCGATCCCGAACAATACGGTGGACGACGCTGCCGCCCTGGATTTAGCCGCCCTGGGACTGCTCACGGTCTTGATCCGCCATCAGGACGGGTGGAACATCCAGCTGGCCGACATCGCCCGGAAGTACGGATACGGCCGGGACGGACTTGCAGGATCCATGGGGCTGCTCCAGGCGGCCCGCTACGTGGTCAAGATCCGCATCATGTCGGTGAAGGGCAACCAGTGGTCCACCGAAGTGGTGGTCTACGACACCCCGGCAACCGACGACGAGGTCGCGGCCCTGCTGGCATCGGTCGAACGTGAGCCAGGCGTCCGGCAAGTCCAGTTGATCGCGCCCACGACGACAGCGAGGGCATCGGCCACGAAACGACAGGCGAAACTGGCAGGCAGGCCGCGCGCGAAACCCAGCATCACCGTCCCCCGACTCCCGCAATCCCAGGAGTCGGGGCTGACCTGCGAAGATGAGGCGATAAACCAGGTCTTCCCCGAGTCCCCGGATACCCGGGACTCGGGGAAGACAGGAGTCATTAAGAAGACAGTCAGTCAGAAGACAACAGAAGACTCACAAGCGCCTGCGGCGCGAGCCGCTGGTGACGCCCTCAGGGCTACTACAGGTAGTAGCATGCGCGAGGCCGCGGGCGGCTCCGCCACGTCCCGCGCCGCTGGCGAGGTAAACGGGGGCACGCGCTCAGGAAAGGCCAGCAAACGCCCAAAGGTGCGGATGTCGCGCGAGCAGGCCGCCGCAGTGTCCGCGGTGGACGCAGCCTGGCCCGATGCCCTGGCAGCACTACTGCCCACGTACCGCCCACCGGTACTGCTGGACGCGATCCTCGCAGCACTGGATGCCGGACGGACCGCCGAGCAGCTCGTCGCCCGAGTCGAACGCCGATGGTGGGCCCACGGCTACCGCGAAGCACTGTCCGACGGCGGACCGGGCATCAAGTCCCCGGTAGGGGTGGCAGTGGGCCTGGTACGCCCTTCCACCGACTGCCCGGATCCGATGTGCGAGGACGGCACACGCATCCAGCTCGGCCCCGACGACGTCTGCCCGAAATGCGAACAGCGCAGGAAGGACCGTCTTGCCACCAGGCGGCAGGGCATGATGCCCAGCCCTGGAAAGGCCGGCCCAACTCCTGTGTGGTGGAACTGCGAGGGCGACGGCTGCACCGCATCCGGTCACGGTCCCCGGCCACAGGACGGACGGTGCCGGCAGTGCCGCGACCTGGCCGAGGCCGAAACCATCCACCAGGCCACTGCCGACCTCCGGGCCGCAAGGGACGCGGAGTACGCAGCCCAAGCCAAACGGGCCAAAGCAGCCCTCCGGTGGAACGCGATGCTCGAAGACGCCTACACCGAACACGCCGAACACGAAGCAGCAAGAAGTGCGCAGCGACGCGCCCGGCAGCAGGCCGAGGCCGAGGAAATCCAAGAGCTACGGAAGAAACTGGCCCGAGAGCACCCGGAACTGGCCGCCTATACCCGGCAACCCCAAGAGCCCGACCCCACTCCCACTGCTAGCCACTGCCCAGCCAGTGCGCCTTGAGGGCGGCACAGATCCGGTGATCGAGCCCACCAATCGGAGCAGGCATGCCCAAGTCCACGCCGGCCTTCCGCAACAGCACCAGCTGCCCGGCCATCCGCGGCCAGTCCGCACCTGTCATCAGTCTCCAGCACACCGCGGCCAAGCGCCGGCCGCAGGGCCTCGGCCGAACAGCCCGCAGCGAGCTGCTCCTCCCCCTCGGCCAGTTCGCTCTCCCGGCCCCCGGCGGAACTTCTCGGCGGCCTGGCGCACGGCGTCAGCGATGGTGAGTATCAGCTTCACCGCGGCCGCACTCGTCCGGGCCGCTTCCGCGAACGCTTCGGTAAACGGGTCGTCGGCAGGCATCGAAGCAGGGGCGGCGGCAACCACGCACTGCGGCAGGCGCTGGACATCGCCGCGCGCACCCTGGAGGCGCACGGCCTGGGCGCGGCTGCTGCCCCGCTCCCGGGCACAGCCGGCTCCGCAGACTGGGCGTTCCGCGCCGGGGTGCTACGCGAGACCCTGCTGTTGATGACGCTCTTTGAAATCGGCTGTGGCGGACATTTCGTGACGCACGCGATGGCGAGGGGACCGATGGTTGGCCCATGCTTGATCGCTAGCGCCGGGCCCGGGGGCCCGGCATGTCTTGAGGGGGGCCGCGGTGGTGGTCGGTGAACTGGTACGCGCAGAACTGCGACGCGTCGATTGGGCGTCGTTGAAGTGCGGCTGCGGTGACTCTGCGGAGCATGTGCCGCTCCTGATCGAGGCGATCATCACTGCTGAGACACCCCAAGACATGATCGGATACACCCTCGATGGTCATGTCGAGGAAAGCACAATCATCTTCGAGTGCACTCCGCCGGCGGTCGGCGTGATCATGGCCGCGCTGGCGGGCGACCTCTCCACACTGGCCCGAGACGTGCTGCTGCAGACATTGTGGTTCGTGGCTGCGGGTTCCGGTGACTACGGGCCGACTGCGGGAAGTGAGGGTCTGGGTGAGGGGTGCAGGCACCACGTGCAGGAGGGGTTCTGGAGGCTTGTCCAGATCGGGCTCACGGGTACGGCGGAAGACGCCGAATCGGTGGCGGACATCTGTGAGTCCTTCGGGCTTGGCGGTGACAAAGCCGTCTTCTACCAGGCCGAGCTTCGCAACCGGGTGCACGCGAAGACCAAGCGCGGGCGACGCGTCTGATGCTTTGAAGATCAAGGTGGTTGGGCAAGGACGAGGGTGCGTAGGAGGGCGAAGGAAGCGCGGCCATATGACCGGCGTTTGATCAGTTTGATGCGTGTGACCTGCCCCTCGACGGCGCCGGAGCTCCATTGGAGCGTCAGGCCGTTAACAACGGCGTCCCAGTCGTTCTGGAGGAAGGCTGCGAAGCCCTGGACCGGCTGTGGACCTTGGTCGAGGGCGCGGGCCATCCAGCCGGTGAGGTCGTGACCTCGACGTTCGCGGGCGATGGCACTGAACTCTTGAGCGAGGTCACGTGCGGTGGCCAGGTCGGGACAGGCATCCAGGATTCGGTCGAGTTGTTCGCGCTGGCTGTCGGTCAGACTGTCGGGGCGGCGCATGATCCAGGTCGTGATGCGGCGGGGGCTGGGTATCGGCCGCGGTGGTTCGGGGGCGGCGGTGCCGGCGCGGAGCGTCGCGATGTACTTGGTGACGACGACGCGACTGCCGCGGTATCCACGTTCGCGAATCTCACGGAAGAGGCCTGCGGCGTTGGTCGAGCCGCTGCGGAAGCGTTGCTGCAGGTAGGGCTTGAAGCGGTTGATGTGGCCGTTGGGCCGGCGCTCGCGCGCGGGGACGAGGATCTGGTCGAGGTCGGTGGTCAGGTAGTGGCGCACTGTTTTACGGTCCCGCCCGAGACGGCGTGCGATGGCGCTGATGGTCCAGCCGCGGTCGCGTAGGTGGTGGATATCCGTGTGCCACTGCCGGACCCGGGCCAGGAGCTGGCTGTCTGGCGGGTCTGCGGCCTCCGGTGGCCCCATCAACGCTGCCAGTGCCGCGGGGTCTGAGACCTCTAGGGGCTGGTCCGGATCGTCGAACTCGGCGTCTTTGCGCAGGCAGGCGCGATGCTGGTGAGCGGTCCGTTCGACTGCGCGGGCGAGTGAATGGAGCAAGTGCCACCTGTCTGCGACCTGGATCGCGTCGGGTGCGGCGCGGGCGGCGGCCTGGCTGAAGGTGCTTGACCGGTCCCGACAGATGACCTCGATCTCGGGGTGGTCGGCGAGCCAGGAGATGACGGTGTCCGCGGTGCGGTCGGGCAGGAGGTCGATGGGCCGGCGTGTTTCGACGTCGATGAGGACGGTGCCGTAGGTGGCGCCCTTGCGGAACGCGAACTCGTCAATCCGCAGCACCTTGACCTGGGCGGACGCTGGGTCCGGAAGTCGCCGGAGTTCCCCGAGAATCACGTCCCGGCTCGTCCGCACTGGCAGGTAGCCGGCGAGCCGGGCACCGGCCCGGCCGCCGACAGCCAGCCCAATCGCCTGCACCATCCGGGCCAGGGCCGTCGTCCGGCGCCGGTACCGCGCAGTCAAGCTCGGCACCTGTTCCGCCATGGTCCGGCGGATGCACAGGCCGTTGTCGCAGAAGAACCGGCGGACCCGCAGACACAGCAGCACCCGCCGACCGCCCAGCGGACGGTCGGCCAGGCGCCTCATGTACGTGCTGTGCACGCGTGAGGCGGTTACACCGCACGAGGGACATGCCACCGTCGGCTGCCGAGCGTGCAGATCAATCCGTACCGCATCCCCAACTACGCCCACCGCGTCGACGACCAGCCCCTCAACACCATGCTGATGAAGGGACATTGCAGGGCATGACGGATGTTTGGAACTGGCCTTCACGAAATATCCGGCACAGCCGATTTCCAGAGATCCTCATCACTGTCGCTGACTGCGGCCGTCGAGCGAGACGCCGCATCGGCTGCCACCGCGGAGCGCACAGGTGCTTGAGCAGCTACCGAAGCGACCGGCCGACCCGCATGGGTCGGCCGGCCCGGCCCCGGCGGGCGCGGAGCTGGACCTCATCGACGCCGAGCTCGTGCCCGATGATGCTGACGAGACCGCTGCGGCCGGGCGCCGGTATTTGGCTACCCAGCACGCCTTGCTCGGCCCCGGCGAGCTGCCGCCGCTCGCCGACCCGGCGCAGGCCGCCCCGGGCTGAACCGACGCCGGCTTCCGGCTCTCGCCGGAGGACGTCGCCGACCTGGGCCGCCCCCGCGGCGCGGAGAACACGCGGATCAACCGCGAGCCCACCCTGCGTGCCTTCGCCGCTTGGTGCGCGGCGCAGTCCCCTCCCCGGCTGCCGTCGCCCTGCACCACCGCAACCTTCACGGCGTACGGGCTGCACCTCATCCGGCGCGGCCGGAATGGCGAGTTCAAGCCGGACACCGTCGACAAGTACATGTCGCGCGTCTGGAACGCCCAGCCCAAGGGAGAGCGGCCCGACCGCAGCCACGTTCAGGACCACCTGCGCGTGTGGCGGCGGTACTGGGCGAAGGCCGGCGGCGAAGTCGACCGCGCACCGCCACCATCGGGCACACCCTGCGCATCATCGCCGCGATCGATGAGACCTCCACCGTCGGCAAGCGGGACGCGCTGCTGGTGGCCCTGGCCTACAGCAACCTCCACCGTGAGATGGAACTCGCCGACATGCTGGTCATGCACCTGCACGTGCGCGACAACGAGGTCCGCGTGACCACGGCCGCGCCTCCAAGACCGACGAGGCCGGCGTCAGCGCCACGCGCCCGATCGCGGACCGGTCCGACCTCCAGCAGGTCCGCCGGGCCCGCGCCTGGCTCGCTGTCCTGCGTGACCTCGGTGCCGACGGCCCCCGCGAGCCCCTCTTCCCCGGTCTCGCCTCCACCGGCCGGCTGCGCCGCTACCCTCCAGACCGGGCCTGCGGGAACCGGATGCGGCCCGGCTCCATCAACGAGCGCATCCAGGTACTCGCCGAGCGGGCCGGCGTGCCCTACATCGACGGCAGGAAGGTCACCAGCCACTCCTTCCGCCGCGGCGCCAACACCGACATGAAGGCCGCGGGCGTCCCCCTGGCCGAGCGCAACCTCGCCGGCCGGTGGAAGCGCGGCTCGACCACCCCAGACACCCACTACGACAACCCCCTCGGCATGGGCAGCCGGGACCCTCTCGCTGAGGTACCGCTGTACGGCGGACCTGCTCATGCCGCGGTAGCAGAGGCCCGATCCACCGGCGGCACTGCGCCATCCAGCCCCAGCTGGCCGTGGAGGTGACTTCTGTCGTAGCGGTACGGCAAGCTGATCAAAGCGGGTGCCCTCCTCGGTTAGGGCGAGGAGGACGCCCGCGCTGGTTCAGCGGCTTTCACCAGCGAAGCTGGCGAACATGGACCATGCCGCTGAGGTGAAGCCCAGGGTCGGCGCGCCAGGCTCCGCATTGCGCTTGGAGTCCCGAACGAGGACCGTGCCCGGCTGGGAGCACGCCTCCAGACAGTTGTCGTTGACGCCACCGCTGTACGAGGACTTGAACCACTGGCCGTTTGGACGGACGGAGTTGGTGCTGGTCATGATGCTTTTACCTCTCGCGCTAGTTGATCAAGGAACGTGGGGGTCTCGTGTACGGGCAGGGCGCTCTGCGCCAAATGCTCGAATCGCCGGATGAACTGCTTGACGGGGCGCTCCTTGGACAGAACGCGGGTCTCGCCGCCCACCGACGGGCTGGCGACGACCGGGCCCGGTAGTTCCTTCCGATCGAAGTCGAGCAGCAGAAAGTCGCCGAAGACTCGGTATGCCGGCGCACAGGTGGGGATGATGCGCACCGCTACGTTCGGCAGTGCGGCCAGGCGCTTGATCTCTTCGAACTGCTCCCGCATGATCTCCGGGCCGCCGACCATGTTGGTTAGCGCGGACTGATCCATGATGCAGAGAAGCTCCATGCCCTCGTCGGTGATCCGCTTCTTTCGGTTCATTCGGACGACAACAGCGTTCTCTACGAACTCCTCTGTGCGATCATCCGCGATCCGCGCGGTCTCGATCAGCGCGTTGGCGTAGCTCTCAGTCTGCAAGAGGCCGTTGACGACCATCGGGGTCCAAGCACGGGCGATCTTTGCGCCGGACTCGAAAGCCAGATACGTACTCAAGCCCGATGGCAAGACGGACGCCTTCGGCGTCCACCAGTCCTCCTGCTTCGCGTTTTTGTACCAGTCGGTGAGTACTGCCATGTCTTGCCGACTCACCTCGTAGGCGTCGAGGAGCTTGGCGAACTGCTCTATGCGCTGAAAGCCGCTGGTGCCGCTCTCGACCCGGCTGATGGCCGATGGTGCGCAGCCCACCTTCCTTGCTGCTTGGTCGCCCGTCAATCCGGCTTGCTCACGTAGACGGGTGAGTTCCGCTCCAAGGGTGATCCTGAGGAACGTGGCTCGCACGTTTGCCGCCATACGCCTTGCCTCCTCTCCGGTTCGGACCGTGTGAGCCTCGGCCCTGATGGTCGCAGCTCCGGTTCGCGCTGTGCGACCCGCGGTGCGCTGCCGCCGGCTCCCGGTACGCCCCCTGCGGGCGTCGGTTCGCCTAATGCATATACCAATTCACTTCTACGAGCAATTGCTCTGGAGCTTCTGATTGCACATCAACTCTCTTTCAGAGCAGGGTAGTCGAGCCACCCCGGGCAGCCGGTGTCCGACTGCCGTACACACCCGGTTCCCGGGGCGGCTTCCACCACCATGCCTGCTGAGGAGGACGCCGTGACCGCCTCGACCGAGCTGCAACCGGATGACTGGATGGACCACGAGGCCCGGAGCGCCTGGCTCAGACGTTCCGGACAGCCAGCGCAGCGCAGCGATCCGTTGGCCCGGCTCCTCGCGGTTCGCACGGACGGCGTACGGGCTGCCAACGACCGGGCTCGACGCAACGGCCGCATGCTGAAGGTTGTCCGTTACGTCCAGGCTCCGGAGCGCGAGGCTGCCGCGCAGTTCGAGGCCCTGGAACTGGTCGCCCAGTCCCGGCACTGGCTCGTGCGGGACGAGACGTTCGTGGACTCGGCGGGACCAGCCCTCCTGGAGTACCGGCCGGGCCTGAGCGCCGCGCGGAAGATGCTGCGCTCAGGCTTCGCGGACGGACTGCTCGCGCCGACGTACGAGCACATCAGCCCGCACTTCGCCGAGTACGAGCGGTTCCTCAGGGACATGGAGGCCCACAGGTGGTTTGTGGCGCTCGCCCTGCCGGAGACTGGCCGGTGACCGGGATTGTCGAGCCGAAGCCGGCATCGGTCGAGCCAGAGTTCCTCAACGAGCTGCTGGTGCACCGCGGCTTTGACCAGCAGTACGGGCCGCTGGTGATGCTGTGGCACCGCGAGTCGCACCCGAAGAACCACGGCGTGAACCGCCGGCTGGTGTCGATCGCGTCCGGCCTGGGCCTGTGCTGGGGGATCGGCTTCCCGAAGATGGCCCGCCCGATCTACTGCATCAGCGGGATCTGGTGCCTCGATTTCGGGCACCCGTCGGAGACCGTAGCCCTGGGCGTCCCAAGCGCGGTGTGGGAGGTGCTGACTGTTCACACCGGCCGGGTGCTGGTCGCGGTGAGCCTGGAGAGCAGCGGGAACCCGTTCATGGCCGAAGACCGGATCCTGACGGGCCGGGCCCGGGTGGCGTATCAGGCGCCGTCGTCCTGGTCGCGGCTGGGCCGGCGCCCGTAACCAGTGGGGGGAGGTGTGTGTGATGGATGACGAGATCCGTAGCAGCTGGAGCGAGGGGGACCGGTGGGTCATGTACTCGCTGGTGCTGACGCAGGTGTTCCTGAAGATGTACGACCTGGGCTGGCTGTGAAGGCCGCTCTTGGCCGGTTAGCGGCCTGGATGGATCGGAGAGGGTGGGGATGGAGACAGGTGGCCTTTCAGGTGCTGATCGTCATGATCGCGTGCGGGATGGTGATTCCGCTGGCGCTCATGTCCGACCCGCACCGGTAGCGCTGCCCAGGCGGGCTCCGGGCGGAACATTACGGCTGGCGTGGCCGCCCAGCGCGGACGGACTTGACCTGTTCGAGCCCGCGGTCCTGCCAACTGCGCGCGTGCGGGGGCGCGTGCAGCTGGTGCAGTTCTTCCGGCCTGGGGAGGATCGGTGAACCGGCTGAAGACCGCCGCCGACTGGGACAAGTACAACCGGGCCGAGCAGGGCCGGAAGCTATCCCCGTTCGAGCTGGACCAGTTCCGGCAGCGTGTCCCGCTCAAGCCCGGAGCCCGGGTCGTGGACCTGGGGTGCGGGAACGGGCACTGGACGCGCGAGCTCGCCACTCTCGGCTGTGACGTCGTCGGCTACGACTGGGCCCCGGGAACGGTGAAGCGGGCGCAGGTGAAACGGTCACTGGCCAGGCAGCCCCACTTCGAAGTGTGGGACATCGACGCCGGACCCCTGCCGATGGGCCTGTTGCACAAGCCTGTCGACTTGGTGACGTGCCGCTTCGCTCTGGGGTGCTTTGACCTGCATGGGTTCGGCGAGCTCGTCGGCGAGATCCTCGGGGCGACGGGCCGGCTGTATGTGCTGACAGACGTACGGCGGACCGGGATCGACCTGCCGCCCTCATTCCAGGCGGTGCCGGCCAGAGCCCTGCGGAGGCTGGAGGCGCGCTTCAGCTCGGTGGAGTCCTGGCAGCTGGGGCTTCGCGAGGCCCGGCTGATGTCCGGGTGCGCGCTGTAGATCGTTTGGCTCAGGCCCGGTGACTGCGCCTCCGGGCCGGAGCCGGGACTCCACCACACGGCTGGAAAGACCACCGGCATGCCCGACAAGGGTCATCCTGCCGCTCGGCGCCCTGTTCCATCTGCCACCCGGCTCCGCGTCACCGGCCATCCCGCTCCCACCCCAGAGGACCACCATGTGTCAACACCAACCCCCGTGCCCGCTGGCGGAAGCCAACGACCGCGAGGCCGCCCGCACCGTCAGCAGCCGTCCCGAACAAGGGTGGAGCCTGCTGTGCAACGGTGTGCTGCACTTCGAGGACACCGGTGAGCTGCTGCCCGACGGCCAGGTAATCGAGCCCCACCGGCCCGCGGGTCTCCCGCAGACCGTCGTGCCGGCACCAAGCGGTTGCGCAGGTGCTCGATGAGGATCGCGCCGCCGCCCGGCCCGGACTTCCGTGCCGAGATCCGATGACGACCCGAGCCGTGTCGAACGGCGACTTCTGGGACCGGCCGGGCTGCGACTGGGGCGAGGGCCCGCCGCAAGATGACGTGACACTGAAACTTCGGCAGCACGCGAACTCCTGCTACCGCCTGGGGTCCGAGGCACTCGCGCGAAGGGACCTGGAGTTGGCCGAGAACTGGCTGTGGGCGGCCGTGCAAGCGGATCACCCTGGGGGCTGGTTCCGGTTCGCCATCGTCGTCTACCGCCAAGGCCCCAAGGCGTACGGCGGCGCCGCCAATGCCGACGCGTATGTGCGCTATCTCGTCGAAGGCGCCGCGGGATTCGGGCACGGTGATGCGCAGACGATGCGCCCCTTGCTGAGAGACCCCTCCGCGGGCCTTCCGCCGTTTCCCTGGGAGGACCCGCAGTACGGACCCGAGCTCGTTGCCGCGCTCCGAACCGGCCTTCGAGCCCTCCACCCGCTCAACAACGACAACGACGGGAAATCGGATGACCCATCTTGAGACGGCTACCCCCGAGGCTCTGCGTGCCGACATGGTCCGCGCCCTGCATGAGCAGGACGCGATCGTCTCCGAGGCCGTCGCGGCAGCCTTCACCGCCGTGCCCAGGCACCGGTTCGGGCCCGACACGACCATGGAACAGGCATACGACCTCCACAGCGTTCTGCCTGTGAAGAAGGACGCCAACGGGCTCCCTCTCAGCGTCATCTCCGCGCCGCACCTCCAGGCGGTGATGCTGGAGCAGGCCGGAATCGAGCCCGGCATGAGGGTGCTGGAGATCGGCTCGGGCGGCTACAACGCCGCGGTCATCCAGGAACTCGTCGGAGCTGATGGTGAGGTCATCACCCTCGACATCGACCGCGACGTCATCGACCGGGCACGCCAGTACCTGGACGACACCGGATACGACCAGGTCAAGACGATGGCGGCCGACGCCGAGACCGCCCTGGCCGACCTCGGAACGTTCGACCGGATCGTGGCGACGGTGACGACGTGGGACATCCCCCCGTCGTGGATCGGTGCCCTCGGCGAGAAGGGCAGGCTGGTCACCCCGCTGACGGTGTGCGGGACGACCAGGTCGGTGGCCTTCGAGCGCGACGGCGACGGCTTGGTCAGCCGCTCGTACCGCCTGGCTTCCTTTGTGCCGATGCAGGGCGAGGGAGCCGCTCCGGACCGCAAGGTCATGCTTCGGGAGGGCGTGGCCCTCCAGACCGACAACGAGCAGGTCCCGCTCAACGCGAAGGCTCTGGGCCGGGCCTTGGCCGGCGACCGGCTGGAGAAGTGGTCCGGGGCGGCCTACGACCTGCCCGACGAGCTGGACTGGTTCATGACCCTGAACCTGCCGAGCCCCGCCCGCCTGCACGCGAGCCAGGACGTGATCGACAGCGGTCTCGTGGAGCCCTCCGCGAAGCTGGGCGTTGTCGCCCTGGTCAGCGAGGACAGCATCGCTTACCGCACCCGTCGCCCCAATCCGGACACCGGCACGGCCGGGTACGAGAGTGGCGTCATCGCCCACGGGCCGCAGGCTGAAGCGCTCGCCGAGCAGTACACGGAGCTGCTGCGCAGGTGGGCAAAGGATCACCAGCGGCGGGGGGCCGCGACGATCCGGTACCTACCGGGTGCCGCCCCGTCCCCGCTGCCCCCGGGCACGGCGCGCAAGCGCCACGGCCACGTGACCGTGACCTGGGCCTGAGACTCCGGGGCCGGCCGGCCCCGGGACATCGCACCATCCATCCACCATCCCACGGAGGGGAACCAATGACGGTTCAGACGGAACAGACGACCGCACCGACGGCGCCGGCCATGGACGACGCCAGCTTCGACCTGGACATCACCATCGTGGAGGGCGGCGTCGCCGCGGACCAGCTCATCCAGCTTACGGGCGACAACTGCGGCTCCACGTGCGCCTCCGCCTGCACCAGCTGCCCGTAACCGAACATCCCAACGCAACGGCCCGCCGCCCAGACCCTCATAGACCGGTTGTCCCAGGACCCACGACCTGGGGCAATCCGAGAGACGGGGCCCTTCCTCCCCCTCGTCGAGCCCGCCGTGGCGACGCGCATGCTCCGGGGCCCCCCAGAGGAAGGAAGGAACCGCTGCCAGCCGCGCAGCCGCGTGCCCCGGCCGCCCCACCCCTCCAGGGCGGCCGGCCCCCAATCCGCCCGCACCAGTGAGAGGACGACGCCGTGAACCTTGCCGATGAACGCCCGCCCATGGCGCCACCGGTTCCCACAACCAGCTCCTCCAGGCTGTCCGCTGTCTGGCTCGGGTCACGACCCACCCACGACGCCGACCAGGACGTCGCGCGCGCCGTCAGGAATGTCTTCCCGCGCCAACCCGCGGCCGCGAGGATCAACCGCGAGCACCACCTGCTCATCACCGACGCCCTCGCCAGACGAGGAATCACCCAGATCCTGGACCTCGGATGCGGGTACCCGGCGAACGGCCAGCACGGCGCCGCCGATCCGCTCCTGTCCCAGAACACCCACGAAGTCGTGCAACGGCACTGGCGCGCCGCCTCCGTCACCTACGTCGACAACGACCCGGACGTCGTCAACACCCGGCACACCGAGATCGCCGCCACCGCCAGCCAGACCCGAGCGCGAACCCTTCTCGCAGACATCACGGACCTGGTCGAGCTCCTCGACCAGCTTGAGCGGACCGCCGCGGTGACCCGCGACCGCCCTGTTGCCGTCCTTGCCCACGACGTCTACCCGTGGATCCCGGACGACGACGCCGTAATCAGCAGCGTTGCCTACCTGCGCGGCTGGCTGCCGCCTGGCAGCGCCCTGTCCTTCGCGCACGCCACCGCCGAGATGACTCCCACCTGGATCCAGCGGCTCACCGGGGTGTACGCCGAGGCCGGTCTCACCTTCCGGCCCCGCGGCCGCCGCTTCACCACGGACCTGCTCGGCGACTGGGTGGACCTCTACGGCGGTCCCGTGCGCGTCGTCCCCACTGCCCGACACCAGCCCGGCCACCACGAATCCAAAGCCCCCGACTTCCACGCCGCCGCCTACGCCGGCGTCGCCATCAAGCCCTACACGTAGAAGAAGACGACCACCATGTACCTGATGCAGCAGCTCTCCAACGAGGACCGGGAGCCCGTCTCCCAGCTCATCCGCGACCGCCAGGACCACGACGAGAGAGAAGGCCGGCCCACCTAGGACGATGGCCGCATCCTCATCCGCCTCCTGTCTGCCGCCGCCCCGGACACCCAGCTCGTCGGCATGTGGGAGGACGAGCACCTCGTCGCGGCCCTCGCACTGCAGCACGGCAACCCTGACGACGCCTGGACCCACGAGGAACGCGCCGAGCCCAGCTGGGTGCTCCGCCTGGTCCATACCCACCCGGAACACAGGCGCCTCGGGCGGCTGATCACGCTGTGGGCCGGCAACTACGCCGCACGCCAGGACCAGCCGCCAACGTGGATCAGGTGCTCGGTCCGCGACGTGAACGTCGCGTGGTACCTCGAGAAGATGTGCGGCTGGGCAGCCGTGCGAAAGCGCCAAGGCCCGAGCGGAGCACTCACCTACCTTCAGCGCGTACCGGAGCGCATCGACCACTTCGACTTGATGGTCGCAACGGGCACGGAGCTCTGGGCCGAAGGCACGCTGAGGCAGGCAACCACTGCCGTCGGCGAGTGAGCGCCCGAGTGACTGCATCGGGTGGGACTTCTGGTTTTCACGGCGGCGCACGAGGCGCCGTCCCTAGGCTCCAACAACACGACGGTGGGCTCGCAGCCCGCCACAGGCGAACGGGTGCGGGAGAGAACGTGCTGCTCGAAGGCAAGCTGGTCCGGGACCGAATTCCGCAGATCATCCGCGAAGACGGACTCGAGCCCCAGGTCTACGTGGCGGAGCCGGCGGAGTACCGGGTCGGCTCCACGCGAAGCTGTCCGAAGAGGTCCTCGAGGTCCAGGAGGCGGACGCCACCACGGCCCCGGACGAGCTCGCCGACGTCATGGAGGTCATCTACGCCCTGGCCGCCGACTACGGCATCGACCAACAGCAGCTGGAGAAGATCCGCCAGGACAAGGCCGACCGGCGCGGAGGCTTCGCCGACCGCATCGTCTGGACCGGCAACCGCTGATCGAGCGGCCGCCGGGCCCAGACCGGCATCTAGCCCGCCACCCTGCCGAGCAGCACATGACTCACCCCGGGCAGCGAGAGCCGCGGCGCCGAACTCCCCACGGGCGCAAGCCCCGCGTGCCCGCCAAGCAGCACTGCCTCCTCGGCGCTGATGCCGCGCTGGAAGGTCCCCTTGCCCTCGCTAGACCAGAAGCCGTCATGGTGCCGTGCCCAGCCCCCGGCGGCCGCGGCCTTCGTGATCTCCTCGGGTGAGCGAGTCACCACCAGCAGGTGCCCGCCAGGCCGTACGAACGATGCGGCGTCCTTGAGGGCACGAACGCGTTCCCAGGGGTTGGGCAGCACGTTCAAGACGAACGCCTGGGTCACCAGGTCGTACCCCCCGCGTCCGCATAAGGGTCGTAGCCGTCCGCGTCCAGCCCCGCGGAACGGTAGTGCGCCACGTCCGCTCCCCGTCCGCACCCATGGTCCAGCAGCGTCGATACGCCGAGCGGGCCGGAGCCAGGTCTGACTGGCAACGGCATCGACACCCGGGGGTCCGGGGGGGAAGCCAAGAACTCCGGCCCTCCGCGGAAGAAGTTGTGCCAGAGCCCGTTCTCGTGGACAAAGCCAGGGGGCCACCGCGCCCCGGTCGAGCCCCGCATGCACCTCCGTACCGCCCGCCGGCTCCGGGAAGTCGCGGTGCCGAGCGCGCCCACACGTGCGGACCGGCCGCACAGGCGCTCCGCCTCACCTCAGGCAGCACCCTGCCCATGCTCCTGAACCCTCCTGGCGATCCTGAGCTACGGCCAAGATCGTGCGTGGCCCCGGCGGCTGAAGTGAACAGCAGCCGAACATGAGATCTCCGGTCGAGGATTCGGCACGACAGTGGACTGCATAGATGCCTGGCATGTGCCTACGCAACAGGTTGTCGACGTTTACGGATTTTACGGTGGGGAATAGGTAGGGCCCCGTATGCGCGGGGGTGCGCTCCGGCGGCACCGGAGGGCGCGTGGATCTGCACGTCAGCGGCCTGAGCGTCGGACGCATGCACGATCTGACGACACATCAAACAGCTGGCACAGTGAGGAGTTGCCTGGCCAGACGTTGTGGATGGGCACTGTGGTCTACCTGGAAACCGGTAGCATCTGAGTCGCCACCGACCCCACGGTACGGCCTGCCTCGACGGCGGGGTCGCCCGTACCCCGGAACGGAGGCACGCGATGGAGAACAGCCCGCCCAACGAGGGCGGGAAGAAGCGGTTTAAGAAGATCGCCCGGATGGTTCTCGGCTGGCTGGCACTGCGGGCCCTGTGGCTCGCGCTCCGCCGGCTGTTCGAGCACCTCGTCTAAACGGCGAAGCCCCCTGCAGCAACAGGGGGCCTCTTCCAAGCCGCGGCTTCACCGCACCCGCCCCGCACCCTCGAAGGATGAACACCACATGGGGGTGTGGGGCATTTCGTGTGTGTCCGGCTCGCTGACGCGGCCGCAGCCGCGTTGCTGACCTGCATATCACACGGGACTCAGCGGTCACCAAGTTCGCGCATTCTGGTTCCCGCAGCCAGCGACACGGCCTCTAATTCTACATCGGCGCAGGTGAACACAGGCTTAAACGGGGGCCGGTTCACTCTGGACAGCTGCGGCAGGGTCACTGAAATGGACCAGCCGTATCTGAAGGGAGACGAGCGATGGCGCGGGGACTTGCCGACTTCGATCCACGGGCTCTACAGGAGCTGCGGTGGACCTACCCCGGGCCGGGCGGGAAGCAGGGGCTGACCGCCTCCGACCTCGCCAGGCGGGCGGGCGCCTCCAAGGCGCAAATCGTGGCCTACGAGAACGGGCAGACGGTGCCCGATCCGCGGCGGGTCGCCAGGCTTGCGGCCGCGCTGAACGTCGAGCCCGCTCGGCTGATGCGGACCAAGAACCGCAAGGTGTGGCAGGTGGCCGACTTACGGCGGGCCGCCGCGCTGACCGCAGCGCAGGCAGCGGAGCGGCTGGCGATTTCGGCCAAGGCGTACCGCAGGTTCGAGCAGCACGGGATCGTGCCGGCCCGGCGGGCGGCCTTCCTCGATCACGTCGCCGATCGGTTCGGGGTGGAACTTCGGGTTCTGGACCGGGCGATCGACCGCATTCCGGCCGTGGCCGAGCGGCAGGAGGCTGTCATCGGCCTGCTGCGGGCACTGCGGGAGAAATATGTCGAGCGGGATGCTGCCTGGCAGCCGCCGGACACGAGGGACGAGTACGTCGTCGAGCTGGCCAGGCTGTACGGGCGCACGGCGCACCGGGTGCTTCCGGTGATCTCGCACCTGCTGGCGGAGCTGCGTCAGCGGGAGATCCTGATCATGCGGGAGAAGGCCGTGGCCGAGTACGACACCGATGCGGTGCGCAGGGCGCGGGCCGCGGGCACGATCGCCGAGCACAGCCGGCACTTCAACCGGGAGGTGGAGCTGATCCCCCGCCGGCTGGAGGGCTTCCACCGGATGGGGCAGCCCTCGGATGTGTGGCAGGCGCTGGTCGACCTGTACGACCTTGATGCGCGCGAGGGCGGGCCCTGGGTTCCCGCCGCCCTGCTCGCCGGACCGGACACCGCCGCGAGCCTGCCCCTCTCCCTGGTCCGCACCGGAATGTTCCGGGATGTCGCAGCCTGCAGGCTGACCGTTCAGGGAGTCACCCACGTACGGACCTTCCGGCAGTTGTACGGGGCCCTGTATCCGGCGGTGCGGTCACCGATCCCCGGGGGGCAGAACCGCCCGCGGGCCCGGGCCGAGCACCAGTTCATGCTCGAGGGGCCGGAGCGGTTCGCGGTGCCGCTGCCGGTGGCCCACCGGCTGCTGGCGGAGGCCGAACTGCGCGGGATGGGGGAAGTGAGGCTCTCCCCCTCGACCAAGCTGCTCCTCGGGCCACCCGCACCAGGAGTGGGGGGCCGACCGCGTGCACGGACTGCGGAACTGCCCATCGCCGAGCCTCCGGCCGAGATTCTCCAGCCCCTGTCGTGGTCCGCGCTGAGTCTTCGCGCGCCGTCGGTGGCCGCCGCCGCCCAACAGGCCGTCGCCCTGGGCGGGGCAGACAACGCCCTTCTCCGCCAGGCCCAGACCGCCCACCGCGTGGTCGCCTTCCTCCAGCAGCACCCCGTGGGCGTCGAGATCCGGCGTGTCGAACGGGCAACCGGCCTGGCGGCCAAGGAGCTCGGCCCGCTGCTGGCGATGCTGGTCGAGGAGGAGTTCGCCACCGCCGTCGCCGCCGGCATCCACGCCCCCGGCCCGGCACTGGACCGCCTGGCCTCTCCCGGCGGAGTCGGACTCCAGCTCGAACACACCCTCGCGCTGGCCCGGGACACCGTCGGCGCCGCGGTCTACTTCGCCCGCTACCTCGACGGCGAGGTCCACATCACGCAGATGGCCGACGGACCGATCACCCCCCGCGTCCATGAATGGGTCGACTTCAAGGCCGCCGCCCACGCCAGCGCCGTCGGCAAATGCCTCCTGGCCCAGCTCCCGCCCGACATGCGCGCCGACCACCTCTCCCGGCACCGCACCGCCCGCCTGACCGGACGCACCATCACCGACCCCCGCAAGCTCATCGCCACCCTGGACCGCCTCGCCCCCAACCAGCCCGTCTACGACCACCGCGAGTACGCCACCAAAATCGAATGCGGCGCCATCCCCACCAGCATCACCGGCGACTACGGCACCCTTGCCCTGTCCATGCCCCTGGCCACCTCACACCGCCTCGAAGAAGCCACCCAGGCCCTGGCCCGCAAAGCCGTCCCCGTCCTCCTGGCCCTCCTCCTCTCCGGCAACGCCCCCACCGGCAACCCCCCACACTCCCCCGCCGGCCCCCAGCGCTCCTCCGGCAGCAATCAACCCGCCGAGCCCGCCACCCGCGCCATCACCCCAGCCGGCCTGCAACGCCTGCGCGCCGCCTTCCCCACGCCCCTGAACTCCCCCGACGAAATCCGGCACCTGGTCGCCTGCCCCCACACCGGACCCCACCTCGCCGCCGACGGGAACACCGGCTCCATCCACCTCTTCGAAGCCGCCCGCGAGCACCCCCACCCCACCGACGAACCGGCCCTGGAGCTCCCCGCCTACACCTACACAACCACCTCCACCGAGTTCGCTTCCCCCCAGAGCCGCACCTGGCAAGGACACACCGAACCCGACCGCATCCTGCTCCGACGCCCCCACCACACCCTGGCCAACACCACACCCCCACACTTGGCATAACACTCCCCCCCGGCTGCAGACCGGCCGGCCCAGACCGTGTCCCCGGACCAGAGCGCCCGCCTTTGCCGCAGTGAGTGCCCTGTGTCCGGCGTTGCCGCCCCGTCCCACGAAGTGAGGGCCGCCACCCCGCGGGTGGCGGCCCTTCACCTGGCCTCGCAGTCACTGCGGCGAGAGGACGGATCAGGCCCAGTTGGTGAGGTCGTAGACGGCTTCGCACAGCGGATCCCGGGCATCGGGAACACGATGTGCGGCCAGGGTCGTAGGTTCCTCAGGCCGCAGGAGGGCAATGAGTTTGGTCGAAGCCCACCAGCCGACGGTGCGAGGTGCTCCCGTGTCGTAGCGCACGGCCAGGTCAACGCCGATGATCCGGTCCTCGTGGGCGAGGTAGACGCGGACGGTGTCGGGACGGTGGTGGTCGAAGCCCGCCAGGACGTACAGCTCGGCGTCCACCGAGGGCAGGGCGTTCTGCCACAGCGGATCGCCGGCGAGGTCGGCGATCAGGTAGTCGATGCCGTCGTCCAGGGTGACCTCGGTGCCCTCGGGAACGACAGTGCCGACGAGATCCGCCACGTCCACATGCGGGAATCCACCTGCCGGGCTGGAAGGGATCGTCTGCCCGGTGAGCCAGACAGCGGTGTGGCGAAGGGCTCCGACGTACCACCAGGTTCCGTGCTCACGGCCGTACCGGGTGGGCAGGTCCACGGCAACGGCCTGGTCCCCCGTGCCGGCCAGGCGCACCCGGATTCGGTCCGCGCCCGGGCGAACCATGGCACGGATACGCCAGTCCGTGCCCGGAAGGGGTACCCCGATGAACCTGCGCAACATCAGCAGAGCATCGGTGAAGTGCTCATCCATTCCCTACACCCTTCCCCTTCCGGTATCCCGCCGATCTGGCGATCACAGATCGTTGACCCAGTCGGGACAGACCGTCTGGCCCAGGCAGTACGCGGTCATGGTGCCGATCGGGCGCCCATCCGGGGTGGGCTTACCCGCCGGACCCCGTGTACCGCGCTCGGCAACGGAGACGGTACGCATGCGGACCTGACCCTGATTGGTGGCGACGACACCCCAGTACTCCACCCGGGTGCCGGTGACCTTGTCGGCCGTCCCGTCGTACGGAGCATTGATCGCCTTGGCGCTGTACATGTTGTGCTTCGAGGAGGCATGAAGCCAGCCGAAGTCATCGGTCCCGTGTCGGGTCGGGATGTCGTTGCCGTCCCAGTCCCGCACCGACCAGTTCACCTTGTGCCAGGGCTGCTGCGGGTCCCGCACCCCTGCGACCCGCGCCAGAGGCTCCTGCGGAACCTCCACACCGGCCGCCCGCGCCAACTGCTCGCCAAAATGCTTGGTGTACGCATCATTTGAGAAGACCAGCAGATCGCCGCCGCCGTCGGGGCCGGGCCCAGCAGCCTCCACCGCCGGCGTGAACACCAAGACCGGCACACAGGCCACAGCCGCAGCCATCACGGCCAGCACGACACGAGACATCAGCACAGACACCAGACACTCCTTCTTGAACCATCAGGCAAGTGCCCGGCCGCCGCGCGGGTGCACCTTTTGACATGCCACGCACCAGCTCGCGGACAGAACCGCCGAACACAAACATCCACGACCCGCGCCATCCGACATTTGGCCGCGTGGGCACACCCGGGGCCAGGGGGCTGCTTCCCCCCTGGCCGTGCTGCAGACCGCTACGGAGCCGGGGTGAACTCCACCTCCGTGCCACCGCAGCCCGCCGCGATGTCCAGCAGCCGGTCCCGCTCCAACTCGTCCACCGCCAGACCCCACCGGAGTTTCGTCGCCGTCCACTCCGCCCCGTACCGGCACAGGGCATCCGCGGACGGCGGCAGCCACTCAGCCGGATCCTGGTCGGATTTGCTGCGGTTCGAGCGAGCCGAGACCGCCACCAAGGAGCTAGCCTGGCCCTGGTCGTTCGCGTACGCCTCCCGCCGGCCCGCCGTCCACCCCGACGCCCCCGAATCCCACGCCTCCGCAAGCGGGACCATGTGGTCGATGTCGAACTGGCGTGCATCGCCAGTCTGTACGCCGTCGTAGTACGACGACCACAGCCCACCCGTCAGGACGCAGCCCGGACCGATCTCCGGGTAAACCACCGCCTCCGCCAAGAGAACTTCCTGACGGGTATTACAGCCATCGGAAGGCTGCTCCCCGGCGTTCCAGTGCCGGAAGCTGGTGCGCTGGTAGCCGGTACGGTCCTCCACCGCGAGCGGCAGCGCGGACACCGCCACCCCCATCGGAAGCACCTGCGGCACCACAGCGGCCGCGGCAGGTGCGGCGGGTGCGGGTGCCTCGGCGGCGTGGACGGTGGTGGCGGGCAGGGACAGGGCGAGAGCAGCGGTCACCGCGGTAGCGGCCCGCACGATCATGATCATACGGGCCGTTCTACCGGCCACCCCCACCCCCACGACAGCGCCCGAGGCAGCAGTTCACCCGCCCGGGGCGCCCGATTCACCGCCGAAACGCCACTGCACCTACCGGCGTGCCACAGGGGTGCAGGATGCGGCCCGGCCTTCCGCCAGCCCCGTGCAGCGGACCCCACCGCCGAGATGCCACTCCATCACCGGACCGACCCCATCCCCGTGCTCCGTGCACCAGGACACCGGGACCACACCACCGGAGTCGTACCGGCGGCACACACGCCCCTCCCCCAAACCGGCGGACGGAACCCCGTGACGAACCACCCCACCCGCCGGCCCCTCCGCAGCAGTGCCTCGCAGGCCGGCCGGCCAGGCCAGCGTCACCCGCAAACCACCCGACCCCGAACAGAACCGGCCTTGGCTTCGCGCGCTGAGCTCCGATCATGGCGTGGTGACGATGACGCTGCCCGATCCGGCCCAAACCCGGGCCGCGTCTGCCCTGGGGCTGCCAAGGCAGTCAGCCAACCCGACTCGTCCCACCCGGCTCGGCAGCGTCGCTGCGCCGTCGAAGATCTCGCAACGCCACGACCACACCCCTATAGACGCCCATCAACATCAAAATGTCCGCCGGGACGATAAACCACCACCACCAGGCAATGTTGGACTGGGTGATAGCGACGAGCGTCGTGATGACCGTAAACGCCCCCCACGCCAGGTTTCCCAGCAGACGCAACACCGGATGCAGCTTCCTGCGGAACACCACTTCGAACCAGGTCTTCTCCACTTTTCCCCCCTCATACAGTCTGAGGTTGTTCCTGTTTGGCGGACAGGTTGTATGTGTTGGTCAGGCTGTGATGGTTTCGTACTGGGCTGGGCTTTGGTAGCCGAGGCTGCTGTGGAGCCGGCGGGTGTTGTACCAGCCTTCGATGTAGTCGAAGATCGCGGTCCTGGCGGCGATGTGGGTGTGCCAGCGGTGTCGGGTGACGAGTTCGGTTTTCAGGGTGCTGAAGAAGGATTCGGCGAGGGCGTTGTCCCAGCACACGCCGGTGCGTCCGACGGAGAGCCTGATGTTGCGGGTGGCTGCGAGGGCGGCGAAGGCGTGGCTGGTGTACTGGCTGCCGCGGTCGGAGTGGAAGACCACCGTGCCCTGGGGCTGCCGGTGGTGGCAGGCGTTCTTGAGTGCGTCTGTGGCCAGTGAGGTGCCCAGGTGGTCGGATGTGGCCCAGCCGACGACGCGGCGGGAGGCGATGTCGATCACGGTGGCCAGGTAGAGCCAGCCCTGGCCGGTGGGGATGTAGGTGATGTCTCCGCACCAGCGGGTGTCGATAGCCGCGGGGTCGGGCCGGAAGTCGCGTCGGACCAGGTCAGGGCGGGTTTGCGCATGCTGGTCGGGGATCGTGGTGCGTTGTTTGTGCCTGCGGTGTCGGCCGGCCAGGCCGGCGGCCCGCATGAGGCGGGCGACCCGGCGCCGTCCGCAGGGATGGCCCTCGCGCAGGAGTGCGGCATGGACGCGTGGGGCTCCGTAGGTGCCGCGGGACTGCTGGTGGACTTCGGTGATCCTGGTGCTGAGTTCGGCGTCCCGGGCGGCCCGGGACCTGGTGGCGGGGCTTCGGCGGGCGTAGTAGGCGGACCGGGAGACCTTCATCAGCTCACACGCCCGTTTGACGTTGTGACCTGCCTGTTTCTCCGCCTCGATGAACGGATCAACCGTCACCGGGTCCCCCTGGCGAAGAAAGCCGTGGCCCGCTTGAGGATCTCGATGTCTTCCCGCAGACGGCGGTTCTCCCGCCGCAGCTCCGCCAGCTCGGCCCGCTCGTCCCTCTCCAGGTCTTTGGGCTGGTGGCTTTCGTCGGCCTGGGCCAGCCACAGCCGCACCGCGGTCTCGGTCAGGTCGAAGTCCTTGACGACCTCGGGCACCGAGCGGTCACCTCGCAGGCACAACTCGACGATCTCGGCCTTGAAATCGGCCGTGAACTGCCGCCGCGGACGCGGCTTCTTCTTCGGCATGTCATCCATCATGGACATCCCTCCCCGGGCACGAGCCCAGATCTCCGATGTCCGCCAAACCGAAGCAACCTCAGTCCGGGACCGCCCCGGACAGCGACAGCTCACACACCGCGGAGCCGCTCAACCCGACGGGTCAAGTCCCGGCTCGTCAGGGTGTGGGCCGCGGCCTCGTCACCCAGGTCAGCCGCCCGCGCCAGGGCAACGCCGGCACCCGTGCCCCCGCTGGCGGCGTCGGGCATGCGGTACCCGCAGCACCCCTACATGGCCTCGCGGAACCAGCCGAACTCGCTTCGGCCGCAGCCGGTCCGGGACAGGCAGTAAGCATGTTCACGCCCATCCACCCGCACTTCTCCTTGTTCTCGAAGTACCGAACCACCTTTGCTGGCATTCAGACGCTCTCTCGTGGATCAGGTCTGACCCAGATGTGACTCGCGCAGCCGACGAAAGGTTGCACAGGTCCGCCGAACAGCCGCTCTCACAGGCCGGCCGGTACACCTGGCGGTTCGACCGCCGCGCCCGACCAGGGGCCGACGGCTCTGCGGTGTTTGCCGACCAGTCGGAACACCTCCGGTCACAGCAGAGCTGTGCGCGCCACGGCGCACATCCGGCCCGACGCGGTGGTGGCCAGCGGCGGGGAGCTGTGGGGCATTGAGGTTGATGGCGTCACGCCGGTGTCGGCACTTCCCGGTCGCCAGTATCAAGGGGGCCTCGATCGCCAAGCGGGCCTGCAAGGTCGACTCCTCCAAGTTCGCCGCGCAGAAGATTGCGCCGAAGAACTCCTGGAAGCTGGACGAAGCCTTCTACACCACTACCGCGACCGCCGCGAACGCCGTCGGCAAGTGCCAGACCACCTGGCGCCTCACTCTCACCAACGCCCCTTACGGCTCTGCGTCGGTGGACTACGCGCAATCTTGTCGGCGGAGCGGCGGGCATGGGTTTGTGCCGGGCGGCTCCCCTGCCGCCCGGCACACCGGCTCCCCAAAGCCGGGCTGCCGCTACCCCTCACCTACGCCTGCGGCCCGGCCGTGTGCTCAGCGGTGGTGGCGGCCCCAGGACTCGGTGTCGACGGTGCGGCCGCGGCCGTCACGCAGGGTCGCGGTGTCGGAGCGGTTGTCCCACACGTGGTCATTGCGGTCCTGGTAGAGGTCGGTACGGGTGTCGCGGCCGTGGCCGGTGTGGATGCGGATGGTGTTGCGGCCGCCCAGACGGACGTCCTTGAAGCGGTAGCGGTTGCCGTCCTCGTCCTTCAGCGTCCACCCCTTGAGGTTGACCGCGTGGCGGGTGGTGTTGGTGATCTCGACCCACTCGCCGTTCACGGAGCGGTTCGAGCGGTCGTCACGGCCGGGGCTATCGGCCTGGACCCGGCTGATCTCCACCTGCGGCCGCTGATGACGGCGGTCACCGTCATGCGCAGCAGCCGGCAGCACGGCCGCCGCGACAAGGGCGCCGGCGGCCAGGACGGTCGCGGTGACACGGCGGGTGGACGACACAGCGTTCATGCTGATGCTCCCTCAAGAACAGGCCTACACCCGCCGATACAGGACGTGTAGCGGTCTGGGTGCCCGACCCCTGGGCGGGGCCGAGGACCCAAACTCTCGACCCTGGACGCCGCCGGCTGCAGAGGCCCACCAGCCCCGTTACCGGAAACGGACATTCCCGTCACCCTCGACTGCATGATGCAGACAACCCGGTTGTGCGTGACCCTGACATCCAGTGCTTGCTGCACGCACCCCGCTCCACAGCCGCGGCCGCAATGTTCGCGCCCCGGCGCACCACCCGGCGCATGTTCCGGGCGCATACGCCAAACGGAGTAGTTGATTCCGTAACAAGTGTTCTGGGGTTTTCTTCGCACACATGACCATGCGGCGTACGAGCATCCGTACACGGGGCCCGTCAACAACCCGCCCCGAGGCAGCCGACCCCGCACCGCAGAACGGAACGCCACCGGCTTGCACCTGAGCCCATGCGCCCCCACCACCCCCGGCCTGCGACGACAGGAGCCTCAGCCTGCCCCTCTGGCGGGCCCTCCCCGCGCCCAACAGAAAGGGCCGGGTTACCCCCACCAGGGGACCCGGCCCTTCCTCCGTCCGCCACTCGGCTCACTCAGCCCTGGGCAAGCTCCACCCGGCGCAGGCCACCGCCGGCACCGCCACCGCGCAGAGGGCCGGCCGTCCACGACGGCCGGCCCTCCGAGCAACCGCGCCTACCCGGCGACTCCGCGATCTACGGTGCGAAGGTGCACTGTACCGGCGTCCCGCCACAGCCGGCCGCGATGTCCAGCAGCCGGTCCGTTCCAACTCATCCAACGCCAGACCCCACCGGAGCTTGGTCGCCGTCCGCTCCGCGCCGTACCGGCACAGAGCATCCGCCGCCGGCGGCAGCCACTCCGCGGGATCCTGATCCGCCTCGACCGGCTCGAACGCGCCGAGACCGCCACCAGACTCGCCGCCTGGCCCTGGTCGTTGGCATACGCCTCCCGACGCGACAGCCGGGCCACCACCCTGCCCGCACGAAGAAATCCTTGCTCTACGAGCAGAAGGGTCCGCCATCAAGCTGACGGACCCTCACGCGAAAACAAGGCTAGCGTCGACGATACAATTTCGGCCGTTCTGATCACGATTGATCCGGCTGAAATTCACGAGGTGACACTGACAGATTTTCGCTTTCCCTTGCTACCGCGCGAACGCAGTACCGCCTCCGGTACTCTGGATCACGTTGGTGCCGTTGTCGACACTGTCGTTCCACACCCTGAGGTAGAGCCCTGTGGCCACGTTTCGGTAGTAGTACTTGCCGTTTCCGGTAGTAAGCCGATCCCACTTATGCAAGGTAGAGAGGGTGTTGCAGTCCCACTGGACGATGTAGGCGCCACCAGCGTGGCTTCCACCGTAGGGAGTCATACACCTACCGCTGTTCTGGTTGATCAGCATTCCACCGCTGTAGCGCCAGTACTGCGCGGGATGCAGGGCGCCGCAATCCCACTGGACAATGTTGGCGCCATCATTACGGCTTGCGCCGTACGGCAAGAGACACTTGTAGGTATCGACGGTTTCCAGCTTCATCAGCGGGTCATCCGCATACGAGTTGGGAGCACCGAAGAGGGCGGCTGCGAAGGCCATTACCACAGTTGCGGCAAACGCATAGAGCTTCTTGAGTTTCATTTCCCCCCAGGGAAAAAGCACAGGAATTCCGAGCAATGATGATCTTAGCACTCGTGCGTAAGAGGCCGGACAGCGACGTTTGTCTCTCTGCTCGATGGACGTGAGCCAACAGCAGCACCGGGGCGTCCAGCCTCAGGGAGCCGGCGTGATTGGGGACGACAGCTTCTCGACCAGGCGCTCACCAAACTTGCCCGGGCCGGCGTGCGGGGCGTGCCGGGACTGGCTCGGCCGCCTAAGTCGGGGCGCCTGTAAGGACGCGGAAGGCGGCATCAGGCAGTGTCAGCCAGGCAGCCTGAAACCGATCCGGAACCGCAGCTCACCGGCCGCGTCGCGGATCTCCCCGTCGCTGTCGTCAGCGAGCCGGACCAGAAGAACCATCAGGGCGCGGGCTTCGCCCTCGGTCAGCAGGGGACGGCGGGGCTCCTCCACGTCGGGATCAAGCAGCGCGTCCAGCAAGTAGGTGTCCATACCGGAACAACCCCTGCCCCGGACGGCGGGTCACGCTCGCCGCGGTGGCACGACATGCAGGTTGGCGTGGCAGCTGCGAGCGGACGGGTCCTGCCGGCGTCAGGCTGGTGACGCCGCCTGGACTCGCCGTTGCCCGGCACGGTGCCGGTCTGCGTGCCCTGGTGATCAGGACTGGTAGATGGTCAGCTCCCACACTGCGTGTGCCGTGAGCCGGGTCCATCCAGAAGGGCCGGTCTGCCGGAGGCGGCGGCCGGCCGGGGGTGGGACGGTGAGGGTCTGCGGGAGCGCGAGCGGCGCCTGCTGAATGGGGCCGGGGGCTGCGTCGAAGTAGTAGAACTGGGCCGCGCCGTACGCTCGATCTTCGCCTGCGACTACCTCGCCAGCCCCTGCCTCCGCCGCGAGATCCACGGTGGCCTCCAGGTCGTGGAGAACTGGAACAGCGCGAACACCGTCCCCCACGATGGCAAGGACGGCGCCCTGACCGGCCCGGACAAGGAGCACGCCGAGACATCCACCCTGCTGCTCCAGCAGGTCCTCGGCGAATCGACCTGGGCATCGAAGCTCACAAACGAGGACCTGCGCGGACTGGCTGCGCTCTTGTCGCAGTCGTCCCAAGGCCCCGTACGTTCACCGCTCCCGCAGGTTCGTGCGGCTGAAGCCTGCACATCGAGCGCAGGACACGCGAACGCGAGCCGCTCCGAAGGTCACGCGGCTTCCCGCCCCAGAAGAGCCAGAAGCTGCTGCTGAGGCGTGGCCTGCGCCGAAGCGGTCAGAGCGGGTGCGTACATTCCGGTAGCGGCGAATTGCTCCGCCATGGGAGCAATGGCGGTCAGGCATGCCTCGACGGCCTCGCCATCAAGGAGCGTTTCGAAACCCGCCGCCTGCGCGAGGTCCCAGGCGTGTACGAGCGGTTCGATGACGGCCGTGGCCAGCACCCACTCGGCCGTCACTTTGCCGTGATGTGAGGCAACGCAGCTGTTCGGGTCGGTGGTGCTCAGCAGATCCAGCATGGACTGGCAAGTGGCGGTCCATGCAGTGAGCGGTTGCCCGATGACCGCCTCGGCCGGATCCCGAAGTGGCTCACGCGGTCCCTGGCCCGACAGCAGAAGGGCGATCTGCTGCTGGCCGTCGATGATGTGTCCCAGGACGTGTAAGCCAGTCCATCCTGGGCAGGGAGAGGCGCTGGTCCAGCGGTGGGCCGGCACTCGATCGACGACGTCGCTGACGCCTGCGAGTACGCGCTGGTAACGCGCGAAGACGTGGTTCATTGCGCTTCCTCCAAGGTGGGCGTCGCTATGAGCGGATGCAGGGCGTTCCATGCGGCCCGGGCCAGTGCTGTTGCCGCCGTGTGGGGTAGCCCGGCGTTCCGATTGATGAGGTCCTGGAGAAGCTCGCGGTGGGCGGCGGCATCAGCCCCTCGGTGGCGAGGAGGTGCCACTGGCAGCCGGGCACGAGGCGGTCGAGTCGCCGATACTCCCCGAGCTGGTAGAGGAGGACCAGGGTGTCGAGGGCATGCTGGGTGGGTGGCCGGTCGCGCTCCTTCAGCGTGCTGAACACGGCCAGGCCGGCCATCGCGTAGCGGCCGTTCATCCACTCCACCGCCGCCTCGCCCAACTGACCGGCGGCGAGTTCCTCCTCGACCCGGCCGCAGAGGTCCAGGGCCCACCGTCGTACGTCCTCGGCGGTCTTCCAGGCCTGCGCGAGGTCCTGAAGGGGGGCCGTGGCGGCCAGGTCGCGCAGATGGTCGCGGGCGTCCCGTACGGGGCCGAGGGCCAGCTGGTTGTCGTCGGTGAGGATCACGTCGGCGAACGCGGGGACTTCCTTGCGGGTGGTCTCGACGAGGGACGCGATCGGGTTGGCCGTGGCAGTGGGGTTCATCGCGCGCAGCAGGCCGCCGATGTCCTCCAGGGACATCGTTCCGTTGATGGCGGCGGCGGCCGCGGCCAGCGCGGCGTCCTTGGGTGTGGTCGTGGTCGTGCTGGGGTTCGCGTCGAGGGCAGCGAGCTCGGCCGGGGGCCAGGTGTGTCCGGCGGCGCGGACGAGGCGGGCGATGCCTTCGTCGATCCGCCGGGCCCGGGCGGGCACCAGGGTGACGGTCGAGCCGGTCTCCGCGATGTGGTCGGCGAAGGCGTCGAGCCGATCCTCCGGGTCGGCGTCTGGTTCGTCGTCGCCGCGGACGGTCAGGCTGTCCACGGCCGCGCTGAAGGCGGCCCGTACGGTCTGCTCCGGTACCGGGAGCCCCTCGCCGAACAGGAGCAGTGCCACATCGTGGGGACGCTTGCCGCGGCCGCCGTGACGGGCGAGGCCGAGGACCAAGGCGAAGCTCTCCGGCGCCGGCCGGGAGGTGCTGCCCTTGCCGCGGCCCAGGCCTCCGCCGGAGATGTTGCCCGGCAGCAGCCGACGGCTCCTCCAGACCTCCAGCATCTTCGCGGTCACGGTGAACCCGTGCCGGAACGCGTGATCGATCAGCAGTGGATCCGCCGGGCTCGGGGTGTCAGTGGACATGCACTGAGCCTCCGCCAACTTGAAGTCGCAGGTCAAAGGGCTGGTGAGGCCGATCCTCAGGGCGCTCATGCTGGTCGTGGGCGGGAGCCCACGGCGAAGATCATCCGTCAGCGGTTGACTTCGAGGTTCGTCAGAACAAGCAGGGCTCGCAGGAGCTGGGTGGCGCGGGCGGGGTCGGTGCGGAGCTTGGTGAGGATCCGCCAGTTCTTGAGGTAGGCGACGCCGGCACTCTGTTCCCCGCCCTGCCCCTGTCAGACCGGCCCGATAGTGTGACCGCCATGAGCGACGGCATCGCGTGGATAGGCGCACAGCAGACCACCCCCACCCCGCCCGGTACCCGTGGCATGTACGCCGGGATCTCCCTCACCCTCGCCCGAGGTGTCGATCAGGACGAGTTCCTCATCAACCTCGGCGCTGACCTCGACGAGCTGAGCGAGCGCGTTCCCCTGTCCGAGCTGCGCACCCGGCCCCTCCCCGACGCGCCGCCCACCGCACAGTTCAGCTACGCCATGTACGGCACGTGCGGGGATTGGACGTACGTGCTGGAGAACGACCACATGGCCACCTGGGCAGGCGGCTACCAAGGCAAGGTCAAGTCCATGACCCCCTGCCCGGATGAAGAGATCCTGTGCCTGACCGTCAACCGGTACAGCCCCCCCGCCGCGCTCATCCACGCCCCCGGTGACGGGCGCGCCTACCGGGCCGAGTTCGGCACCGCCACCGGCCGGGGCGGCTTCCTCGACCTGGCGCTGACCGCCGAGGGCGCCGTGTTCCCCTCGATCCCCGATGCCAGTGAGGCCGAGGTGGTGGCCTACCACGAGGAGCACGGGCCGCGCCTGCCAGAGCTGGTGTTCACCGCCGTCGGCAAGTACACCGACGTCGTTATTGACCAGGCCGCCGTGATGGCCGGTGACCTCCCCGCCGTCCACCTCCTGATGTCCTGACCCCGCGCACACAGAAGCGGCCCCCACCCAGAACCGGGTGGGGGCCGCTCGCTGTTGTGCCGGGTGTTACTGCGCAGCGAGCTGGCAGATCACCGGCTGACCGCCGCCGACACCGTACGTGCAGGTGCCGCCGTCATCGATCCGCGTATCCAGCCAGTACGCATCCTTGTCCTTGATGCGCATCTGCTTCATGAAGTTCGCGAAGTGGCCGCCCATGGATTCCTGGTTGTGCATGCCCGAAATCGCCGCCCGGCCACACACCTCGTTGAACGTGGGGTCAGCCCCGTTCTGCGAGAACAGGTGGATCATGCTGCCGTGCTTCTTCGCGTACATCGAAATGCACGCATCCCCGCTGGGGGTGGTCTTCCCCGGCGGGATCGCCGGGTTGATGCCGCCCTCGGTGGACGACATGCCGCCGCTGTTGTACGACGAGGCAAACGCGAACTCGTCACAGTTCAGGGTGTCGCCCGCGTCGACCAGGGCGGAGGCGTCACCGTTGTTCGTGGCCCACCCGGTGGGGCAGATCCGCCCACGGGAACGGTTGTTCTGCGCCTCGTCGCCCATGTAGTACAGGGGCTTTTGATCCGTCATCGAACCCGGGTGCTTCGGCGTGGCCCTCTGGATCAGCCACGCGTGCGCGGCGGCCTGCGGGAACGCCTTCGCGTTGAACGTGTACGTCGGAGCGACATTCACGAACACGCAGCCCGGAACGGACCCGGCCGGAGCGTCCGCGGCAGGGGTGTCGCAGCGGATACGGTCGAGATCCTCGGTGCCGCCGTCGTAGTCAAGCGACCACTGGTAGCCGGTCTTGAACGGGCGGATCTTCCCATCGGCGGGGAGAATGTTCGCGTCGATCTGAATGTCCGGCTTGAACCGGTAGTCCGTACCGGCCAGCGACGTATCCCACGTGTACGGCGTCGTCAGCGTCGCCGAGTGCATCTCACCCGGCACCCACCACGGCTTACCCTTCCACGCCGTCACCGGCTGCTCCTGCGGAGTACAGAAGTTCTCACACAGGTGGTTCCAGCCCACAAAGTTGATCTCACGGAACGCGGGCGGGATCTGCTGCGCGGGCTCGATCGTCAGGTGCTCGGTGAACGTGTTCTGTCCGTCAAGCTCGATCATCCGCAGGAACATGAACTTCGCCACAGCCTGCGGCACACCGTCCATGCTGATGATCACCGGCACCGACCGCACATCGCACTCAATGAACCGCGTCGCGAGGATCGATTCAAAGTCGGTGTTGCACCACTCCACCCCGGCCGTCGCCGCAGCCACACCCGCCTTCGCGGACGCGTGGGGCGCCTTGCCCTTGGGCGCGGGAGTCGACTTCCCGAAGCACACCTGACGGCCGGTCTCATCCGGCTCACTGCACTGCTCCACCGCATCCTTCGCCGCGGCCGTGGCCCGCGCCGACAGCGGCGTACCCGGCTGGCCGAGAGGCTTCGTCTGGTAGTAGTGCGGCTGCTGCGCGTCGAAGTGGTTCGGGTTCGGGCTCGCATAGTTCGGTGTCGGCAGGGTGAGATCCACGGGCAGCTCCACACGGAACTTTGCCCACGGAGACCACACCGTCTCGTACAGCGAGCCGTCGTAGGCATTGGTGCGGAACACATAGTTCGTGTTCAGCGCCAGCTTGCCCGCCGGAACATCAACCTTCGCCGTGCCCCCCGATGCCACATACGGGGAGACGATTACCCCATACGTGGAGTCGTTCAGCTTGACCTTGGTGACCGGCTTCCCGGCAGCATCCGCCGTCCACACCTCGAACGTGAGGTTGACCTGATCCCCGTCGGGGTCGGTCACCGTGTTCGTGAGCTGCACCTTTTGCGAGGTCACCCGCTGGAACCCGCCAGGCGCCGCGTTCCGCGACAGCGGCGCAGCCTTGGGAGTCTTGCCCGAGGCAGGACGCGCGCCCGCCGTGGCGGCCCACGTCGACTTCTCCGGCCCGTGCACCTTGGGCGGTGCCGCATTGGGGTCGGGCTTCGCCGCCGCGGCCGGGGCCTCGGCGGCCTCGGCCACCCCGCCGGCACTGAACAGCAGCATCGCCGCCGTGCCTAAAGCCACCCGGGAAAGAACGTTTTTCCCTCTGGATTTGGACGTGCCAAACAAGACATGTCCCTTCTGGCCCCACCCCCGCACCCCGGAGGCAGGACATCGCTGGTGTGTCGCGCCGCCCCCCTTCCTACGCGGGTAGACGACCCATCAGCAACGCGCCCAACCTGGGCGGTTCGTCTCTATCCGCCGCTAACGGACGTGATCCACACCACGGTTGTACGCGCACGCGTAAGAACCCTGCGGGGGAGTTGTGGAAAGCTGCGACCGTGGACCCCTTCGTCACCGACCCCGACCACCCCGCGTGCGGCATCTGCCCCTCACGCCTCCTGCGCCGTGAGGGCCTGCATGCCGCCGCCAGCACCCACCTCATCTGGGCAGACATTGCCGAGGACCTCGGCAACCCCGAAGAGCTGGATCCACAGGTCCACTGCGCACACAACCTGGACGGCTGGGAGGAGAGCTGGGGAGTCTCCTTCGAAGAACTCAGCAGGGAAGCAGTCGAAGTAGCGAAGCAGTTCTTGAACAAGCGCTCGGAAGCACAAGCAGGGAGCTGAGCGTCCGGTTCTTCCCCGCTGAGGATCGTCGGCCCTCTACGATCCGGTGCATGCTGGATCCCGAACTGCTGGAACGGATCACCGCGGGGCGTGCGGAACTGGACGAACTCGAAGACCAGCTGGCCAAACAGCTGGCGGAAGTGCGGGCCGAACGGACGAACTCGCTGTCGCCGAAGGGGTCCTTGAACGGATGACCGAGCAGCTCGTCGAGGAACGTTCCTCAGCCCGTCCGGTGCCCGGGCAAGTGGGTGGCCGGGCGGTAGTGCTGATCCCGCACCGCGAACCGGGCGCGGAGGAGGATTCGCTCCCGCCGGACTACCAGCGCATCATCGCCGCCGTGCGGCAGGCCGCCGGACCGGTCATGGCCCGTGAGGTCGGCGAGGTCGTGGGGGTGGACGTCAGCGTGAAGTCCACGCTGGAGCCGCTACGCGGCGCCGAACTGTCCCACACCTCGGCCCGTGGACCGTACCGCCCCGGTCTTTCGTCCTAGGCCAGGAGGCGGGAGATCACAGCCGATCGGGCTCCGAGAAGGGAAGCCCGGACAGCGGCCGGTTGGGAGCGAGATCGTCTGACGGGACACCTCGGCGCCATAGACCTCCGCCAGGTGGGCCTGGACCTCGCCGGTGGTCAGGCCCTTCGCGGACAGGGATGGGACTGCGACACCACCGGCGCCCAGCGATGGGCCATCCCCAACCTCGGCACCGCACCTCTCCCCATCCCCACCTACTGACTGAACCGCGATGACATGTGCGTGCCCGCCTCCACCGCGTGGAGGCGGGCACGCACATGTATGGGGGGGGACACTCCGGCAACCCTGCTGGCAACGACGCCTCCATCGTTCCAGGGGCCTGCGACCAGACGAGGAGTCTTTGAACGGTTGAGGGGACTGCCCCGGACCGGCTTCTGGGACGGCCGGTGGGAGGTACTGGCGGCTGGCGGTTCACGGGGCGGGGCGTAAGTCGTCCTGGTCCTTGAGGACGGTGACCTGGTCGCCGTCGGCGGCGTACGAGACCACGCCGCTCCACCGGCCGTCCCCGCCGCGCCGCCACTCGGTAAGCAGACCGGGCAGCCACCGGCCGTTCTCACGGACCAGGCAGGGCTTGGCAGTGCGGGACGGCCTGTAAGCGGGGAAGCAGGGGATGCAGGCGCCGCGGCCCTGGGCCATGGCGTCGGCGAGCGCGGTACGGGTGGGCTGGTGAACGTCCCGGCCGAAGCGTGCGGCCCGGTTTTGGCCGTCGGCGAGGGCTTCGCAGGCGACCGTCCGATGGAAGACGGAGCCGCCGCGGGTGGTCCAGACGTTGGCGGTAAGCCCGTGCGGCACCGGCTTGCAGTGACCGCACTGGCCGACTATCAGTCCGTGATCGCAGCGCTCGTCCGTCATTCCTGCATCGTGCCCCGGCAGCAGCCGAAGATCAATGACTGCCCGTCAGTCCACCGTCCTCGACCAACGGGTGGGGACGGCTGTATGCGGAGCACCGGAGCACTCGGCGAGCCAGCGGTGCTATTCGGACAGGCCGTCCGGCGGTCGCCAGCCGCGCTGGATCCAGGCGCATCGGAGGTCACGGCTTGGGCTGCCTCGGCGGCAGCCTCCTCGACCGCCAGGCCGGCGAAGGCAGCCACTGAGCTGCTCCACGCCGCCGACCGCGGCCACCCGTGCGGGCTCCCGGTTCACCGGCGAACGCCACTACAGCCCCGCTGCAGCCAACTTCAGTCCTTCACCGGTTCCTGCGGGCTCGACAGGACTTCACGTCGTGCATGTGCCGAGCATCTGCTCGAGCTTGTTCTTCTCCGCTTCGGTAACGGACAGCCTGTAATGGGCTTTGACGTTGGTCCAGGCCGTTGCGTAGGTGCACCAGTACACCCTGGCCGGGGGCTGCCAGTCCTCCGGCCCCTGGTCGCCCTTGCCTCGGTTGGTGGCAGCGCTGACCGGCAGCAGCTGCGGACGGTCCAGGTCGTTGGCGAAGTCCTTGCGCCGCGCCGCCGTCCAGACATCGGCTCCGGAACGCCAGGCATTGGCCAGCGGCACCACGTGGTCGATGTCCAGCTCCGCAGCGTCGGTCACCACCACACCGTCGTAGGGGGAGGTCCAGGTACCGGCCACAGCCCTGCACTCGGCATCCCGCTGGACGTCGGCGCCGGTGCGCTGCAGGACTATCTCGCGGGTGTCGCACGATTCGCCATGCCCAGTCCAATGGGTGAACTTGGTGCGGGTGTAGCCGGTCATCGGCTTCTGGGGCGCGACGTTCAGGGTTGTCAGCTGGATCCGGGCGGCCTCAGGGGTGGACAGACCAGGCAGTACCTGGACCGCCGGCTGCAGGGCCTTGGCGTCTTCGACGGGAACCGTCGCGGTCGGGCTGCCCGGTGTGGAAAGAGACGCCTCATAGGACGTGGCGCCGGAGGCGTTGGGAGCGCGGTGCGGGGCCGTGCCGCACCCGGTCAGTGCGAGCAGAACGGCAACGGCTGCTGTCATGGCGCGCGCTGTGTTCTTCTGGCCCACCGATACCCCACCCCAGGACGATCAGACATGCTTGGCCCGGGCGAACCCTACCCCGGCTATGCCACTGCGATACGCGCGCGGACTACGGGGCCAGGTAAGGCCCCGGCTCGGGATCGGCGCCGGCCGGATCCCGATCCGTTTCCCTACCGGAGATGGCTGGGACGCCGGCAAGGGTGTCCCAGCCGCACTCTCTTTCCCGCTCTGGGCCGTGTGGGACGCGGGGCCCGGGCCGTCCGATGTGCGGGATGGCCGCCGCGTTGTGCCGCCCTGGGGCTGGCCGACAGCGTCTGCCGGCGCAGAGCAGAGCGTGTTCGGTTGGACAGGTGCGGGATGGTGTTGGGCGCGTGGCGGGCTTGTCGCGTTGGGGCAGGGCACCGCGATGGCAGCGTCGCAGGTACTCGATGGTCTGAGATGCTCCTCGGGCCGCTGCCCCAGTCGGTTCGTCCAGTTCGTAGCAGGCCAGTCGACCGGTCCGAGGCGAGGAGAAGGGCCCCGGAGGACGTGCGGAGGGCACGTTCGGCCTTCGGCCGCTTCCCCCTCCCCAGGGCGCCCGGCAGGCCGAAGTTTTCTAGAACACTACGCTCCAGAACCGCCCCGCAGGAGTCGGTCGCGCAGCAGTTGGCCCCCATCATCGGCCTGCTCGATTGAGGTGGATGGCGGAGGCGGAGCGTCGTGTGCTGGCCAGATGGTGATCAGGTACTGCTCGATGGAGTGGAGGTTGGACCCGTCGCGTTCAAGCTCCCGCCCATATGCCCTGATCTCGGTCTCGTACCAGCCGGGGCCCGCGGTGCTGAGCAGTGGCAGGTCGGGGTGGGGGCCGTTCACGAGTGATTCGATCCTGAGCTGGCCGGTGGGAGCCCAGAGCAGCACTTGCGCGCATTGTTCCCAGGCAGCCGAGGCGTGTTCCTCTGCTGGTGCCTCGAGGGTCGCCACTTGCACGCTCACGTTGCCGGTGTTGATGCCGGTGAGCACCAGTGCGCCCCGGTCCATGCGGGCAACGAGGTCGTTGGACCAGTCAGCTGTCTCGATAGGCACCTCGCCGGCATCGAGGATGCCGAAGGATCCCTCGTTGACGAATACCCGGGCTAAAGGCATGTTGCTGCTCCCTGATCCAAGGCGGCGCAGTGTCGCCGTGGTAAGGAACGGTAGCCACCGGCGAGACCCGTGTGCCAGTGGGTGCTGCGGCGAGGCGCCGCAACACCCACCGACCACTTACTTCACCGCGACGGTGAACGGATCTTTTTCCAGGACCCGCCAGCGGCGGAAGAACTGAGTGTTGGTCCCGCCCTGATAGTTGTTGTCACCCCCGGCGATCATGCAGACGCTGGCTCCGGTGGGGCCGGAGCGCGATGGTATGCCGGTGAAGCCGCACCCTTGATGTGTTCGCTGCTTCCCTCCGGCGTGAAGGCCCTGGTGGGACGTGGCTATGGGGTACTCATCGCAGCTCTTGCCACGGATGCTCGGTGCGTTTCCGCATGCCTTCGTGCGGTTGCTGTCGATGATTGCCTGATTCTCTGTGCGTGTGAGGGTCCGCGGCAGACCAGACTTTTGGGCCTTGGTGACGTGGTCGGCCAGCGTCGGGGCCTTGGCACGGGAGTAGGCCAGTTCCTCGGCGAACCACGGGATTACACAACCTACAACCGGCCGCCCGGCGGTGGCATTGTCACAGCGGACCTGGTTCATGGACACGCTGGTGACGCCCGGAGTGTAGGGCGGGTTGGTGAAGGTCAGGTACCAGTAGGTCGTGCAGGTTCCCTTGCTGCCGGCGCGTGTTGCGGTGGTGTCCCAGAAAGACTCTCCGATATGCCAGCTGTTCACCGGCGCGATCTTCTGCTTCGGGAACTTGGCGCTCTCTCGCTTGCAGGGCCCCTGGAGTGTGCCCTGCCCGTCGATGGACGCCTTGGTGGCGTCGCCCCAACCCTTGTACATGGACACATCGATCTGATGTGCATACCGGCCCATGTCCGTCACAGTGTAGTTGTACTGCATTACCGTCAATTCCGCCTGGCCGGTAATGGTCGTCTTCCCATTGTGTGTTCGCCTCGTCGTGTACGTGACGGTACTCCAGATGCACGCCTGCGTCCGAGTGCCCCAAACCTGATTATGGGCCTTGTCGCACCAGGTGGGAGGATTGACCGGAGCCATGGCCCGATTGTCTCGGTTCAGAGCGGAGGCGGGGACTGCGTCGCGGCTGCCGATCTCGATGCAGCTGCTGTTACCGTCGGCCACCGGGTCGACGCACTCCGCAAGGCTCATGGCCTGCATTCCGCTCGCTCCGGGCTTAGCCGCGGGCTGGCTCCCCGTCTGCTCCGGGACAGGGAGGACACGTGCCGGTGCGGAGATGGCCGTGTCGGGCGCGGTTTGCGCGGGAGCCGCCCCCGTCAAACCAGCGGTGACTGCAACAGCAGTAGTGAGTGCAGCGGCGAGGCGTAACGCAATCCGCCGGGGATGTCGCTTCACAGAGCTCCTTCACTCGTTCCGTGTACGCGCCGGCGACAGTAGCGGGTTGCACCGGACCAATACCCTCCAAATCCAAGGCGCGAGATGTCAAGACCCCCGTATCGGCATGGAATCTCGCAGAGAAAGTCGAGGAGTTCGCGGCAGCTCACACGCGAGCGCCTGCATTCCGTATCAATTCCGCTTGCATGCCTTTGATGCCTCACGTACTGGCACTCCACCGGCGGGGGCCGCCTGCCAGTTAAATTCTTAAGGATTGAACTGACAATGCATCAGTCGATAGCCAGACTGGACTCTCCGGAGATGAAAAATGTCCGGATCAGGCCCTGATGTTGGTCCGACAACCCAAGCCGCCGGAATGGGCCGACCACCAAGGAGCGCACCATGACCTCCTCCGCGGCTGAGCCTGGGGTCTGGTGCCGACTACCCGGCGATCACCCGAACGAGACAGGCTTGGTCCGGCGCTGATAGGAGAGGGAGCACACGCCGAGGGACACTCCGATGGAGAAGAAGTTGAGGAAGCCGATGACGAACACCACTGGGGAGAAGCCGGCGGTGTTCGCATGGGAGAGGCCGCCGGTCACCATGACCGCCAGACCGAGGCTCCCGTAGGGCGCGAGGGCCACCGCTGAGGCCCAGCCGGGCGCGAGCAGCAGCCATCTCGGGATCCTCCGCCCGCGGAGACCGGGTACCCAGCGAGGGACGGTCTGGCCCCATGGCCGGGTGAGGGCGCCAAGTAACGTGATTCCCAGAACGATGCCGACGGCGGTGAAGTCGATACCGTGCCTCTCCAGCCACACAAGAACCTGGGGAGCTCCGTTCTTGGCGAATTCGTCGGCGAGACTCATCCCCATCGGCTTGCCGGCTGTGCCACCCCATGACCAGTAGAGCTTCATCGCCACATAGGGAAGGGCTCCGGCGGCTCCCGCGATTGCTGCCCACGTGACGGCTGGCGGGGGGCCGAGGTACCGCGTACTGAATCCGGTTCGTCGACTCATGTCATCACTCTGCCGAGACGGCCGCACACGAGGCATCCACCCACGGCACGGTGTGCTTCTCCCCCCAGCGAGGGAGGCACGGAACCCGCGGGGTTCCGTGGGTCTGCGGTCCAGACTTCAGCACCTCCGAGATGAGCAAGAGCCCCCGCTGCTATGCGCGCTTTGAAGAGTTCACCGGGCCGATCGGACCCACTCGAACTGGCACTCACCGTGATCGGTAGAGCAACGCGCTCTGAGGCGGAGCGGGAAGGATGGCTGGGCGAAAGTCGAGGGCCTCCAGGCCAGCCTCACCGGCGCGCAGGCAAGCTGGACCAGCTCGATGCCGAAGCAGCCCGCCGACCCTCCACAGTCGATCTCGGCATGCCGACCTTCGCCGACGTCGCCATCCGCACCACCACTACGTCTACGGACCAGCACCGTCCCTGAAATCCATGGTCGCCACGAAGCTGAACTGCCTACGCTCCAACCCATGCGAACTGTCTTCGTGTTTCCCGCAGGTGAGCAAGCTGCGACCGTCGCCTCGCTCAATCGGCATCTGCCCGAGCAGCTCAATCCATGGACTCTGGACGGCAACCTCTACATCGACATCGACGATGAGCAGACCGGCTACCTCTTCTCCGATTGGGATCCCGAGGATGTGGCGATCCTCGAAGCGGCCGTCGGACATCACCCCACTTGGGCGGTGCAGATCGACATCTCCGGGCGGATCGACGGCACCGCAGAGGTTCACCGAATGATCGCGCTGCTGCTTGAGCATGGAGGCGTGGCAACAGACGACTACACCCCCCACCCTTGGACCTTGCCGGAAATCCTGTCTGGAGCGGTGATCGACGGCCTGCGGTTCTTCGACTTCCGCGGCTACCACGAGCTCAACCGCGAGCACGGGCGCTCCTGACTCTGTCCGCTGCTCCCTCCTGCGCCCCAACCCCGCCCAGCGCGGACGCCTGGTGGAGATCCGCGACAACCTCCTCGACCGGATCGCCGAAGCCGAGAAAGAGGGTTGGCTCGGCGAAATCGAGGGCCTGCGCGTCAGCCTCGCCGGCGCCGAATCCAGAATCGACCAGATCGACTCCGCGCCCGGCAGCGTGGCGATCAACCTCGGCATGTCGCGCAAGGCCCCGGCCAACCCGCCCAGAAGGAGGGAGCAGGGTCGCTGAGACAATCGCGGGATGATCAGCAATGAGATCCGGTTCGATTGCCAGCACCGTGGCGACAGGGGTCCGCTCGTGGTCGTCCCTCACATCGACGGAGCACCACTCACCGAGCTGATCGATGAGTACGAGATCGCGGCCGGGATGCAGCCTGCAGGTGATGCCTACGGTGGTCTGATTCCGGAGTTCTTCCGGTTCGGCCCGATGCAGGACCACTTCCTCGGACTGTCCAATAGCGCGATGGGGCCGAAGACCCCCGTCCTCGGTTGTGAATGCGGTGAGTGGGGGTGCTGGCCGCTCATGGCCCGCATCACCGCGACAGCGGATCTCGTAACCTGGGAAGCCTTCGAGCAACCCCACCGCAAGACCCGCGACTACGTGGCATTCGGTCCGTTCCAGTTCGACCGCCACCAATACGATGACGCCTTGCAGGCCCTGAGCGCGGTGATCGGCTCCGCCGCCGACGACACGAGCGCATGAACACTGCCGTCAGTCCGTCTTGCCGCACATGGAGTCCAGGGGCGGAGGCCAGCGGCGGGGGACTCGTCCTCACCCGTCGGCGACGGGCAGGTTGTGCCACCAGTGGCCGCATCCGCCGGAGCAGAAGCGTTCGCGGCGCCGTTCGTCTGCGACCGCGAGGACCTCGACCAGTAGCCGGAACGCCTTGCGTCGTTCGTCGACAGGGGCGAGGCCGGCGATCTTCCCCAGTTGCTGGTCGATCGGGCCGCAGGTGATCAAGACCGCCGGGGTGTGCGTCGGGCGCAGCCCGGCACGTCGGATGCTCTCCGGTCCGTCTTCGGTGACGGCGCGCGCCTGCACGCAGTGGTGGCGCAGGAACAGGAGTATCTCGGCCTGCTCCGCCGGGCTGTGGGTGTCGAACCACTCGATGCCCTGTGACATCGGGCGCAGTCCTTGGGCGAGTTCGTTGAGGATGTTGTCCCGCTCGGTCATGATCAGCTCCCGCAGGCCAGCGAGGCGAAGACCTCAGCGGTCTCGTCGACGAAAGCGCACAGTTGCTGCCCGGCCTGCCGACAGGCGGGTCGAGAGCCGCCACGGCCCGGACTTCGAGCCATCGGTCCCAGGGACCGGCCGGGGCAAGGAACCGTGTCGTGTACTCAGAGCCGAGAATCTCATCGAGGTACAGAAGCGTCCCAAGGACGATTGCCTGGTCGTAGTCGAGGTCGGGACGCGACAAGTAGTGATCAAGGTATGCGCTGAGCAGTTCGGCATCTGCTGCAGTACCGAACTTCGCAAGGGCGACGCAGTATGCCGCGCCCGCATACGGCCCCTCGCTGGCCAGCAGGAGCCGGCCTATGAGCTCGCGGAACTCGGACCTGTGGGCCACAGCAACCAGCCAGGCGGCAGTCTGGGGCTCGCGCCATCCACCCTCGAGGAGGACGCCGAGCTCCGCCGGAGTGATTTCGTACGTAGCCTGAGCCAGATCCCGCACAAACGCGGAGCGCTCGACCGGGCTCAACCGGAAAACGCTCCCGCCCAACCGAAGGTATCGCCGATCAGGCGTGACGAACCGCCGAACCAGATCCTGCAACTCGGGATCGCTCTGGACATCACGCATAGCCGCATCCTGGCCCGGGACGGTACTCATGTGCCACAGGTTTGCCGTCTGCCTCAACGGACCGTAGTTACTGGTTCAGAGAAGCCTGCGTCCGCTGCCCGGTCCTGATCGCCGCCCTGGACGAGAAGCCCCACCTGGAAGAGATCCGCGACAACCTCAAAGACAGGATCGCCGAAGCCGAACGCGAAGGATGGCTCGGCGAAGTCGAAGGCCTGTCCACCAGCCTCGCCGCCGCCGAGGACAAGATCGCCCAGATCGAAGCCCAGCAAAAGAGGAAGCAATCCCCCGTCTTCCTGGGCCTACCCAGCCTCGCCAAGCTCACCGCGTGCACCAGCGAAGCCACCAGGTAACGGCCGAGGGCACCGGGCCCCGGCTTCCACAGCCGCTCTCGACCAACCCTCAGTTCAGAAAAGCTTGCGTCTGACCGTGATCTAGGCGGACAGCCCGCCGTGCTGGCGCTCACATCTGTCGTGCTGCAAGTGCAGCCGACGGAGGTCTTGCAGCGCAGCAACGGGGAATGGGTGCCGAACCCACTTCGCCCTGTAGCCGTCCTCCCCGTGAAGCCGGACCACCGATTGAGCAGCTTCCAAGACGACGTGCCCAAGGAGACTAAGGGGCCGAGTGGAGGACCACGAGAGTGCGCCTGCCTGGTCCGGCGCGTCGAAGCTCGTGGACATGTCGGGAAACCGGTAGATCGCGACGTGAACTTCTGAGCCTTCGCGGCGGAGAACCCACCTCACCTCAGCTGGCTCAAGATCGAAGGAGAAACGCTGGACGAGGTGCGACCGTAGAGCCCTACGACACCGTGGAGCACGTCCGCAAGGGCGTCCGTGCAGTAGCTCACGACGTCCTTCCGCTCCGACACACCGTCCGCGATGCGGCAGGTCGCCCAACCACTACCACTGAGTTCCCAGCTGAACTCAAGCTGACTCATCCCGCCCCCTGCCAGTGATCTTCTACCCAACGACGGTACAGCGGCGTTGAAGGAAGCCCTCGCCCTCCCTTCACACCGGCCGTTGTACGCGTAGTTCAGAGAAGGCACGCCGCACGTGATCTGGCGCCGCATCGGCACTCACTCGATCCTCACCGGGCCCTGACCTTCCGGGCAGGGCCGTCGGGCCGGACCGGAGCAGCGATTAGGGGGTGCCAGCATCACCGACTGGCCGGACTCGTTGGACGGCACATGCAGCACTCCACCTCCCTGGACCCACTGGCCGAACGCGCGGTGATCGCGGTGTGTGCGCTCGCCGACGCCGCCGGTCCCGAGCGGTGGAGCGCCGGCGCCGTCGAGGACGCGGCCACTGCGCTGGAGGTGCTCGCCGGAGCGCTGGCCGAGATCAGCCCGGAGGCCGCCGAGCTCCTGGAGGTCGCCCCGGCCGCCGTAGCCGCGCTCCGCGAAAGCGTCGAGCACGCCCCGGCCGCAGTCCCGCCGTCCGTCCGGACGGACCGCGCGGAGGACCCGGCGGTGCTGAACACCGGCCTGCGGCGGGTGCTCACCGCGCACGGTCTGACCAGGCACCGGGTCCACCAGCTCGGCCCCGCCCTGCTGACCGTCACGCTGGACGCGGCCCACGCCCAGGCCCTCGCCGTGCTCCTCGCCACCCGCCGCGAACTCCCCCGCCAGGCACCCGCGGCCGAAGACGAACCCCGGTGGGGCGCCGGGCCGGCCAAGACGGCGGCGGCCTCCCTCGCGGTGGCTCTGGCCGCGTACGGGCCCGGGACGTACGCCCGGGTCCTCGCCTCCGGACAAGTGACCGCTGGCCTCACCCCGACGGCGGGCCGGCAGGTGACCGACGCGCTGAACACCCGCCCGGCGCCGGCCGTCCCGGCATCGCGGCCCCGGCGCCACGGGCTCGGGCACGGCTGGACGGGCATCGGCGCCAGTCGCTGAAGCATCAGGGCTCCGCATCCCGGGACAGCTGCTGCAACATTCAGGCCCCAGGCGCCGAGCATCAATGGAGCCGTCTTGTCCTGTACACCGGCTCACGCCACTCGAATGGGTGATTCGCAGGGTGGTGGAGGGAGAAGTGAGGTGGGCCGGCCGTCAGGGAGGTGGGCGCGAACCTGTGCCCGTTCCAATCCCCAGATGGAGAAAGACTTCAGATGCCCTTCGACTGGACCGGGGTCACCCCGGCTGTGGGCGCGGCGGCTGCTGTGGTGGCCGCCCTGGTGAACCTGTACCGGGACCGGCGGTCCCGGACAGCGGCGCTGCCTGCGCCCGATGGCGACCCGGTCGCCGTGCTCCCGCCTGTGGCCGGGGAGGGGCCGGTTGCGGTGCGCATCGAGGTGTCCGGGACGTCCGGGGTGCGGGTGGCGGTCGCCGGCCGGACCGGTCCGGTCCTGGTCGAGGTGCTGGTGGCTCCGTCCTCCGGCCCGTCGGGGCCTTCGGCGAAGGAGCGGGCGCCGTGGTAGCAGGCAAGGCACCGAGGAAGCAGGCACCGCGCCCCCGCGCGGACAAACCGCTGGCCGCAGTCGAGGCCGCAGGGCCGGGGGAAGGAGAAGATGACAACGAGTGGGCCCGCTCCCCGCTGGCGGAGCGGCTGGATGTGGAGGCCCGGTCGTTCATGGAGCGGGAGCCGTTGGTGCTGCGCGCCAAGACGGGCGGGAAACTGTCGTTGCCTGCCTGCCAGGACGCCGTTGCACAGGCCGTGTGCAATGTGACGGCGCGGCTGCGGGACGGCCTGCTCGACGAGAGCGTCAACCTGCCCGCTTACCTGCGGAAGACGGCGTGGAACCTGGCCGTGGACCAGCTGACCGCGGATGCACGGGTGGAACTGGCCGGGGACGAAGTGGAGTCCGCCGCGACCCTGGCCCCGCCCCCGGAGCAGGTGGCAGTCGGGGATGTGGATCCACTGCAGGACCTGGTTCTGCCGGCGATCGACGCGCTCCCGCCGTCGCAACGCCGACAGGTAGTGCGGCTGCAGAGTCAGGGTCTGAACGACATCGAGATCGCGGCCGCGCTCGGCATACGCGCCGACCGGCTCCACCGGGAGCGGCACAACGCCGTGGTGGAGCTGCGGGGTGCCCTGCGGGCGTTCATTCGTGACGGGCACCGGAAAGCAACGGGACGCTGGAAGAAGGACAGGTGACGGTGGTGAGCCGTTTGAACGACGACAGCCGCGACCGTCCGGCGTCGGCTGGGCTGGTGGAGCTGATGGCACAGCTGGGACGGCCAGAGGACACCTGGGACAGGCCGGGCGGTGACTTCGGTCCGCTGGCCAGCTTGTACGGGCTGGACCGGGACGGGTGGGAACGCGCGAACTCGCAGTACCTGCTCGGGTCCAAGGCCCTGGCACGCGGAGAGCTCGCCGCTGCCGCGGACTGGCTCGGCCAGGCGGCAGCGGCCGGGCACCCAGGAGCAATGTTCCGGATGGCTGCCCTCACGCTCCGGGCCGGGGCGGACTGGGCCGACGAGGCACGCTTCCTGCTGGCCGAAGCCACCCGCCACGGCCACGGTGACGCTGCGCAGCTGCTGGCCGGGCTGGCACGCCGCCGCCCTCCCCTCGAAGCGGACACGCTGGAGGACCCCGAATACTTCGAAGAAATCCGGGAGGGACTCGGCGTGCCCGCGCACATCCTGCACCCTGACACAACGTCCTCCCCCGCCAGACAGGACACCGACGGCGACACCGGGAAGCGTGTCCAGGCACTGCCAGGCCGGCCCCCGGCGGTGCGTGAAGAGCCCGGCGGAGGACAGCCGCGGCTGTTCCTCGTCCCCGCCCCTCAGGTTCCCCAGTACGGCCCGCCTCCGCATGACCCGAATATGCCTGTGGCAGACACCAAACGCCCGCAGCTGGCTGCGCTCTCCAAGGACGGCCTGCAGCTACCGATCCCCGAGCTGCAACCGAGCCGCTCAGCCACCGTGCTCCCCCTGCTACAGGCCACCACAGCGGAGGTAGGGGGCAGCGAGCCACAGGAACCGTGGTGGTCTGCAAACGCGCTACGGCCAGCTGTCCTGAACGACATGGGCCGACACCGCAGCAGCCCGGCCCGAGTGCCGGAGAAGTGGCAGGCCACCCAGCGGGCCCGCGACCTCCTCCACCTGATCGCTGCAGGCGGTGGGATCGACAGCCGCACCCTCGCCCACAAGGCAGGGATGTCCCTGAACACCACCGTGCGCATGCTGGACTGGCTCTTGGGCCAGAGGCTCGTCGAGACCGTCGCCGGCGCCTACTTCACCGGCCCGGTCATGGACCTGGTCACCGGCCCCGGCCCTGGCCGCGGCATGCTCAGCCGCGCCCTGGAGCAGCTGCGCGACGACCTCGGCGCAGCCGTCTACATCAGCACCTACACCCACGGAGAGATCGAGGTCAAAGCCTCCGCCCACAGCCCCACCGCCCCGCCTGTCGACGAATGGGCCCCCTTCACCGACACCGCACACGCCAGCGCCGTCGGCAAGAGCCTCCTCGCTCAACTCGACTTCGACTCACGCATGGACCACCTCAGCCGATACCCGTCCATCCCGCTCACCCACCGCACCATCACCAGCGAACGCGACCTCATCGAATCCCTCGACCAGCCAGGACCCCATGCCGCCCAGTTCGACCTCCTCGAATACTCCGACCACGAGGTCTGCGTCGCCTACTCCCTCGGCCTGCCCGGCCGGGCCTCCAGCATCGCCCTGTCCTTGCCCGCCCGCGAACACCCACGTCTGATCACCGCCGCCCAAGCCCTCAGCCAACGCGCCACAGGCCTCCTCCTCGCTCACCTCCTCACCGACGACCACCAACCCGCCCACCCCACCGCCACGACTGAAGAACAGCCACGACGAGCACTCCCGTGACCTCGCCCAGAACCGCTTCGCCCCGCCAGCACCACACGCAGGGCCGCTCCCGCCAGGGCGGCCCTGCCCGCGTTCCCGACCAGAACACGCCCGTCCGTGAACCGACCACGAACCATGCCCGGGAGTCCCTGGACGGCGCCGCAGGTGTACCTTCGGCACGCCCACCCCAGATGAGAGCGGCATCTCAATCCGTGCCCGCCTCAGGCGAGGCTGAGTCGCCCCCTTGCAGATGAGTAGCAACCAGGACCAGGCTCACGGTCTGAGTGAGCCGAACCCGACCTCTGAAGGGCATAGCGCGTGCTCGTAGCCATGGCCCCTGACGGCAGTCGCACCGAGGCCCACCGCGAACTGCACCTCGACCCCGGCGGCTACACCTGCCCCTACTGCCACCACCCCGTCCACCTCAAGCGCAGCCGGGTCAAGGTCTCCCACTTCGCACATGCCCCCGGCGCCGACTGCCCCGCTGCCTCCGAGCCGGAATCCCCCGAGCACCTGGCCGCCAAGGCCCTGCTCGCCGACGAGTTCCGCCGGCTCGGGTACGACGTCATCCTCGAACGCCCCCACCCCAAATACCGCCGCCGGGTCGACGTCGCCGTCCGCGTACCCGGTCGCAGCGGTCCCGTCTTCGTCGCCGTCGAAGTCCAGGCGTCTGCCATCAGCACCGAAGAAGTCATCCGCCGCGAACGCGCCGATCACGCCGGCGGATACCTGTCCACCCTGTGGTGCTTCACCCGGTCCAGCTGCCCAGAACTACTCGTCATGGAACCCGACGTCGAGTTCCGCGTCCCCGAAGAGATCCGCTTCCTCCACCGCACACTCAGCACACAGGTGGCAATCCTCGACGTCAGCAGCCGCACCATGTGGTTAACCGACCTCGCCCGGCACCGACGCAGCGGCGACTCCTGGTTCGACACTGCAGGCAACGAACAATCCAGCCGCGGCTACTCACCCCGCACGCTCCGCAGCGTCGAACGCACCCGCGCTACCTTTGCACTCCAGCCGAAATGGGTCACCCCTACCAAGCAGCGCCCCCGTTGGATCGCTACCTTCACCCCGGCCTGACCCGCTGCGCCCCAGGGGCATCGCAAGGGGCGAGACGTCTGGCAAGCGGTCTCTGCGGGTTCCCCGGTGGCTGGGCAGTGGGTGATTGGCTCGGACGCTCCTCACAATGGCCCGACCGTGCTACGGCTCAGAGCGGTTGACCGACACCGGGGCCTCCGTGTCGGCGGCTCCGGGGATGACGCTGATGCCGGGCATGGGGAGGGTGCGGTCGCCGGTAAGGACGAAGAGGATCTCACGCGCGAGGTCCCGTACCGCCGCCCAGGCCGGATCGGTGGCCAGGGCCTCGTAGGTCCAGGGGTCAGCCAGCCGGTCACCGCACATCTCCCGGAAGTGGTCCTCGATCATGCGGAGTTCCCCATCACCGCCGCGGCGTCGATCTCAAGGCACGTCTGTTGCGTGGCGGGACGGGTTCCGCCAGGAGCCCGTCCCGCTTGCCGACACTGACGAAGGTGATGGCGCATGGGCGCCAGCGGGGGCAGGCTTGGGAGGAGACACCCTGCAAGGAAGCGGAGGAGGTCCTTGGCAATCCCAACCTTCGGTCAGGCGACACCACTTTCGGTACGGCCCTACCAGGCTGGCGACGAGGTCGCGGTTCTCGACCTGGTGGCCGCCGACCCGCTGCCCGGCCAGCCGCCGACCACTCCAGCGATGCTCGCCGAAGCACTGGCCGGCCGCTCGCCGGTGGACGGCGGCTGGTGGGCCGAACTCGACCCGCCCGTCACGGATGTGGTGCATGACAGCAGAGGCCAGGTACTGGGGGTCGTTTCCTACGCCACCCGCCCCGGCGACGGGGCCGGATTCCTCCTGTGGCTCCACTGCCGCGAGGACACCGCTGTTGCCAACACGCTGATCGCCCACACGCTGGACCGGCTCGGCCGGCGCACCGTACACGCCTTCGAGTTCGCCTCTGCCCTCACTCACGGCCTGGAGGGCCTGCCAGCCCGCCACCGCCCGGTGACCCGCCGGGCACTCGAAGGGGCCGGGTTCACCAGCCGGGACCTGTGGCGCTATATGCGTGTCCCCCTTCCTGTCTCTGGGCTGTCGAACGCCGCCCACGTCACCGTCGACGAGTGCGAGGACCCGCCGGGCAAGCGCCTGGAAGTACGCGAAGACGGGCAACTGGCCGCTGAGGCCACCATCGGCCGCCCCGTCACGGGGACCGGCGTGCTGTGGTGGATCAGCGTGGTCCCTGCCGCGCGCGGGCGGGACCTGGGTCTAGCACTGCTGGGCTCCGCTCTGGACCTACTCACCGGGCTCGGCGCCCGTGAGGCGATCCTCTACGTCGACGACGGCCCGGTCGGCGACCCCGAGCACGACCGCACCGCTGCCAACGGCATGTACGACCGGGCCGGCTTCACCGAGGTCGACCGCTTGCACTCTTTCACCCGCCGCCCGTAGACGCCTCGGATATCCGGGGCGTCCAGCAGATGTGACGGTCCTGACCTGAGCCACTCAATCGCCCCGCGATGTGAGCCGTCGACGGGGGCGGAACACCAGGTCCATGCTCCTTTGCAGTCTCAGTCTCGGGTGACTGGTTGCACTCGATGGGCCTGCCCAACACCGTCGCCCGCCGGGCCCCGCGCCGGATCGACGCCGCCCTGCAGGCGCTTGGCTGCGTAGGTTTCAAGCGGGATCAGGCACACATTTCGTGAGCCGCCTCTCAGGTATTCATGTGGTGCTTCCGGGCCTGGACGTCGGATGATTGGGGCATGCCTCACGTCGTGCACGCTCACTACACACTTCTGTTGCGGAAGAGCCCGCTCGATCTCTGGGTGAGGCTGCGGAGCCTCTTGAGGCATCAGATGGTCGATCCAGCAAGCGCCGTGCTCGTGGATCTCTTCCCCGACGGCGGAGACCACGAGTTCGGCCAGGTCATCTGTGGGGAGGGTCGGGTCTATCGCTTCGATCTTGTCTACGACCGCGACCGTTCCGGAGGTGCTCGGCGAGCCGTCCTGCGGCATTGGGCCGACATCACCGATTCCTGGCAGACAGAGCCGCTCCAGGAACAGACCTCGGATGCATTCATCTCGATGATGCCGACAGGACGGACAGACTTGTCGGAGCCGGATTCTGGGCGCATCAAGGACCCCGTCCTTCACTAGGGTGTGTCTGACAAATGATCACCTGGTTACTTCGCGAAGCCAGAGGATCAGCGAGGCCATAATGACTCCGGCCCGGTAACGGGTGACGAGTTTGTCGAACCTGGTCGCGATCGCACGGAACTGCTTGAGGCGGGCGAAGCATCGTTCGACCACGTTGCGGTCGCGATAGATCTCCTTGTCGAAGGCGGGTGGGCGGCCGCCGAGGTTGCCGCGTCGCCGCCGGTTGGCCACTTGGTCGCGGCGTTCGGGGATCGTGGCAGCGATGCCCCGGCGTCGCAGCAGGTGGCGTATCGCCCGGCTGGAATATGCCTTGTCGCCCAGCACCCGCGTCGGTGTCGTGCGAGGTCGGCCCGTAACGGCGCGCGGGATGCGGATGCTGTCGAGAACTTGGCCGAAGGCGGTGGCGTCGTTGATCGGACGCTGGCTCACCGCCCAACGCCGCGACTGGGCGCGACTGAACGAGGAGCAGCAGGCCCGGCTCGGCGCGCTCGGCGTCACCGCGACAGCCGTACCGACCCGCAGGGCACCGGTGAAGACCAGCGCGACCACCGCGTCAGCCCGGCTCACCCGAGCCTCTGTCGAGCCGCTCCCCCCGGCTGAACCGGGTACCCCGGCCGGTACAGACGGTGACGGGCAGAGCATCCAGTGCGAGGGCGACCAGCGTCGGAGGACACAGTTGCGTCATGCCGCGGCAAGTCGACCGCGGCCGGCCGCGACGTCCAGCCGCCGGTCCGGCTCCGGCTCAACCACCGTCAGGCCCCAGCGGAGCTCGGTTGCGCCGGTCGCTGGCCCGCCCAGTGCGCAGCGGAGTGGGTGGCTGCGTCGAGCTGAGGTGTGGCGTGGTCAGGGGGCTCGGTAGTCGGCGCCGGTGGCGTCGGTCGTTTTGATTTGTCTTTCGGTGGTCTTTGGTCCGGGCCAAATTTGGATGAGGTGCTGTTCGATCGGGGTGCCGTCGTCCTGGGTGGGCTGGTCGCCGGCGGCGGCTGCTTCGTCGCGGCCGCGGGCGTGGAAGCGGAATCGCCACCACTGGTCTGGGTGGCCTGCGGGTGTGAGGTCGAGGGGCTGGAGGTCTTCGGTGATGAGGCTTCCCAGGAGGGGGCCGTCGCCTTCGAAGTGGAGACTGGCCTCGACGATGTCGTCCCAGTCCTCTTCCTCGGCTGTCGGGGGGCCGGTGCGGATGTCGACGGTGGCGTCGAGGTGGCCCCAGGTGGTGCCGGTGAGGATGGTGGCCTGAGTGTGGTCGTCGTTGACACGGACCAGGCCGTTGCCGGGCCGGGAGTCGTCCGGTTCGTCGGCGTCGGTGTCGGTGATCACGTACATGTTGTGCGTGACCGGCACGCGCCAGGTCTGGGCGTCGCTCATGAAGGCTCCCGATTGCTCATCCGGTCCGTCAGGCTGTGTGCCGGGCCGCTGTGATCGGTGCTGTGGCGGCCCGGCGCAAGGTGTCGTCGTGCGGGTGGTCCCCCGCACTGCTGGGCGGGGGACCACATCATCCTTTCAGCGCCGGCAGCGGAGTGCGGGCGGGTCAGACCTTGACCCAGAAGCCGTCGCCGTGCACGACCCGCTCCTTCTTGTGGAAGGTCTGGATCCGGCCGCCCTGCTTGTTCTGCTCGCTGGCGGGGACCCAGCGGGTGCCGCGGCTGGAGGGGGGCACGTGGTGACCGCCTTCGAGGGTGGAGGCGAAGGGGTACTCATCGCAGGACAGGCCCGGCCGCGGCGGGACCTGTCCGCGCGGGCAGACCGCGTTGCGGTTGGCGGTGATGTTGGCTTCGCGGGCCTCACGCCGGATCACGGCCCCGCCGGGAACCCCCAGGTGCCTGCCGCGGGACTGGACGTCACGGATGTTCCTGGCGATCTCCGGCAGGGTCGCCATCGTGGTCATGGTCGGCGTGAACGCCGGGTGCACGCAGCCCGGCGAGAGCGTGCGGGCGGTGTTGGCCCGGTTCCAGAACGTGTCGTCGCAGCGCATGCGCAGCGACCCGTACCTGACCGTTGCCGGGGTATAGCCGGCCTTGGTGAACGTGAAGGTGTACTGGGCGGTGGTGGTGTCCTGTTTCTGCTTGGCGACGCTGCTGGAGTAGTCCACCTTTCCGTTGATCGCCGAGCCCCCCAGCGTGCCGCCCGGGAACTTGGACTTGGCGGTGCACTTCCCCCCGCACTTCACCCCCAGGCTCACCCTGATCCCTGAAGCATTGACCAGGGTGGCCTTGCTGACCGACGTGGTCTCCGACCACTTGACCTTCTTGTTCTGCAGGGTCATGTGGTTGGTGATCTTGAACTTCGCGCTCCCGACCGGCCGGCCGTTGCGCAGCAGCGTCAGCGTCACATCGCCCACCGCACAGGACTCGTACCGGTTGTAGACGATGTGGTTGACCTTGCACGACACCCCGGCCGCCTCGACATCCGGCGCAACGGCGGCGCTCGCCGCCGGAGTGAAACTCGCCGACATCGACAGACGCTCCGGAACGGAAGCAGCCTGAGCCGGCGCGATCACCGCACCGGTCAAAGCGAGCGTCACCACGCCCACTCCCGCGAACCTTGCATGTGCGGACTTCATGCTGGAGTCCCCCAACTCCTGCCGTATCCCCCCTGCGAGCCGAATGCTCTCAGAGCCGCGGCAAGGCCCCCGACGCTACGCACCCCCACCACGCTCCCGCGACCAACCCACACCCCGACCGACCGAAAGAAACACCCGAAACGTCCGGAACACACACATGCACTTCCGGGCATATGACCCTGACCCGGGCAGATGCGGCCGAGACCAATCAGAGCACGAGCACTGCCCTCAGCGAGTGACGGCCCGTCCTCTGCCCCACGACGCCTGGCATCGGGCAGTGTCAGCCAGGCAGCCTGGAACCGATCCGGAACCTCAGCTCACCGGCCGCGTCGCGGATCTCCCCGTCACTGTCGTCATCGAGCCGGACCAGAAGAATCATCAGGGCGCGGGCTTCGCCCTCGGTCAGCAGGGGACGGCGGGGCTCCTCCACGTCGGGATCAAGCAGCGCGTCGAGCAGGTAGGTGTCCATACCGGAGCAACCTCTGTCCCGGACGGCGGGTCACGCTTGCGGCCGTGGGCGCGGCATGCAGGTTGGCGTGGCGGCTGCGAGTAGACGGGTCCTGCCGGCGTCGGGCTGGTGACGCCGCCTGGACTCGCCGTTGCCCGGCGCGGTGCCGGTCTGCTGCCGCGCCATCCACTGACCCCAACGGCCGCCCCGGGGCACCAGCGGACCGAGTCATCAACCCAGGGCGGCGATGTGGGAACCGAGCCCGGCGGCGGTGGCCCGGTTCGGCAGGGCAGCTTCGGAGAACGTCCCGGGGCGGGGACCCGCCGGCCCTCATCCGCCTGCCACACGCGGTGCCCCTGGCTCACCCCCGCAGCGCCCGGCCAGGCTCCCACCAAGCGGGACACTCCCCGAGCCGACCCCGGCCCATCAAGGCGGCCTGGAGGCCGAAGAACACCTGCGGGTGACGTTCTGTCACGAGCAGGCAACAGCAGCCCCACGCGCTTCGAGCGGCACATAGCGTCCAGGGCTACACCGCCGATCCGACGGCGGCCCTACGGACAGGACGTGACCTCTCTTGCCCATGCCCCGAACCCGCCACCTCGCCGCCGGTACCGCCCTCACCGCCGCCGCGCTGCTCCTGGTCCCCGGGCAGGCCCACGCCGCTGGAACCCTGCGCATCTCAAAGATCTGGTACGACTCCCCCGGCAGCGACACCGGCGCCAACACCTCACTCAACGGGGAATGGGTACAGATCACCAACGGCACGGCCGCGTCGGTCAGCCTCAAGGGCTGGACCCTGACCGACGCCTCCCGCCACACCTACACCTTCGGAGCCTTCACCCTCAAGCCCGGCAAAACCGTCACCGTCAAGACCGGGCGCGGCACCAACACCACCTCGACGCTCTTCCAGCAGCGCGCCGCCTACGTCTGGAACAACGACAAGGACACCGCCACCCTCCGCCGCGCCAACAAGACCATCCACCACACCTGCGCCTACAACTCCACCCGCTACGACTACAAAACCTGCTGACCGGACAGGGCGTGCCGCACCCGCCCGCAAGAACCAGGCGACACCCCAGCCCCGCAGGCCAGGCGAGTGCCGCGCATCCGCGGCAGTGGAGCGCCCGATCACCGCTCTGGCAGCGCACACGCGAGCCGAACGGCCCTTCCGCGCGTCCCGCGCAGCAGGCCAGGGGCGGGTACACGGGCACGAGGCCGCCACCCCCGGGGGGAGTGACGGCCCCTGCCTGCGTGCGGCCGCCTACGGGGCGGGGGTGAACTCCACAGCCGTGTCACCGCAGCCGGCCGCGATGACCAGCAGCCGGTCCCTATCCGCCTCGTCCACCGCCAGGCCCCACCCGCTCCCTCCCGCGCCACTGACATCGGGTGGGAGCGCCCCGGGCGCTTAGCTTTCTGCGTCCCAGTCCCAGCCGCTTTCGGCGGGCTGCATGGAGAACGGGGTGTGGTCGACGTCCGGCAGCGCCCTCCGAACAATGACGTTGCATTGGTAGCAGTTGGGCAGGCGATCGTCTGCGGGCCTGAAGCCGTCGCGGGTCTTGCGATAGGTGGATTTGGTCTCGTCCAGCATGTCGCCCGCGTGCCGGGTCAGCGTTCGACCGCCCTGGATTTGGGCGGTGAAGTCAGTGTCGGTCCTGATGTGCACATCCCCACCGTGCCCGGTCGTCCACGCGCGGAGCGTGACCCCGTACCGGGCGTGGAATGCCCGGCGGAGCCGAACCCAGTCGACGACCTGCGTCCAGTAGGGGGGCCGGTCGCCCCAGATCTCGTCGTCGTACTCAGCAGCGATTGAGGCGGCTTCAGCGGGGTCCGGAGAGGTCTCCAGGCGTGCTTCGATCGCCGCACGGAAGTCGCCGTCACCGGGAAATTCGGCCGCCTTCCGCTCGGGGGCAGGGGCGGCGATGGCGTGCCAGACTTCGGTTGCCAAGCGGATGAGCTCCAGCGCTGCCTGGGACTGCGCCTCCTCGCCAGCGGGGGTGGCCTTGAGCAACTCTCCCGCACGGGCGTGTACCTGCTCCAGGGCCGACTTGTAGGTCAGACCGGTCGGTTCCGGTTCGGGTGCGCTCTGCGGGCCCGCGGCTGGACGCAGGACGATCCAGCTGCGGCCGTCCTTGATACCCGCGAGCTTCCCGGTCCTCAGGTAGCTCTTGATCGTGACTGGGCTCAGGTCGAGCTCGGCGACTGCGGTCTCCACGTCCATCAACAGCGGCCGGCCATTGCCGTCCGCTTGGGGAAGCTCGGGAGCCTCTTTCCCGGGTGCGGTAGGGACGTCCGGGACCGGACCGTATCCGAGGGTGGGAAGGTCGCGGAGCTGGGAGATGCGGCTCGATGAGACGCCGCATGCCTGCCCGATCACCGTGTTGCTCCAGCCTGATTCCTGCGCCGCCCTGATCGTGGCCAGGAGGCGAGGGTCGCGGGTCGTGTACAGGGCGTTCAGGATCTGGGCAAAGACCGTCGGAAGCTGGTGACTACTCATAAGTGTCTCCTTCGGGCTCGGGGTCCGGCTCCATCTCGACTGGGGCGAGGGGCACGAGTCGCGCGACGGGCTTTCCGTTGCGGGTGAGGATCACGTCGGCACCGGAGTAGCGAACTTCGTTGACGAGGTCGCCCAGGATCTTGCGGGCTTCCTCGATTCCCACTTCCTTACTCATGCCATAACCTTAAGGACCTTAAGGTCCGCAAGCAAGCGAAACCCGGTAGCAGCTTCCGATCGGTGGGCCTCAGCCTGCCTCGGCAATCCACCACGGAGGTCCGGCAGCAGAGCGAGGCCGAGCAGGCCCACCGCCAGCCGCCACCTCCGCCGCCGCCGGCCTGAGTGATCGAACGCGGCAAGCGCCTGGGCCGGCTGATCGCGCGCGGCCAGGCGGTGGTGCAGTCGGTGACCGTGTCCCGGTCCGGGCACCGCTGGTATGCCTCCGTCCTGTGCAAGGTCACCCGGGCCCTGCCCGACCGGCCCACCCGGGCGCAGCAGGACCGCGGCAGGGTCGGAGTCGACCTCGGCGTCAGGCACCTGGCCGTGCTCTCGCGCCCGCTGGCCGGCGGGGACCCGGCGTCCGCGTCCGTGGAGAACCCCCGGCACGTCCGGCGTGCCGAGCAGCGGATGACCAAGGCGCAGCGGGCCCTGTCCCGCACGCAAAAGGGCTCCGGGCGCCGCCGCAAGGCCGTCCAGAAGGTGGCCCGCCTCCACCACGAGGTGGCAGTGCGGCGGGCGACCGTCCTGCATGCCCTGACCAAACAGCTCGCCACGCGATTCGCCACCGTCGCCGTCGAAGACCTCAACGTCGCCGGGATGACCCGCAGCGCCCGCGGCACCCCCCGACCGGCCCGGCCGACGCGTGAAGCAGAAAGCCGGCCTGAACCGGGCCGTCCTCGACGCCGCCCCCGGCGAACTGCGCCGACAGCTCACCTACAAGACTTCCTGGTACGGCTCCACCCTCGCGGTCCTGGACCGCTGGTGACCCTCCAGCAAGACCTGCTCCACGTGCGGATGGCAAAACCCACACCTCACGCTCGCGGACAGGACGTTCCACTGCCCCACCTGCAACACCCGAACCGACCGGGACCTCAACGCCGCACGCAACATCGCCGCCCACACCGTCCCCCTCACAACCCCGGTCGCCCCTGGTAGAGGGGAGACCCAAAACGCCCGCCGAGCCTCCACAAGACCCCCCAGCCCACGCGCCGGGAGGCAGGAGACAAAGAAGCGGGAAGGCACCGGCCCACCGGCGCCACCCCAGCAGGGCAACCCGCTGGCACTTCCCACCCCCACACACCCACATAACAAAACTGCAAAGCGGACCTAACAGCGCAGGCCAGCAAGGGAACACACGCGGGAGGCGACCGCAGGTGTGGTGTCAGGCGGACGCGGCCTTGGAGAACAGCCCCTACACGCGGGAAGCGACCGGAGCGAAGCGACGCAGCCCGCGCTTGCGCGGGGACAGCCCCTACACCCGGGAAGTGACCGTAGCAAGAGGCCCCCACACCGCGTGTGGGGCGTCCGGCCCAGACGCGCGGGAAGTGACCGGGCCCGGGACCGTAGTCCCGGACCCCAACATCGTCCGGCCCAGACGCGGGAGGTGACCGTCGTCGACAGTGAACAGGCCACCCCGAAGACCGGCAGTGAGGAAGTACCCCGCAGTCAGAGCCGGAGCCCCGGCATGCCTGTCGACGCCGCCAGCACGAGCGATGGCACCCGATCCGCACCTGCCGATGCGCACAGCCGGGTTCGATGTACGGCCCCGCCCCAAGGGGAGGGCGTTGCGGGGCGTCGAGCCGGCTGCGAAGAACTGCGGATCAGCAGGCGCCATTGCAATGGCGGGGCGCAGGTTTCGGCTGTTGTCGATCCCGGCGTTGGATTTCTCGAACTTCGAGTGAACCGGCCTGCCCGTCGGATGCCTTACCGGGGTGAAGGCAGACACAACCGGCTCAGGGAGCGGGCATGGTGGTTCAGATGATCCGAGCAGCGCTGTCACTCGCAGGCGGCAACCGGACAGGAAGGGAAGGCGGTATGTGGCACACGATCCGGAGCTGGGTCGAAGGCAAGAACGCAACGAGGTTCGAACGCGAGCGCCGTACGACTCTGCTCACGGCGCCGCTCGCAATTCAGGAGGGTGGAAGGATCTACGACCGGCGGGCTGACGGAAGCGTCCTGGAGATCACCGTTCCCCTGCCCGCGCAGCTGGACGTCATCGTCGGTGAGTCCGTTCGACGCGATCGCGCTGTACCAGCACCCGCAGAACTACTCCCCACCCGAAACAACGCACTCACGACGGCTCAGGAGCAGTGATCAATGTCCCTGCCCGCTTCACCCCCATCAACGCAGCAGTTGCAGGCTCTCGGTGCTGAGCTTCCAGCAGACACCCCGCTGTACAGGGTCCACCGCAAGCGCTTCTCCTCGACAGCGTTCAACCCCCGACCTGCGGACACTTACACCGGTGGACGCTTCGATGGCACTCCAGAGGATCCGTATCCCTACCTCTACGCCGCCCGCACCCCCGAGGCGGCCGTGGCAGACACGTTGCTGAAGGCGCTGCCATTCGACCCTGATAGCGGGATGCGACTGGTGCCACTGGCGGCGGTTGTGGACCGCCAGCTCACTCAACTGCGGACAGCTCATCCGCTGCTGCTCATCGACCTGACTACGGCGGAGTCCCTCCACGTCGCCGGCGTTTCCTCCGAGATCCTCTTCTCCGACAACTTCGTCCGCACGCGAGCCTGGTCCGCAGCGCTACGCCGGCACAACCCGTGGGCGCAAGGGATCCTGTGGCCCTCGCGCTACCGCCGCCCACACCAGCTGGTGATGCTCTTCGGGGATCGCTGCGCCCCCCAGGTCCTCAAAGAGCACACCGCCTGGCCACTGGAGGACCGCGCCAATGAGCTTCTGGCCTGTGTGCGAGCTGCGGTGCCACCTCCTCTCCTGCCGGCCAAGAGCTTCGACGACTTCTTCAAGGCCCACTTCCTCCAGGTCTGCCGCATCCTCAACGCTCGGCAGAACGACTGGGAGCTGGTGCAGGAGGCAACCAGCCGATCCTTCGAAATCGCCTACCGCAAATGGCCTGAAGTCAGTGCACATCCCAATCCCGTCGCCTGGGTGGCTGTCACAGGCCGCCGCATCCTGAACCGGGCGTATCAGAAGCTGGCGTCCCGCCCAGAGCGTCCCTTGAACGACTCGTTCACGGGCAGGCCGTGCGACGGTCGCGACTTCGCCTCGACAACGGTGGACAAGATCACGTTGTACACCGCCATCGGGAACCTGCCGCGAGACAAGCGCGAGTGCCTCGTGATGCACTACGTGTACGGGTACCCCATCAACGAGATCGCCGAGCTGGTAGACATCCCCGTAGGGACGGTGAAGAGTCGGCTCAGCGCTGCGCGCAAGGACCTCAAGGAATCACTCGGCTACGACTTCCGCGAGGGAGGCACTCGATGAAGCACGACACCGAACTCCACGTCGACGGGTTCGAACAGACCTCGTCCGACGAGGAGGTACTCAGCTACCTGGCCGAGCTCCGGCACCGTGCCACCTCGCGCACGCCCATCCTCGACGATGACGACTACGAGACGGCCATCGAAGAAGCAGCTGACGAGATCACTGGACTCTTCCGGTGAGCACGGCAGCCTGAACAGCATTGGTGACAGCCGTCGGGGTCGACGATGGCAAGCGCGGTGGTGTCCCGGCAGGGAGCCGCATCCGGACAGTCGGCCGCCAGCGGAATCGATCGACTCGCTGCAGTCCCCGAAACACAACAAGGCCCGCACCCTCCTCGCGAAAACGAGGAGTGCGGGCCTAGTCCGCGACGACGCCACCAGGGAGCCAGTGGCGCTGACCCGGCTGTGGGCGTTCGACGCCGCGAGCGCCGCCCCGGCCGGGGTGCCGATGCCGCCCTGGCAGCAGTACGGCATCGACGACTACCTGCCGGCCGCGCCGGCCGTCGGCCCCGGGGAGAACAGCCGCGAAGCTATAGCGGAAGCCACGATGGGCCCGCTGCCGATCTGGGCCCTGCGCATGATCGACGACTTCGCCGGCGACATCCTCACCGCACAGCAGGACGCTCGGCGCCTGACCGAGGGACGGCCATGGGCCGCGGCCCTCGACTTCACTGAGATCCCGCAGCTCATGCGGCACCTCAGCACAGCCTGCCTCATCGTCGTCGCCTACCTGACGGGCATGAGGCCCGGCGAGGTGACGGCCCCGGAGAACGGCTGCTGCCCCGAACCCGACCCAGCCGGGCCGCACCTGATCTACGGCCGGGTCTTCAAGAGCGTCTTCAACCTGGACGGCAACCACCTCTCCGCCGGCCAGGCACGCGAAGTGCCATGGGTCGCCATCACCCCGGTCGTCACCGCGATCCGCGTACTAGAACGCATTGTCCCCGACGGTCTGCTCTTCGACACCGCCGCCCACGCCATCCCGCGCGGCGACCGGCCGGAGCCACCTGCGCACCACGATGAGCGCCGGGTACGCCGCCCGCGGCCGCGACGGCATCCACGAACTGCTCGACATCGAGACGGCCCGGGCCACCGCCGACACCCTCACCACCCTCCACGACGACCTCACCCACGGGGTGGGCATTTCCGGGCCGGCCGCCCGGCGCGCGCAGGCCGCCGTCCAGGCACCGACGTTCACCGGGTCGATCCGGACCCACCGCCAAGCCCGCGACATTCCGGGCAACCGCACCCTGACCGTCTACGACAACCCGCTGCCGCAGCAGGCGCTCGGGGCGCCTTCGGCGCTCTTGCCCAGGGTGTCGGCATCGGCCTTGACCACGTACACCTCCCACGGCTCCTTGCCGGGCCCGGTGACCCACACCTTGTCCTGAAGGGCGTAGCAGCAGGAGGTGTCGTTCTCCTCGAACGTGGCCAGGCCCGCGTCCTTCAGCCGGTTCGTGGCGGCGGTGACATCCTCGGTGCTGGCCACCTCGACACCGAGGTGGTCCAGGCGGGTCTCCTCGCCGGCCTCGCCCTCGATGAGAACCAGCTTGAGCGGCGGCTCGGTGATGGCGAAGTTGGCGTAGCCGTCGCGGCGCTTGGCCGGTTCGGTGCCGAAGAGCTTGGAGTAGAAGGCGATCGAGGCTTCGAGGTCGGCGACGCGCAGGGCGAGCTGAACGCGGGACATGGCGGTCTCCCAACGACTTGTTTCGACGTCTGTCGATACAGCCGACCTTGCCACCGGTTTAGACGACTGTCAACATAGAGAAATGTCGAAACAAGCTGGTCTGCCGGTGCTCGGACAGGACGACGTCGCGTGCTGCGCGCCGATGGTTCGCGAGCCGCTCGGCGAGGAGGCCGCGGCCGAGCTGTCGCGGATGTTC
>NZ_JBFBGR010000041.1:0-67481 GCF_040684755.1 Streptomyces sp. NPDC089799 | reverse complement strand
AAGCCGATGGCCCGTTGGGCCACCCTTGACAGGCCTGCCGGCCCCGCAACGACAAGGACTGTCGGGCCGCCCCCGGGGGATGGCACGGGGGGACCGAGGCGCCATCGACTCTGGCTTCGGCGGGCACGGGCAGCGGCTGTCGCTCGGCCGGCCGCCCTCCGGGCGGAAGCAGAAGTGCAGTCGACGGGATGACTGCACGAAAGGGCGTCCAGGGCGCCCCAAATCGCTACGTGGTCCTGTTTCTCAGCGGATCCGGGCCGTCAGGGGCCGAACATAGGCCGCCATCGATCGCTACGTGCGCATTCCGAGCATGGCGGCCGACAGGCCGTCCGTGCCTGAGCCGATCGGATCATGGACGACGTCGGCGAGCATGCTTTCGGCAACGTGTGATCACGCCGGCGGCTGGCTGTACCTCTCCAGCGTCGCCTTGTTCGTTGACCGGTCCACCAGCCGGAGTTCCCAGGGACCGGTGTTCACGTCGAAGTCCTTGCCGAAACCCACCCACTTTCCGGTCATGCGCCGTCCGGTCGGCTCGACCAGGAGTTGGATGGCTCCGTGGTAGCGGGCCCCGTTGTAGTAGCCATCTGACGCAGTCTGCTCGACCCACGTGCCCGTGACTACGTTGCGGTCAACGGTCAGGTCCAGCGTGAGCGGGCTGTCCGGGTTGCTGCTCGCACCGGGCAGGCTCTGAACTGTCAGCCGATTCCCGTGCTGGACGATCACTACGTGGTGCTTGCCTTCGTACGAATCGCCCCTGCTCGACGAGAAGAACTCGTAGCGGCTGAGCCACACCCCCGAAAACGTCTCCTCGCCCCCCTGTGCAGCGGGCTGCCCACCCACCGCAGCAGACACCACACCGGTTGCACCGGTCTCCATGTCATGTCCTCCCTTCCCGTCTGCGTGGACCCGTGCCATCGGCACGGGCAGGGTGAACCCCAGTGCCTCGACCGGACGGCCGGTGACCCGTTCCAAAGCCCTGGCGTAGACGCCCCGAGGGGTCTTGCTCGTGCCGGACTCCCAGCGCTGGATCAGCCGCTTGGAGGCCTCGTTGCCATCTGCATGCAGCAGACCCACCGGCCCGTCGGCTGCCGAGGCAGCCCGAACCGTGTAGCGATCGATGGCGGCTTATGTTCGGCCACGGGCGGGTCGGATCCGCTGAGAGGCAGGAGCATGTAGCGATCTGACGCGCCCTGGGCGCGCTGGCGTGCAGTGATCCCGTCGACCGGGATTCGGCTTCCCGCCCGGAGGGCGGCCGGCCGAGCGGAGCCGCTGCCCGTGCCCGCCGAAGCCGATGACGACTGGCCTCGGGTCCCCCGTGCCGTCCCCCGGGGGCGGCCCGACAGTCCTTGTCGTTGCGGGGCCGGCTGTCCTGTCAAGGGTGGCCCAACGGGCCATCGCCCTCCGGGCGACGCGACGAAGGAGCGCCCTTGACAGGGCTGACGGACCCGTAATGACACTGGGACTGACGGGCCACCCCCGGGCACCACCCCGATACCGCCCAGGCGAAGCACCGGTGCACACCCGGTCCCGCCCGCCGATCCGGTCCCGACCGATCGGAGTCCGGTTGCTGCCCCGGTCCCGGCCGCCGCCCCGTCCCGTCCGGGCGGAGTCCGGCTGGTGGCCCGGCCCCGCCCGGCTGCGTCGGTCGGGCCCGGCGGCACGGTGCCGGGAGGGCGGGTGGGCAACCCCCGACCGGGCCCGGTGGGGCTCGGGGGGTGGAGTGGGCCACAGGAGGCGGCGTAGGACCGCCCCCCGGCCGACCCTCGCCCCCCATCACCCCGCCCCGGTCACCCCCGTCCCCCTCACCCCCGCCTCCCTCACCCCCGCCCCAGGACCACCGTTCCCGAGGAGCAGAACCAGCCGCCCGTGCCCGAGGCGACCGCCAGTTCCGGGAGGGTGCCGTTGCGTTTGCGGACCTGGCCGGGGCCGGCCTCGCCGCGGAGTTGGCGGACGGCCTCCACCAGCAGGAACAGGCCGCGCATGCCCGGGTGGCAGGCCGACAGGCCGCCGCCGTCGGTGTTGACCGGGAGGGCGCCGTCGCGGAGCAGACGGCCCTTCTCGACGAAGGCGCCGCCTTCGCCCTTCGCGCAGAAGCCGAGGTCCTCCAGGGTGACCAGGGTCATGTACGTGAAGGCGTCGTAGATCTCCGCGAGGTCCACGTCCGAGGGGCGTACGCCCGCGCGTTCGAAGGCCAGGCGGCCCGAGACGGCGGCCGGGGAGACCGTGAAGTCCTCCCACTCCGACATGGTGGTGTGGGACACCGAGGTGCCGGTGCCCAGGATCCACACGGGGGTCTTGGCGGTGTCCGGGACGTACTCCTCGGCCGCCAGGAGCACCGCGCAGCCGCCGTCCGATCGGATGCAGCAGTGCAGCTTGGTGAACGGGTCCGCGATCATCTCGCCGGACAGGACCTCGTCGACCGTGATCGGGTCGCGGAACATGGCGTCCGGGTTGGTCGCGGCGTTCGCGCGGGCCTGGACGGCGACCTCGGCGAGCTGTTCGAGGGTGGTGCCGTACTCGTGCATGTGTCGGCGGGCGGCCATGGCGTACTTGGAGATCAGCGTGTGCCCGTACGGGACCTCGAACTGCAGCGGTCCGCGCGCGCCGAAGGACAGGTTGGACGTGCGCCGGCGGGCCTTGATGTCGGCGCGCGCCGTGGAGCCGTAGACCAGCAGCACCGCGTTCACCGAGCCCGCCGCGATGGCGTCCGCGGCGTGCGCGGCCATGACCTCCCAGGTCGAGCCGCCGACCGAGGTGGAGTCCACCCAGGTGGGCCGCAGGCCGAGGTACTCGGCGACCTCGACCGGCGCCAGCGTGCCCAGTCCGGCCGAGGCGAAGCCGTCGATCACGGAGCGGTCCAGGCCCGAGTCGGCGAGGGCGCGCCGCGCCGCCTGGGCGTGCAGGGCGTACGGAGTGGGGCCGTCCACCCGTCCGCAGTCCGAGAGCGCGACACCGACCACGGCCACTTTGCGGCGCTCTTTGGTGTTGACGTTGAAGTTGACCACGTTGCCTCCCGCCATGAATCTGACGGTACATCAGAAACCGTGGGGTCGGCAGGTGTGGGCCGCCGGTGGCCGTCGTGCGGGCGGTTGGCCGCTGCCGTGCGGCGGTCGGATCTCCCCGGCCGCCGCTCTGGGCATCTCCCGCCCCCCGCTCTAACATGACGCACCGTCAGATACGGGGAGGAGCCCGCCGATGGACGCCGCCTTCACCGCGGAGCAGGACGAGATGCGCCGCACCCTGCGCGAGATCCTGGGCAAACGCTGCGGTCCGGACGAGGTCAAGGCCGCCGTACGGACCGACGCCGGCTACGACCGCGAGCTGTGGCAGCAGCTCGGCCGGCAGCTGGGACTGCCGGGGATCGCGGTCCCGGAGGAGTACGGGGGCGTCGGCTGCGCCCCCGCCGACCTGGTCCTGGCCTGCGAGGAGACCGGCCGGGTGCTGCTGCCCTCGCCCCTGCTCGGCACCGCCGTGCTGGGCGCTCCGCTGATCGCCGCGCTCGGCACCGCCGCCCAGCGGTCCGAGCTGCTCCCGCCGCTCGCGAGCGGCGGCCTCACCGCCGCCCTGGTGGTGCCGGGCAGCGCGCTCGCCACCGCCCTCGCGCTGACCGGCGAAGAGGGTGCGGGGGAGTGGTCCGGTGGAGGCCGGGCCGGCGGGGTGCAGGCCCGGCGGGACGGGACGGGGAGCTGGCGGCTGTACGGCGAGGCCGCCCAGGTGCTGGACGGGCACAGTGCGGGACTGCTGCTGGTCGCGGCGCACACCGGCGGGTTCGCGCGCAGCCGCACCCTGCTGTTCCTCGTACGGCAGGACGCGCCCGGCCTGGTACGGGCCCGGCAGACCGTCCTGGACGAGACCCGGCCGCAGGCGCGCGTCCAGCTGAGGGACGTACCGGCCGAGCTGCTGGGGGTGCACGAGGAGGACGGGGCGGACGTCCGGGGCGCGCTCGCCGCGGCCGGCCGTACCGCCGCCGCGGTGCTCGCCGCCGAGGCGGTCGGGGCGGCCGACCACGTGCTGACCCGGACCGTGGAGTACGTACGGGAGCGGGAGCAGTTCGGCCGGCCCGTCGGCTCCTTCCAGGCGGTCAAACACCGGCTCGCCGACCTGTACGTACAGGTCCAGGGGGCCCGCTCGGCGGCCTATTACGCGGCCTGGGACCCGGAGCAGGGCGGGCTGGCGCTCGCGCAGGCCCTGGAGGCGCTGCGGATCACCGCGGGCGAGGCCATCCAGCTGCACGGGGGCATCGGCTTCACCTGGGAGCACGACGCGCACCTGTACTTCAAGCGCGCGGCCGCCGACGAGCTGCTGTTCGGGCCGGTGCACCGGCTGCGCGCCCACGCGGCCCAGAACGCGGGGCTGTTCACCGCGGGGGGAGCCGCGGGAGGGGGAGCGGGTGCGGGTGTAGGCGCGGGTGCGAGTGCCGGTGCGGTCGGGGTCGCGGCCGGCGGCGCCGGCTCCGCCGCCGTGACCGTAACCGCCGCCGGGGCCGGGACCGCGACCACGACCGCCGCCGCGTCGGCAGAGGAGAAGGTGGTCGTGCGATGACCCCTGGGCTCAAGCTCATGCAGAAGGTGTCCTCGACGAAGCTGTTCGCGAGGATCGCGCCGCACTTCGTGCCGGCCATGGACAAGGCGGTGCACCGGCTGACCCGCGGCAAGGTCATGCTCAGCGCGCAGATGCTGCCCGGCGTGATCCTCACCGCCAGGGGCGCGAAGAGCGGTGAGCCGCGCACCACGCCGCTGGCGTGCATGCCGGAGCCGGGCGGGGCGACCTGGCTGCTGATCGGCTCCAACTTCGGGCGGCCCGGGCATCCGGCGTGGACCGCGAACCTGCTGAAGCACCCGGACGCGCGGATCAGCTGGAAGGGGCAGGACGTCGACGTCCGGGCGCGGCTGCTGGAGGGGGAGGAGCGCGCGGCGGCGTGGCGGGCCGTGCTGCGGTTCTGGCCGCCGTACGCGACCTACCAGGCGCGGATCGAACGCGAGATCAGGCTGTTCCGGCTGGAGCGGCGCCGGACGGCCGGGGCGGGGCCGGGGGCGGCGCAGGACGCGTGACGGGGGCTGTGTGACGGTGCGGGCCGTGTGACGGTGCAGGCCGTGTGGTCCTGCAGGCCGCGTGGTCCTGCGGGGCGTACGGCGGCGCCGGCCGGGTGTGGCTACGGCGGGCGGACCCGGGCGGGTCCGCCGCCTACTTCGTCGGCTTCTTGCCCGTGATGCCCAGGTGCACGAGCAGCGCCAGGTTCGGCTTCAGCTCGGCCTGCTTGACGCCCCAGGTCTGGAAGCCCTTCTGGTGCGAGGCCACGGCCGCGAGCATGGCGACCAGCGAGCCGGAGACCGCGGCCGGGCTGACGTCCTTGTCAACCTTGCCCTTGGCCTGGAGCTCCTTTACCGATTCGGTGAGGGAGTTGGTGACCGAGTTCAGGATCTTCATGCGGATCTTGTAGAAGCGCTTGTCGCCCTCGGCCGCGCCGAGGTCGACGACGCGCAGGATCGCGTCGTTGCTCCGCCAGAACTCCAGGAAGCCGTCGACGAGTTCCTCGGCCGCCTGCCAGCCGGACTTGCCGACCCAGGAGCGGCCCTCGACCAGAGCCGTCAACTGCGCGCCCTCGCTCGCCATTTGCTCGGCGATCTCCAGGACGGCGCCCTCGACGTCCGGGAAGTACTGGTAGAAGGTCGCGGGGGAGGTCCCGGCCTTCCGGGCGACGTCGATCACCTTCACGTCGCGGTACGGCGAGGTGCTGAGCATCTCGCTGAGGCAGTCCAGCAGCTTCTGCCGCGTCGCCTGTCCGCGCCGGCCGGCAACGCGGCCGTCGACGGTGCGTACTTGTCCTGTCATGCCGTCAGCTTACCGAGGGGGGGTGGGGGCGCGATTCGGCCGCCTGCAAATGGGGTTACGGGGGGCTTGGCCTGGGATTCCGTGGTGGGGGTGCGGGGTGCGGGCGTGCCTCCGCGCGGGGTTGGGTCCGCCGCCGCGGCCGCGCCGGGGCCGGGCCGGGGCCGGGGCCGGGCCGGAGCCGAGGCCGGCGCAGGGCGAGGCGCGACTGCCCACACGGCGGTGCGGCGCCCGGAATCGCCTGAATAGTCCTATCAACAGGCTGTGGACAAAGGTTCTGGCGGATCATGGGTGGGCGCACAGCATGTCAAAACGGAAGGAAAGGCGCCCATGGCCGCATTCGCAGAGGGCACCCCCTGCTGGGTGGACGCCTCGCTTCCGGACGTCGAGGCGGGCAAGCGCTTCTACGGTGAGCTGTTCGGGTGGACCTTCACCGCCCCCTCCGCCCAGTACGGCGGCTACACCCAGGCGTACAGCCGCGGCCGCAACGTGGCCGCCCTCGCGCCCAAGCCCGACGGCCGGATGCCCACCGTCTGGGGGGTCTACCTCTACACCTCCGACGCCTACGCGGCCGCCCGGAGGATCCGCAGCGCCGGCGGCCAGCTGGTCATGGACCCCATGCCGGTCGGCCCGTACGGCACGGCCGGGATGGCCGCCGACCCGGGCGGCGCCGTCTTCGGCCTCTGGCAGCCCGGCACCCACCACGGCTTCGAGGCCAGCATGGAGCCGTACACGTACTGCTGGACCGAGGTCTACACCCGGGCCCGCGACGAGGTCGACACCTTCTACGCGCAGGTCTTCGGCTACGTCGCCCAGGACCAGCAGGACGCCGGAATCGACTACCGCACCTGGTCGCCGCCCGGCAGTGCGCCCGGACCGGACACCGCCGTGGTCGGCCGGACGCTGATCACCGAGGCGTTCCCCGAATTCATGCCGGCGCACTTCCTGGTGTACTTCGCGGTGCCCGACGTGGACGCCGCGGTGGCGACCGTGCGCCGCCTGGGCGGCCGGGTCAGCGCCGACCCCTTCGACACGCCGTACGGACGGATCGCCGTCGTCGCGGACGACCAGGGGGCGGCCTTCGCCCTGCTCTCCGAACCCGCGTCCGAAACCGCCTCCGGACCCGCACCCGGGGCCGCGTCCGAAGCCGCATCCGGGGCGGAGCCCGGCGCGGAGTCCGGATCTGCGGACGGGCCCGGCGCGGACTCGGAGCCGGGTCGGCCCGGGGCCTGACAGAATCGGGGTGCGCGGGCCCGGACCTGGGCCCGTACGGGGAGGTGTGAGGCGAGTGGTGGAGCAGCTGACGCAGCACGACCCGAGACGGATCGGCCCCTTCGAGGTGCTGGGCCGGCTCGGGGCCGGCGGCATGGGGCTGGTCTATCTCGCGCGGTCGGCATCCGGCCGCCGGGTCGCGATCAAGACGGTGCGCACCGAGCTCGCCGAGGACCAACTGTTCCGGGTGCGGTTCACCCGCGAGGTGGAGGCGGCCCGCGCCGTCTCCGGCTTCTACACCGCCGCCGTGGTCGACGCCGACCCGCGCGCAGCGGTGCCCTGGCTGGCCACCGCGTACGTCCCGGCGCCCTCCCTGGAGGAGATCGTCAACGAGTGCGGGCCGATGCCCGCGCAGGCCGTACGGTGGCTCGCGGCCGGCATCGCGGAGGCGCTGCAGTCCATCCACCAGGCCGGCCTGGTGCACCGCGACCTCAAGCCGTCCAACGTCCTGGTGGTCGAGGACGGCCCGCGGGTGATCGACTTCGGTATCGCCAGCGGTGTCTCCAACACCCGGCTGACCATGACCAACGTCGCCGTCGGCACCCCGGCCTACATGTCGCCCGAGCAGGCGAAGGACTCGCGCAGCGTGAAGGGCGCCAGCGACGTCTTCTCGCTCGGCTCCACCCTGGTCTTCGCGGCCACCGGGCACCCGCCCTACCACGGGGCGAACCCGGTGGAGACCGTGTTCATGCTGCTGCGCGAGGGCCCGAACCTGGAGGGCCTGCCCGACGAGCTGCGCCCGCTCATCGACTCCTGCATGCAGATGGACGCGACGCTCCGGCCCACCCCGGCCGACCTGCAGGCGCAGCTGGCCCCGCACCTCTTCTCCGCCGGCGACGACAGCGGCACCGCCTCGGCCTGGCTGCCCGGGCGCGCGGTCGCGATGATCGAGACGCGGCGTGCGGGGCAGCGGACCAGCGGCGGGGCGGGCGCGGGTGGCGCCGGCGCCGGTGGTCCCCGCGGTGGTGCGGGTGGTGGTGCCGGTGGTGCGGGTGCTCCCGGTCCCGGTCAGGGCCCCGGTCAGGGCCCCACCCACCGCAGTGAGCGCCCGGCCCCCGACGGCCGGCCCGCGCCCGGTGACCCCTGGGCGGACCCGCGCACCGGCCATGCCGCCCCGCCGCGGCCGCAGCACCCCCCGTTCACCCCGCCGCCCGGCCGGGCCCCCGCGGCCGCGTCCGTGTCCGCGGCCGTCGTCCCCGCCCCGGCTTCCGCCGAGCCGGTCCGGCTGGGCGCCTCCCCCGTGCCGATCGGCCCCGGCCCGCGCCCGGTGTCCGCCGCGCCCGGATCGGCCGACTCCGCGACCGGGTGGATCCGCCCGCCGGGCGGCGTCGCCGCCTCCGCGCCCGCGACGCCCGCTCCCGCCGTGCCCCGGCCCGGGCCGGCGCCGGACAGCGGCCGCTGGCGGCCCTGGCGGTTCCGCATGTCCAACGACGTCTGGGGGACCCCGACCGTCGCCGGCGACCTCCTCTACGTCACCTCCTTCGAGGTCCACGCCCTGGACGTGGGCAGCGGCCGCCGCCAGTTCAAGACCCGCGACGTTGCCTGGGCGATGGCGGTCGCGGAGGGCCGGATCCACGCCTCCGACGGCCCGTCGCTGTACGTGCTCGACGCCGCCGACGGCAGCGAGCGCTGGCGCCTCGCCTCCGACGCGTGGGTCTACGCGCTGCGCGCCGACCGGGGCACGGTGCTCACCGCCACGCGCGGCGGCGGCGTCCAGGCGTACGAGGCGGCGAACGGGCAGCAGCTGTGGACGCTGACCGGCGCCCAGACCGACTTCGAGACCGCCGACGCGGCACCGGTCCTGCACGACGGCTACGCGTACGTCTGGCAGGACGCCCGGCTGCGCGCGCTGGACGCCCGTACGGGCCGGGAGGCGTGGTCCTACCCGGTGGGCGACGCGGCCTCCTGCGGCAACGTGCCGGTCCGGGTCACCCCGGCGCCCGACGGCAACGTCTACGTGACGGCCGGCACCCGGGTGCTGTCCGTGGACCGGGCCTCGGGCCGGGTCCGCTGGCACTTCGAGGCCCCCGCGGCGTTCCTGGCGGCGCCCGCCTTCGCCCCGGGCCCCGCGGTCACCGGCGGCGGTGTCTACCTGGCCGACTACCTCGGCACCGTGTACGCCATCGACGCCGCGACGGGCAAGGACCGCTGGCGCATCGCCACCGAGCCGCGCCAGTCCACCGAACCGGTGGTGGTCGCCGACGGCCACGTCCACCTGGCCTCGGGCAGCGCGCTGTACACCCTGGACGCGGTGACCGGTACCCCGAAGTGGCGGTTCGCGGCGGGCGGGGAGATCACCGGTGCCCCGGTGGTCGCGGACGGCCGTGTGCACTTCGGCTCCGCCGACCACTGCCTGTACACCCTGGACGCGGCAGGCGGCCAGCTCCGCTGGAAGCTCGCCACGGGAGGCGAGATCGCCGGCTCCCCGGTGGCCCGCGCGGGCGTGGTCTACGCCTGCAGCAAGGACCGCTGCGTCTACGCCCTGGACGCGGCAAAGGGCACGGGCACGAGAACGTCGGGCTGAGGCGGGCGGGCGGGGGCGGGGCTACGGCGCTACCGCCGCGGCCCGCTCCTCCTGCCGAGCCCTGCCGGGCTCGGACGGGGGTTGCCCACCCGCCTGGCGCCCCACCCGGGCTCCGCCCGCCCCTCCCGCCATCCCCCGACACAGCCACTGCAAAGGACGGGAGGGCGTAGCCAGGGACGGGAGCCAGGGAGGGGGCCAGGGATGGGGCCCAGGATGGGAGCAGGGAGGGGCGCCAGGCGGGGTTCGGGTGGGAAACGGCCCCGCCGGGGTGCGCGCGGCACCGGGAGTGACAGGATGGGACCCATGAGCAACGAAAACGTCTACTTCGAGATCACCGCCGACGGCGAGTCGCTGGGCCGGATCGAGTTCCGCCTGTTCGACGACGTCGTGCCGCAGACCGCCCGCAACTTCCGCGAGCTGGCCACCGGCCAGAACGGCTACGGCTACAAGGGCTCCCCGTTCCACCGCGTCATCCCGAACTTCATGCTGCAGGGTGGCGACTTCACCAACGAGAACGGCACCGGCGGCAAGAGCATCTACGGCGAGAAGTTCGCCGACGAGAACTTCACCCTGAAGCACGACCGTCCGGGTCTGCTGTCGATGGCGAACGCCGGCAAGAACACCAACGGCTCGCAGTTCTTCATCACGACCATCGTCACCGACTGGCTGGACGGCAAGCACGTCGTCTTCGGTGAGGTCGTCTCGGGCATGGACGTCGTCAAGGCCGTCGAGGGCCTCGGCTCCGGCTCCGGCCGCACCGCCAAGGACATCCGCGTCTCCGACTCGGGCATCGTCCAGGCCTGATCCACCGGCCCGCAGGTCGAACGGCCCCCGCTCCCCGCAAGGGGACGGGGGCCGTCGCCGTTCCGATGGCGGCCACGGGGCGGTGGCACGCGGGACGGCCGTCGTACCGCTCACGGAAGGGGGTCGGACGGCGGCCGTCGTTCTTGGGGCCCGGATGGGGGCGGCGGGTCCGCCGCCTCTGGTCCGAACCTACGCCCGGCGCTGTGGGGGCGCATGTCGGTGCCTGCTGGTACCCTCACCCGCCGTGGTCCAGGGGGAGGAGCCGTTTGTTGTGGCCGGTCGTCGTTTTGTCAGGGGCACGGCGGTAGTCGTTGCGGTGGCGCTCGCGTTCACCGTTGGTGGGTGCGGCAGCAAGAGCAAGAGCAAGAGCAAGAAAAAGAAGAAGAGTGGTGCGGTGTCCGTGAGCGAGGGGATGGCGAGCCCGTCGCCGTCGGCCGTCGGCGATGACTTCGTCGTCTCGCTGACCTGCCCGACCACCGGCCTGCCGGTCACCACCGTGAAGATCACCTCTCGGCTCGACCGGAAGGCGGCCTACGACCTGACGGTGCGGCTCGACGACGCCTCCGGGGCGCAGATCGAGACCGGAAGCCGGGGCGGTGAGCTGGAGGCGCGCGGGACCCGGACCTTCACGATTCCCATGGCCGCGTCCGGCAGGGCGGGCGAGGTCAGGACCTGCCGGGTCGTGGACGAGGAGGGGTCGGGCAGGAGTCCCCGGCCTGCCTCGTCCACGCACGTGTCCGTGCCCAAGCCCCCGTCGAAGCCCACGTCGAAGCGGACGACGGGGTCTTCGTCCGGGTCCTCGTCCGGGTCCTCGTCCGGGTCTTCCTCCGGCTCCGGGTCCAAGACCCGCAAGCGCTGAGGGGCTGCGGGCCCGCCCCGCCCACCGGTCCCGCCCCGCCCCCGCTCAGCGCACCCGGAAGTCCGGGGACGTGCGGCGGGAGGTGAAGAGGGCGGCCTGGCGGTCCGGGGGCAGGTTGCCCAGGGCGATCAGGGCCGGGGCCTGGGCGAGGGCCTGGTGCAGTGCGGCCTGTTTGGCCGACCAGAGGGCCCGTACGGTGCCCTGGACCGCTTCCGTGGGGAAGCCGGCCAGGGTTTCCGCGGTGCGGAGGACGGACGGCAGGAGGTCGGCCGGGTCGGTCAGCTCCGAGACCAGGCCGATCTCGTACGCGCGCTGCGCGCCGACCCGTTCCGCCGTGCCCATCAGGGCCATCCTGGCCGCCTCCCCGAAGGGCATGCGCTGGGCCATGTACACCGCCTCGTACGCGCTGACCATGCCGTAGGTGGTGTGCGGGTCGAAGTAGGTGGCGGTGGTGGAGGAGACGATGAAGTCGGCCTCGCCGAGCAGGTAGAAGGCGCCGCCGCAGGCCATGCCGTTGACCGCCGCGACGACCGGCTTCCACAGGTCGTTGGACTTGGGGCCGATCGTCGCGAGCGGGTCGTCCACCGAGTAGGGGGAGCCGGGCTGCGGCACGTCCGCGTTCCGGTCGATGCCGGTGCAGAAGGCCGCCGTGCCGGCGCCGGTCAGGACGACCGCGCGGACGTCCTCGTCGAAGCGCAGCTCCCGCCAGAGCGAGACGAGTGCGTCCGCGGTCGCCAGGTCGATGGCGTTGTGGCGGCGGACCCGGTCCAGGGTGACGACGGCGACGCCGGTGTCCTTGTCCCGGTCGAGGGTCAGGGTGCCGGTGGGCAGGCTCATGATGCCGCCAGGAGCCAGCGCGGCACGGTCATCCCGTCCTGCTCGGTGAAGGTGACCTGCACCTTCGCGCCGATCTTCAGTCGGGCCGGGTCCACCGAGTCGAGGGGGGCGTCCGGGGCCGAGACCAGGTTGCCCGCCAGCCGGATGTGCGGGGCCTCGGCGAGCTCGACGAGGACGACGTTGTACGGGGCCTGCGCGGCGTACGCCGGCAGCAGGGGCGGGTGGGGGCGGACGAAGGACCAGATGCGGCCGCGGCCGCTCATCGGCTCCCAACGGGAGGAGAAGGACTGGCAGTGCGGGCAGCAGGGCCGGGGCGGGAAGCGGAGCCGCCCGCAGTCGGCGCACGCCTGGACGCGGAGCTCGCCGCGGGCGGCGTACTCCCAGAAGGGGGCGCCGTCCTCGTCGGGGACGGGCAGGAGCAGGCCCCCGGGGCCTTCGGCGGTGGTGGTCATCTGGCGGCGTTCCCTTTCAGTTCCGGAGGAGGATCGCGGAGGTGGGGACGCCCTCGCCGGCCGTCACCAGGCAGGTCGAGGCGTCCGGGACCTGGGCGGTGCCGGTGCCGCGCAGCTGTTTGACGCCCTCGTTGATCAGGTTGAAGCCGTGGACGTACGCCTCGGAGAGTCCGCCGCCGCCGGTGTTGATGGGCAGCCGGCCGCCGATCTCCAGGGCGCCGCCCTCGGTGAAGGCGGCGCCCTCGCCGCGGCCGCAGAAGCCGTAGCCCTCCAGGGAGAGCGGGATGAGCGGGGTGAACGCGTCGTAGATCTGGGCCACGTCGATGTCGGACGGGCCGAAGTCGGCCTGCTTCCACAGGTGGCGGGCGGCGGTCCAGGCGGGGCCGCTGAGCGGGTCGTCGTTCCAGTAGTTGACCATGCCGTGGTGCTGGGCGGGCAGGCCCTGGGCGACGGAGTGGACGTAGACGGGCTTCTGCCGGCAGTCGCGGGCGCGTTCGGCGGAGACGATCACGCAGGCCAGGGCTCCGTCGGTCTCCAGGCAGTTGTCGAAGAGGCAGAGGGGTTCGCTGATCCAGCGGGCGGTCATGTACATGTCGCGGGTCAGCGGGCGTTCGTACATCATCGCGGCCGGGTTCTGGTTGGCCCGGTTGCGGCAGGCCAGGGCGACGTTGAAGAGGTGGTCGCGGGTGGCGCCGTACTCGTGCATGTAGCGGCGGGCCAGCATGCCGATCTCGTCGGCCGGGCGGAGCAGTCCGAAGGGGCGGGTCCACTGGCCGGGGGTGGGCAGCTGGACGGCGGTGTTCTTCCAGGGCCGGGGGCCGGAGCCGCGCTTGCGGGACCGCCAGGCGACGCCGACGGAGGCCTGTCCGGTGGCGATGGCGGCGGCGAGGTGGCCGACGGTGGCGCAGGAGCCGCCGCCGCCGTAGCCGACCTTGGAGAAGAAGGTGACGTCCCCGGCCCCGATGGCCTTGGCGACCTCGACCTCGTCGGTCTCCTCCATGGTGTAGGAGGCGAAGGCGTCGACCTCGGACGGTGCGATCCCGGCGTCGGCGAGGGCCGCGAGGATGGCGCGGCAGGCCAGTTCCTTCTCGGTCTGCGGGAGTTGTTTCGCGAAGGCGGTCTGCCCGATCCCGACTATCGCCGTGGCGTCCTTGAGTCCTGCGGCCATCGCCCCACCTCTTCGGGTCCGGGTTCGCGTCCGGGTTCGGGTCCGGGTTCGCGTTCGAGTTCGAGCCTGCTGCACCGGTGTGCTGACAGCCGCGAAGGCTACAGCTAATCTGACGGATAGTCAGCTACTGGCGACCGTGAGGGTGGTGGGCGATGGCCGAGGACGAGCGGGGCGATCTGCGCTGGGGCAGCATCCCGGGCCTGGTCAGGGCGGCGGCGGAACGGTACGCCGGCCTGGAGGCCGTCGTCGACGGCCGGAACCGGATCTCCTACGGGGAACTCGGCGAACGCGTCGAGCGGGCCGCGGCCGCCTGCCTCGCCGCCGGCGTGGAACCCGGCGACCGGGTCGCGGTCTGGGCTCCCAACTCCCTCGACTGGATCGTCTCCGCGCTCGGCGCGGTGACCGCCGGAGCGGTCCTCGTCCCGCTCAACACCCGCTTCAAGGGCACCGAGGCCGCATACGTGCTGCGCCGCAGCGGGGCCAGGCTGCTGTTCGTCACCGGCACCTTCCTGGGCACCTCCTACGTCGCCTCCCTGCGCCGGGCCGCCGCCGAGGGCCCCGGCACCGGCCCGCTGCCCGGCCTGCCGGACCTGCGGGACGCGGTGGTCTTCGCCGAGGACGCCCCGGACGGCTTCCGCACCTGGACGGACTTCCTGGCCGACGGCGCGGACGTGCCCGGCGCGGCCGTCCGCCTCCGCGCCGACGCGATCCGCCCGGACGACCCCTCCGACATCATCTTCACCTCCGGCACCACCGGCAGCCCCAAGGGCGCGGTCATCACCCACGCGCAGACCCTCCGCTGCTACGAGGTGTGGAGCGAGCTGGCCGGGCTCCGCGAGGGCGACCGCTACCTGATCGTGAACCCCTTCTTCCACACCTTCGGCTACAAGGCGGGGATCATCGCCTGCCTGATGCGCGGCGCCGTGATGGTCCCGCAGCCGGTGTTCAACGTGGACACCGTGCTCGCCAACGTCGCCGCCGAGCGGATCTCCGTACTGCCCGGACCGCCCACCCTCCACCAGTCCGTCCTGGACCACCCCTCCCGCGACCAGCACGACCTGTCCGCGCTGCGGCTGGTGGTCACCGGTGCCGCCGTGGTCCCGCTGCAGCTCGTCGAACGGCTGCGCGCGGAACTGAAGATCGCGACGGTGCTCACGGCGTACGGGCTGTCCGAGGCCGGCGGGATCGTCACCATGTGCCGGCGGGGCGACCCGGCCGAGGTGGTCGCCGCCACCTCCGGCCGCGCCATCCCCGGCACCGAGGTACGGGTCACCGGCCCCGGGGGGCGGGCCCTGCCGCCCGGCGAGCCGGGCGAGGTGCGGGTCCGCGGCCACAACGTGATGCGCGGCTACTACGAGGACCCCGAGGAGACCGCCCGCACCATCACGCCCGAGGGCTGGTTGCGCACGGGCGACATCGGCGTCCTCGACGCGGCCGGCAACCTGCGCATCACCGACCGGATCAAGGACATGTTCATCGTCGGCGGGTTCAACGCCTATCCGGCGGAGATCGAGCAGCTCCTCGGGCTGCACCCGGACGTCGCCGACGTCGCGGTCGTCGGCGTCCCCGACCCGCGGCTCGGCGAGGTCGGCAAGGCGTACGCGGTCCGCCGCCCCGGTTCCACCCTCACCTCCGACGACCTGATCGCCTGGTCCCGGCGGGAGATGGCGAACTACAAGGTGCCGCGCGCCGTGGAGTTCGTGACCGAACTCCCGCGCAACGCGAGCGGAAAGGTCCTCAAGACCGAACTGCGGGCCCGCCGCCGGACCCCGTAGCCGGCCGCCGCCGGATTCGCGGCCCGGCCGGGGATCACCCCTGCGTCACGGCGGGCTCACCGCGCGCTCACCAACGACCCCGCCCGGGGCCCGCCCGGGGCGCCCCGGGCGGGACGGGCGCCGGTTCCGGTTAGCCTGCACGCGTGACCAGGCAAAGATCAGTCGTTCGGTTCCGCTGGGAAATACCCGTCCTCGGCGGCATCCTCGCCCTCGCCGTCCTCATCGTGGGCATCGTCGCGCTGCTGGGAAACGGCGGCGGCTCGGACGGTGCGGAGAAGAAGGGGCCGTCCGGCCCGCTGCGGCCCGAGGTGTCCACTCCCTTCCGGGCCTTCTCCGAGGGCTACGACTGTTTCCGCATCCCCACCCTGACCAGCACCCGGAACGGGAACCTCCTGGCCATCGCCGAGGCCCGTACGAAGAGCTGCTCCGACATCGGTGACATCGACCTGGTCATGAAGCGGTCCACCGACAACGGGAAGACCTGGGGCAAGCTCCAGGTGATCCGGGGCGCCGACGACTCCGGCGGCTTCGGGAACCCCGTCCCCATGGTCGACGCCGAATCCGGCCGCCTCACGCTGATCTACGCGTACAACGACTGGAGCGCAGGACCCAAGGGCGACCGGGTCCGCGCCCCCCGCGAACTGCGCATGGCCCACAGCACCGACAACGGCGCCACCTGGACCGCCGCCCTCACCCAGCTCGACCAGCTCAAGCGGGACGACTGGGCATGGGTCTCGGTGGGCCCCGGGCACGGCATCCAGCTGCAGCCCACCCGGTCCGGCAAGCCCGGCCGGATGGTCGTCACCGGCGACTACCGCACCCGCGACGAGGCCCACGGCGCGATGCTCTACTACAGCGACGACGGCGGCCTCACCTGGCAGCTCGGCGCGAGCTGGGACGCACCCCAGGGCCAGCCCGCCCCCGGCGAGCCGGCGATCACCCAGCTGCCGGACGGCCACGTCTACATCAACGCCCGCAGCCTCCAGACCTGCGGCACCAACGACCACCGGGTCTCCGCGGTGATCGACGAGGTCGCCGATCCCTCGTTCCCGGACCGCGGCTTCGAGCCGGTGTCCAACCTGCCCGCCCCGCCGGTCTCCGGCTCCCTGCTCCAACTGCCCGACGGCGGCCCGCTGCTGTTCTCCTCGCCGGCCCGGCAGGGCGGCGAGTTCTCCGACCGCTGGACCCTCGCCGTCCGCACCTCCGCCGACGGCGGCAAGACCTGGTCCGCCAAGGGCGCGGTGGTGGCCCGCGACCGGGCCGGCTACTCCGACATGACCCTGCTCCGCTCCGGGGACGTCGGCCTGCTCTACGAGACCGGGACCACCGCCTCCACCGGATCCGTGGTGTTCACCTCCTTCGCCCCGGCCGCGCTCGGCGGTGCGTCCGAGGACCTCACCCCGCGCCGCACCAGCGACAACACCCCGAACAAGAACCACGCCCTGGTGCACGGCGACCCGCAGCTGGTACCGCGCGCCGACGGCAAGGCGCTGTCCCTCAACGGGAGTTCCGACTTCCTGCGGATCGGCTGCTCGGACTCGCTGCGGGTCGCCGGCGGCGACTTCGCCGTCACGGCCTGGGTGAAGTTCAGCGGCCAGTCCGGGCGTCGTCCGCTGATCTGGGCGTCCGGGCAGAACGCCTCCGCCAAGCAGCTGGTGGTGGAGGCGGTCGACGGCCGGATCGAGGCGCGGACCAACAGCGGCGGCCGCCCGGTCCAGGTGTCCACCATGAGCCGGTTCGACGACGACCGCTGGCACCACGTGGCGTTCCAGCGCCTGGGCAGCCAGCTCCAGCTGTCCGTGGACGGCGGCTACAGCCAGACCGCCGACCTCCGGCCGGAGGACATGAACATCCAGCCGGACGACGCCTTCACCGTCTACGTCGGCACCCAGCCCGACCAGAAGGTCTTCTTCGCCGGCGCGCTGGACGACGTACGCATCACCGGGCGCGCCCTGACCAAGGAGGACCTGGGCCGCATCCGCGCGGACGAGAACGCCCAGGACCCGCAGGACCGGCTCCGGCTCCTCTTCACGGCGATCTGGTGAACGCCCGGCCCGGCGGCCATGGCCGCCGGGCCAGCAGCAGGCGCCAGTGGGGGGTCCCGTCCGGGCGGTGGCCGAAGTGGGCCAGCGGGAGGGTCTCCACGGTGAAGCCGGTCCGGAGCAGGTCCTCCCGGACCCCGCCGAAGGGGAAGGTCCGGTAGTACATCACGAAGCTCGGGCGCCAGACCGCGTTCCGGACCCGCATGACCGCGTCGAAGCCGGCCGTCATCCAGTAGTACGGCGAGGCCATCGGCAGCGGGGCGGGCACCGGGAAGGCGAAGACCCCGCCGGGCCGCAGTGCCCCGTACACGCTGCCGAAGAGCGCGGGCCGCTCGGCCGGGAGGAAGTGGCCGAAGGCCCCGAAGCTCACGGCGAGGTCGTACGAGGACCCGAGCCCGTGCGGCAGTGCCCGCGCGTCGGCCCGTACGAAGTCCACGGCGGGGCCGCCTCCGGTGCTGCGGCCGGGGCCGGCCGGGCCCGTGCCGTGGGCGCGTTCGGCCTCGGCGAGCATGCCGGCGCTGAAGTCCGCTCCGGTGACCCGGTCCCGGCACAGCCGCCGGAGCATCGGGATCGCGGCGCCCGTCCCGCAGCACACGTCCAGGCCGGCCCCGAAGCCGTCCCCGTGCCGGGCGAGGGTCTCCTCGACCGCGTCGAGCATCCGGTCGGGGGTGCGGAAGGGGGTCAGGTCGAACTTGGGGGCGAGCAGGTCATAGCCGTGCTCGGTGGACGACATGGCCTGCACGGCCAGTTCACGCAGGCTGGGGCCCTTCGGAGCGAACATGGTCCCAGCCTAGGCCGTGCCTTTCGGATCATGCCGGGCCTGCCCGGAAACACGCCTGCCCGGAAGCACGCACGCCCGGAAACACGCATGCAGGGCAGCACGCATGCGGCGGCCGCGGTGGCTCCCCCTCCGGGCCACCGCGGCCGCCGTTCCCCCGTACCACCCGGTCGGTCCTCGTCCCCCGACTGACCTCCGGGCTTTCCCCCTGTGGTTCCCCCGTACCCCCCGTGCCCCGTGCGGGACAGCCGTGTCCTACGGGCGCGGGCCCGTGGCGTGGTTGTCCAGCGTGCGGAGCTCGTCTGCGGCGACGGCGCCGGTGCCCGCGGCCGGGGCGGTTCCCGTGCCGGCGCCCGTGGCCGGCTCGTCCAGCGGCTTGATCTCGACGCCCGTGGCGTGGTTGTCGAGCGTCTCGATGTCGCCGTTCTCCGGCGTCACGTTCTCGGTCGTCGTCATCGTCACTCCTGATTGGGCGGGGCTGGGCCTTACCCGTTCGGCGATTCCCCCGCGGACCGCCGAACGGGCCTTCACCTCGACCCGCTTGCCCCCCGGCGCGGCGAGTCGATGCATTCATCATGTAGGACGGCGATAAACGAACGATGAACGCCCCCGTTCACGCCGCCAGTTCGGATGCGAGCAGCGCCCTGACCTCGGAGAGTTCGGACGAGCCGAGCTGTTCGAAGACGATCTCCGCGTCCATCCAGCAGGCCCGCGCCCGGTCCCGCTGCCCCATCCGGTGCAGCGCTCGGCCGAGCACCATCACCACACAGGCCCGCCGCCACTCGCCGCCCATCACCCGCAGGGCGATGGCCTGTTCGGCGTGCGAGGCGGCCAGGGTGGCCCGTCCTGCGGCCAGGTGGGCCTCGGCGATCCGGTAGTGGGTGATCCCCTCCCACAGCGGCTGCCGGTTGTCGTGGAACAGGGCCAGCGCGGCGGTCAGCTGGTCGAGGGCCTCCACGGGCCGGCCGGCCTGGACGAGCACGATGCCCAGCGCGTAGCGGCCGTTGGCCAGGCGCAGGGTCAGGCCCATCCGGTCGTAGATGCCGATGCCCTCCCCGGCCAGCTCTATGGCGCTGGACAGCCGGCCCAGTGCCGCGTGGATCCGGGACAGGTTGCACAGTGCGCTGGCCTCGCCGACCTTGTTGCCGTCGGCCCGGAAGGCGTCGATGGCCTCCAGCAGGTGCCGTTCGCCGTCCGCGTGCCGGCCCTCGTAGAGGGCGATGATGCCGCGGTCGTTGGCCGCCCAGCAGCTGGACAGCGCGTCGCCGGTGCCGCGGGCGAGCAGTCCGGCCCGCCGGGCCTCGTCGTCGGCCTCGGTGAACCGGCCGGCGACCAGGTGCACATTGGTCAGGATGGTCCGGGCCCGGCCCTCTGCGTAGGGGTCGCCGGATGCCCGGGCCGCCTCGCACAGCGATTCGGCCGCGGAGGCGTACTGCTTGGAGTTCGCCCCGGATTCCAGCAGGTCCTTGGCGGCCAGCAGCAGGTCGGCGGCGCGCCGGAGTGCGCCCACCTCCGCGCCGGTCCGCGCGGCCGCCTGCCGTACGCAGGCCAGCAGCGGGTTCGCCTCGGCGTACAGCCAGTCCAGTGCCGTGTGCCGGTCGGTGAACTCCAGCCCGGGGTAGCGGGTCGGGGCCAGGTGGGCGACGAGGCGGTCGCCGGGGCGTTCCAGCGCGTACACGGCGGCGGCGGTCGCCAGGTAGAAGTCGAGGAGCCGGGAGAGGGCGGAGTCGCGCTCGGCCGGGGGCTGCTCGTCGCGTTCGGCGCAGGCACGCGCGTAGAGGCGTACGAGGTCGTGGAAGCGGTAGCGGCCGGGCGCGGCGGACTCCAGCAGGGAGCAGTCGACCAGGGTCTCCAGGAGGTCCTCGGCCTCGTACTCGGGCAGGTCCAGTACGGCCGCGGCGGCGCGCAGCGAGATGTCCGGGCCGTCGGCGAGGCCGAGCAGCCGGAAGGCGCGCTGCTGGGCGGGTTCGAGCTGGCCGTAGCCGAGTTCGAAGGTGGCCTTCACGGCGAGGTCACCGGCCTGCAGCTCGTCCAGGCGGCGGCGTTCGTCGGCGAGTTTGGCGGCGAGCACGGAGACGGTCCAGGTGCGGCGCGCGGCCAGTCGGGAGGCGGCGATGCGGATCGCCAGAGGCAGGAAGCCGCAGGCGCCGACCACGTCCAGGGCGGCCTGGCGTTCGTGCCCGACCCGTTCCGTGCCGACGATGCGGGTGAACAGCTGGAGGGCTTCCTCGGGGGACATCACGTCGAGGTCGACGAGGTGTGCTCCGGCGAGGCCGGCCATGCGGACCCGGCTGGTGACGAGGGCGGCGCAGCCGTTGGTGCCGGGCAGCAGGGGCCGGACCTGGGCGGCGTCGCGGGCGTTGTCGAGGAGGACCAGGACGCGGCGGCCGTCGAGGGTGGAGCGGTAGAGCGCGGCCCGTTCGGCGGCCGAGTCGGGGATGGCGGTGTCGGGGGTGCCCAGGGCGCGCAGGAAGGACCCGAGGACGGCGGCGGGTTCGGCCGGGCGGGGGTCGGTGCCCTGGAGGTCGACGTAGAGCTGTCCGTCGGGGAAGTGCGGGCGGGCGGCGTGCGCGACGTGCACGGCGAGGGTGGTCTTGCCGACGCCGCCGATGCCGGCGACCGCCGAGACGGCCATGACCTGGCCCTCGGCGCCGGCGCCGGACAGCACCTCGGAGAGCTCGTCGACGAAGGCGGTCCGGCCGGTGAAGTCGGACACGGTGGCGGGCAGCTGGGCGGGCCGGACCTGGACGGGCGCGGCGGCCGGGGCGGGTTCGGCGGAGCGGGCGAGTTCGGCGTCACCGCGCAGGATCCGCTGCTGCAGGGCGGCGAGTTCGGGGCCGGGGTCCACGCCGAGTTCGTCGGCGAGGAGGCGCCGGGTGTCGGCGTACACGGCGAGGGCCTCGGCCTGCCGTCCGCTGCGGTAGAGGGCGAGCATGAGGAGCTCGCGGAGGCGTTCGCGCAGCGGGTGGGCGGCGGTGAGGGCGGTGAGCTCGGAGACGGCCTCGGCGTGCTGGCCGGTCTCCAGGTCCAGGTCGAGCCGGTTTTCGAGCAGGGTCAGGCGCCATTCGCTGAGCCGGGTGCGTTCGGTCTCGGCGTACGGGCCGGGGACGCCGGCCAGCGGTTCGCCGTCCCAGAGCTGCAGGGCGCGGCCGAGCAGGGTGCGGGCGGTGGACCGGTCGCCGCCGGCCCGTGCCGTCTCGGCGTCGCCGGCGAGGCTGCGGGCCACCCCGAGGTCGAGGGCGGCGAGGGTGCCCAGGCGGATGGCGTAGCCGCCGGACTCGCTGACCAGGAGGCCGGGGTCGAGGATCTTGCGGAGCCGGGAGGCGTAGGTCCGGATGGTCGCCAGGGCCTGCGGCGGGGGGTCCTCGCCCCAGATGGCGTCGATGAGTTCGGGGGCGGTGGCGGTACGGCCGTCGCGCAGCAGCAGGGCGGCGAGCAGGGCGCGCTGCTGCGGGCTGCCGGAGGCGAGGGGTTCGGTCCCGCGCCAGGCGCGGATGGGGCCGAGCACGGCGAACCGGGAGCCGGTGGAGGCGGTTCCGGTCCCGGGTGCGCTGTCCCTGCCTACGGCGCCCGCGGCGCCTGCGGTGCGTGCGGTGCTCGCGGTGCCTGCGGTGCCCGGGGCGCTTCCCGTGCCTGCCGTGCCTGCCGTGTTTCCGGCGCCTGCCGTCCCTTCCATGTGTCTCCCCCTCCCTGGGCCTGGCCGGTGGCGGTCGTGTTCGAGCGGATGTGGAGTGCAACGGTCAGTCTGCCCTGTTTGGGGCGAGCGCGGCAGCCCGCCAGGGCCCTGCTGTGTACCGAGCACGTCCCAACTAGCTGACGGTTCGTCAGATCAACGCTACCGTGGAGGACATGGAGACCTTCCCGAAGATCATCTCGGTGGACGACCACACGGTTGAACCTCCTCACGTCTGGCGGGACCGGCTCCCGTCCAAATACCGCGACAGCGGCCCGCGCATCGTGCGCGCCCCCCTGAAGGAAATGACCTTCCTGGGCGGCAAGTTCGCTCCCGTGATGGGCGCCAAGGGGGACGACGGGCCGATCGGCGACTGGTGGGTCTACGAGGACCTGCACCGCCCGCTCACCCGGCTGGACACCGCCGTCGGCTACGACCGCGACGAGATCCGGCTGGAGGTCATCACCTACGAGCAGATGCGCCCGGGCTCCTTCTCCGTCCCCGACCGCCTCGCCGACATGGACGTCAACCACGTCCAGTCCGCCCTCTGCTTCCCCACCTTCCCGCGCTTCTGCGGCCAGACCTTCACCGAGGCCAAGGACCGCGAGCTCGGACTGCTCGGCGTACGGGCGTACAACGACTGGATGGTGGACGAGTGGTGCGGCCCCCAGGCGCAGGGCCGGCTGATCCCGCTGACCCTGATCCCGCTCTGGGACGCCGAACTGGCCGCGGCGGAGGTGCGCCGGAACGCGGCGCGCGGCGTCCGCGCGGTCGCCTTCTCGGAGATCCCGCCGCACCTGGGGCTGCCGTCGATCCACACCGACGAGTGGGACCCCTTCCTCCGGGCGTGCGACGAGACCGGCACCGTCATCGCCATGCACATCGGGTCCTCCTCGCGGATGCCCTCGACCTCCGCCGACGCCCCGCCGGCGGTCGGCTCCACGATCACCTTCGCCAACTGCTGCTTCTCGATGGTGGACTGGCTGATGAGCGGCAAGTTCGAACGCTTCCCGAACCTGCGGATCATGTACGCGGAGGGCCAGATCGGCTGGATCCCGTACATCCTGGAGCGGGCCGACGTGGTGTGGGAGGAGAACCGGGCCTGGGGCGGGGTGGCCGACAAGGTCACGCGCCCGCCGTCGGAGCTGTTCGCCGAGCACGTCTTCGGCTGCTTCTTCGACGACGCCTTCGGCCTGCGGAACCTGGACGCGATCGGCGTGGGCAACGTCCTCTACGAGACGGACTACCCGCACTCGGACTCCACCTGGCCCAAGTCCCGCGAGGTCGGCGAGGCCCAGATGGGGCACCTCCCGGCGGAGGACGTGCAGCGCATCGTGCGGGGCAACGCGATCTCGCTGCTGGGACTGACCGAGGACGGGCTCTGGGCGGGACCGGGCGGCGCGGGGGCGTAGGGGCGGAGGGGTTGTAGGGGTGTAGGGGTGTAGGAGCGCGAGGAGGTTTCGCCCGGGGCGGGGCCGAGTGTCCCCGTGGAGTCCGGCCGGCTGCGGCTAGAGCGGCCGCGGCTCCACCGAGGCCCAGCCCGTGCCCGACGGGGCGAAGACCGCTCCGCCGGCCACCAGGAACTCCGCCGGGCCGTCGGACCACGCCTGCGCGGGGACGCCGAAGCGCTTGACGGCCTTGTGCGCCGCCAGGTCGATGACGCGCCCCTCCGCCCCGCACCGCACGTACGCGAGGCCGTCCGTCACCACCAGCGCGTTCGCCTGCTCGGGCCGGTCCGGCGCGGCACACGCCTCCGGCAGCGGCACCCGCCACAGGCTGCCGCCGGAGTCCTGGTTGAGCTCCATGAAGGCCGGCTCCCCGCTGATCGAGGCGGCCATGAAGTACACCTTCCCCGCGGCTGCGGCGAGTCCGGAGAGGGCGTGGCTGCCGAACGGGATGTCCACCGCCGCGTTCTCCTCCGCGTCCACGCGCAGCACGCCCGGCCCGGTCTCCTTGTGGCACAGGAGCACGGTCCGCCGCGTGCCGCCGGACGGCGAGGTCACCGCCGGACCGCCGGGCGCGCACGGGCCGGGCAGGTCGGCGCGGCCGGCTCCCGGGCCGCCCCCGGCGTCCACCGACCTGACGGAGCTGTAGAAGCCCGTGTCGTCGGCCAGGGCCTGGCCTTCGAGGAAGACCCGCCCGCCGAGCACCCGCACCGCGGGGTATCCGTTCTGGGACACCTCGGGGGCACCGGCCAGCGCCCGTACGCGGCCGGCCGCCACGTCCAGCGCCACCGGGGTCCCGTTCTGGCCGACGGCGTAGGCGCGGTCGCCGTCCGCGACGAGCCCGCGCAGCACCGAGCCGGCCGCGGCGGCCGCCGAGAGGGGCCTGGGCCAGCGGCTCTTCCCGTCGGACAGGGCGAAGCCCTGGAAACCCCCGCGGCCGGCCACCACCACGGTGTCCCTGACCACGGCGGGGCTCTCGGCCATCAGTACATCGGCCCGGACCGACCACCTGACCCCGCCGGTCGCCGCGTCGAGCCGGGTGAGGGTGCCGGCGCCGCCGGTGGCCTGCGAGGTGCACAGCAGGGACGAGGCGGCGTACACGCACCGGCCCAGCCCCTGGGCGCCGTTCCAGGGCCGCCAGCCGGCCGGGCGGCGGTCCCGGGAGTCCGCGTAGGCGCGGGTGCCGGCCGGGCTGCCGCCGTCCGTCGCGACGTAGGCGGGGAGCGCGGCTGCGGCGGCGGCGCCGCCGGTCTTCCCCGGCGTGGCGGTGGAGGCCCGGCCCGGGTTGCCCTCGGCATGGCCCTCGGCGGTGAACGGCACGCCCAGACCGAAGTAGAGCCCGGCCCCCGCGAGCAGGGCCGCGGCGGTGGCACCCGCCAGGACCGTGCGCCGGCGGGAACGGCGGCGGGGGCGCGCGGCCGGGGCGGTCGGGTCGGCCGGGTCGTGCGCACCACCCGGTTCGCGCGGGGCGCGGGGAGCGGAGGGGACCAGGGCGCCCGGCGCGGTCGGCTCGGCCGGGGCGACCGGGTCGGTCGGGGCCGTCGGCGGGCCGCTGGGGTGGGTCTCGACGCCGGCACCGGACGCCGACCCGGTCCCGGACGCCGACCCGGTCCCGGATGCCGACCCGGGGCCGGATGCCGACCCGGGGCCGGGGGCGGAGGCGGGCCCGTCCCCTTCCGGGAGGCCGTCCGCGGGCAGTTCCCACTCCGCCGGGCCGGCGGCGGTGAACGCCGCCAGGAGCTCGTCCGGACGCGGCCGGTCCGCGGGGTCCTTGGCCAGACACCACTCCACGGCCCGGCGCAGGGACCCGGACAGCGGCCCCAGCTCCGGCGGGTCCGACACCACCCGGTAGGCGGTCATGTAGTGGGAGTGGTCGTCGAAGGGACCGCGGCCGGTCGTCGCGAACACCAGCACCGACCCGAGGGAGAACACGTCCGAGGCGGGGGTCACCCGGCCCGGCGCCGACAGCTGCTCGGGGGACATGTACGGCGGGGTGCCGAGGATCTGCCCGGTCGCGGTGAGCGTCTGGTGTCCGGCGGCCCGCGAGATGCCGAAGTCGATGACCCGGGGCCCGTCCTCGGTCAGCATGACGTTGTCCGGCTTGAGGTCGCGGTGCACCACCCCCGTGGTGTGCAGCTCCCGCAGCGCCTCCACCAGCCCCACCGCCAGCATCCGCAGTTCCCCGCCGGACAGCGGGCCGCCCTCCCGCACCCGGGCGCGCAGGGTGCTGCCGGGCACCAGCAGGGTCGCCATCCAGGGGCGCTCGGCGTCCGGGTCGGCGTCCAGTACGGGCGCGGTGAAGGCGCCGCTGACCCGGCGGGCCGCGGCGACCTCCTGCCGGAACCGGGTGCGGAACTCGGAGTCGTCCGCGAACTGCTGGTGCACCAGCTTCACGGCGACCATCCGGCCGGAGGCCGACCGGGCCGAGTAGACCGTCCCCATACCGCCCGAACCCAGCCGGTCGATCAGGACGTACCCGCCGATCGAGCGCGGATCGCCGTCCCGCAGTGCCATCGCCGTCGTCCCCCCGCGCCTGTGCCGTGGGCCGTGCCGGGCCCGGCGGCAGCCTATCCGGCCTGCGCCGGGCGGGCCGGACCGGAGACCCGTGGCACGGGACCCGGTGCCGGGCGGGCGGGGATGCGTGTGCCCGGCACCGGGCGGTCCGGTGACGCCCCGGCGCGTGCGCCCCCGGGGTGGGGCGGCTTCGGGGTGGGGCGGCTTCGGGCCGGCTCAGGGGCGGCCCAGCAGTGCCGCGCCGGCGACCGTGTCCGTCCGGGCGGTGAAGTAGTCGGTGAACGCGGCCGTGAACTCCTCCTCGCTGATCCGCCCGTCGCCGTCGCGGTCCAGCTGCCGGAAGCCGTCGTTGAGCTCGGCCGGGTGGACGCGGGAACCGCCGAACAGGGTGCGGTACTCGTCCGCGCACAGATGGCCGCTCGCATCGGTGTCGGCGGCCCGGAACAGCGCGCGCATCGCCGGTGCCAGGCCCCGTTCCAGGTAGCCCGGGTCCCCGTCGATGCCGGCGAGCATCGCGGACACGAACTCGGTGCACTCCACCGAGCCGTCGCCGTCCGCGTCCATGGCCGCGCACAGCTGCTTCCACCAGGTCTCGAAGGCGGCGTAGAGGCGGTCCTCGCGCTCGACGGGCAGCTCCAGCTGCCAGCACACGTTGTGCACCATGGCCTGGAGGTCGGCGGAGTCGACGCGGCCGTCGCCGGTCTGGTCCAGCACCTGCCGGAAGAACGCCGCCAGCCGCTCCGGACGGGAGTCGGCCGTACGGGGCTTCGGCAGACGGGCCGCCGCGGACGGGCGGCCGGCGGTACGGCCGTCCTCCGCGCCGTGGCTGCGGTAGCGCAGGTGGTCCGGCAGCCGGGTCATGATCTGCCGCGCGCCGCGGTGCAGCGTCCACGACAGGGCGGCGGCGGTACGGGTGCGGGGCATGCCGAACCGCCCGTGCCAGGCGGGGGGAAGGTCGGCGACGGTGAGGTTGGTGAGCACGGCTGCGACGATCACGCGCAGCAGCGGCCAGGCGGGCCGGAGCCGGCCGAGCCGCCGCGGCGCCGGGGCCTCGCGGAGCATGTCGAAGAGCAGGTGCCGGGCCACCTCACCGCATTCGAGGACCTCGCGGACGGTCCGGTCGACGTACGCCGGCACGTCGGCGGCGGTGGCGGGGAGGGCCTCCTCGGGGATGCCGAGGGCGTCGCAGACCGCTTTGAACTCGGTGTACAGCGCGTCCCGTGCGGCCGGCTTCAGGGGATCCCCGGACAGCTCGCCCATGGCCGTCATGGCCTCGTACAGGGTCACCATCACCCAGGCGCGGACCTCCGGGTCCTCGGCGGAGTACGGGCGCCCGGCGTCGTCGGTGCCGCGGATCCGGCGGTGGGTGCGCTCCAGTCGGGCGATCTCGCGCTGCCGGTCCTCCGGGGTGGAGAAGAACAGTCGGCGGCCGCTGTCCATGGTGTGCTCGATGCGCCGCCAGGGGTGGCCCCGGTAGGTGGAGTAACGGCTCATGCCGGCCGCGACGGCGGGGTGTGCGGCCTGGAGCACGAGCAGCCGCCAGGCCACCAGCCCGATGCGCCGTTCACCGAGGGTCCGGCGAAGGGGGCTGTCGGGCGCGGCGATCGATGGCGTCGTGGGTGTCACGTGGTGCTCCTGGGGCTGTTGGGTCCGGCAGCACCTACAACGCCACCACCACCCCTGCGGGGCGGAACCAGGCCGATGATCACCCTGACGTGCGTCCGTACGAACTCCCGCGCGGACGGCGGTGCTCGGCTCCGCCCGAGGCGTGACGCCCTCGCCTCGGGCGGAGCCGGCGCCTGCGCGCCCGCACGGCGGCGGAGGCGTCAGCCGACCAGGCCCAGGTCGACCGGGCCCCGGTCCGCCGGGGCGGCCAGGAGGGCCGGGAGTCCCGGCGGCCAGGTCGGCTCCGTGAGCGCCGCGAGGGCCGGCCGGTCCAGCCAGCGCCATGTGCCGCGCCCCTTCTCCTTCTTCTTCGGGGGCCGGGCGGGCCCGGAGGTGACGTAGATGTGCTCGTGCTGCCGCACCGGCACGCCCTCGTGCGTGAAGTCGTGCTCCCACGTGCAGAGCAGCCGCTGCGGCGCGAGGTCCGTCCAGCCGGTCTCCTCGCGCAGCTCCCGTACGACGGTCTCCTCCGGGCTCTCGCCGGGATCGATGCCGCCGCCGGGCGGGAGCCAGTGGATGCCGACCTCGACGTTGTTCTCGCGGAAGAGGAACACCGAGCCGGTGGGGGACAGGATCACAACGCGGGCGGCCCGCCTGGGAGTTCGCATCGGATCAGCGTACGACGAGAACCCCGCCCCGACCTGGGATTTTCCCGGACCGGGCCTCCGGGCCGGAGGCCCGGTCCGGGGAGGGTCCGGCCGGGTCCGGCCCGTGGGCGAACGCCCCGCCCGCCCCGCTACGCCGCCGCCAGTGCCAGCGTCGGGGACAGCCGGGCCGCGCGGACCGCAGGGTAGAGGCCCGCCAGGGTGCCGATCGCCAGGGTCGCCGCGAAGCCGCCGCCCACCGACCACGGCGGCACCACCCACGGCAGGTCCCCGGTCCGGGCGTAGACGCCCGTGACCGCCGCGCCGAGCGCGACCCCCGCCAGCCCGCCCAGGCCGGACAGCAGCAGGGACTCCGTCACGAACTGGATCCGGACCTGCCCCTTCGTCGCGCCCAGCGACCTCCGCAGCCCGATCTCGTGCCGTCGCTCCAGCACCGAGATGATCATGGTGTTGGCCACGCCCACCCCGCCGACCAGCAGTGCGATCCCGCCCAGCCCCAGCAGCAGGGTGCTGAACGCACCCTCCGTCGCCGCCTTCGCCTTGAGCGCCGCCGAGGGGTCCGTCACCGCGACCGAGTGCGGCGACTGCGGGTTGGCGGCTCGCGGGACCAGCTCGCGTACGGCCGCCACCGCCTCGTCCGCCGACCGCTCGTAGATCGCGGTCGGATACCCGTCGAACCCCAGGAGGCCACGGGCGGCCTCCCAGCCCACCAGTGCCGAGCGCTCGATCTCCGGCGCCAGCGGCACCGGCCCCAGGACGCCCACCACCGTGAAGTGCCGGCCCCCGATGAAGACCTGCTGCCCGGGCGCCGTGATGCCCAGCCGGCGGGCCGCCACGTCGCCCAGCACCACCGACGGGTAGCGGCCGGTGGCCGCGTTCAGCCAGGTGCCCCGGGCCACCTCGGCCCGGAGGGTGCCCAGCAGGTCGTCCCGTACGGCCTGCACCAAGATCCCGCCGGTCTCCTCCTTGGGGATGTGCTCGCTGCGCCGCACCGAGTGCTTCACCGTGCCGGTCGTGCCGACCGACCGCACGCCCTCGACCCGGGAGACCATGCCCGGCGCCTCGGCCGGCAGCCGGGTGTCCTGACCGGAGAACATCGACTGCCCGGGCGTGATCACCAGGACGTCGGTGCCCAGCCGGTCCAGTTCGCGGAGCAGTTTCGCCTGGCTGGAGGAGGAGATGCCGACGACCGCGATCATCGTCGCGATGCCGATGGCGATGCCCAGGGCGGAGAGGACGACCCGTACCGGGCGCGACCGCAGTCCGGCCGAGCCGACGTGCAGCACGTCGCGCGGGCGGAGCCGGGGCGGTCTGAGTGCCGTACGGGCGCGCTTGCGGACGCGCGCACCGGCTCCCGTACCGGCTCCGGCACCGGATTGCGCACCGGATCGCGTACGGGGCATCACGCGGCCCCCGCCTGCCGGGCGGCGGCCGACCCGTCCGCGACGACCCGGCCGTCCCGGACCCGTACGGACCGGGGCAGGCTCGCCGCGATCTCCTGGTCGTGGGTGATCACGGCGATGGTCGCGCCCTCCCGGTTGAGCCCGTGCAGGAGTTCCATGACGGACTCCCCGGACGCCGTGTCCAGCGCGCCGGTGGGCTCGTCCGCGAGCAGCAGGTCGGGTTCGCCCGCCACCGCGCGGGCGATGGCCACGCGCTGCTTCTGACCGCCGGAGAGCTCGTGCGGTCGGTGGTCCATCCGGTCGCCGAGCCCGACCCGGTCCAGGGCCTCCTCGGCCCGCCGCCGGCGCTCGCCGCGCGACAGCCCCGAATACAGCAGGCCCTCGGCCACGTTGGCGCGGGCGCTGATGCCCGGCACCAGGTGGAAGGACTGGAAGACGAAGCCGACGTGCCGGGACCGCAGGGCGGACAGGGACCGGTCGGAGAGCGCGGCCACGTCGTGTCCGGCGATGACCACCCGGCCGGCGGTGGGCCGGTCCAGGGTGCCGACGATGTGCAGGAGGGTGGACTTGCCGGAGCCTGACGGGCCGACGATGGCGAGGAGTTCGCCGGCGGCGACGGTGAGGTCGACACCGCGGAGGGCCGTGACCCCGCCCGGGTACTCCTTGGTCACCCCGGTCAGTTCGACCACCGGGTGGGTGTGCGTCATGTCTGCGGGACCCCCACTTCCATGCCTTCCTTCAGGCCGTCGCCGGTGACCTCGACCCGGCCGTCGCCGAACATGCCGAGCCCGACCTTCACCTCGCGGACCGTGCCGTGTTCGACCACCTGGACGCCGAAGCCGCCGCCGGTGAGGGCCAGCAGGGCGTTGACCGGCACGGACAGGACGCCCCGGCGGATCTCGCCGGTCAGCCGCACCGAGACCGGGGACCGGTCGGGCGCCTTGACCGCGGCCGGGTCGTCGAAGACGACGGAGACCTCGATCTTCGCCTTCCCGTCGCCGCCGCCACCGCCCCCGCCGCTTCCGGCTCCGCCCCCGCCGCTGCCGCCGGAGCCGCTCCCGTCGTCCGGGTTCGCGGCCGCGCCGACCGTGTCGACGCGGCCCGCGGCCGTACCGCCGCCCGGCAGCGACACCGACACCCGGTCACCCGCCTTGACGGTGCCCGCCTGCGCCGCGTCCAGCGAGAAGCGGACGATCCGGTCGGTGCCGGTCACGGCCAGGACCGGGCGGTTCGGTCCCGGCTCGTCGCCGACGGCCGCCTCCGCCTTGCCGATCCTCTGGGGTCCGGCGGCGAAGGCGAGGTCCTCGCGGGCGACCTCGCCGGTCTGCTTCATGCCGTGGGCCTTCTGCCAGCGCTTGACGGCGGTGACCGTGCCCTCGGTGAACCTGCCGTCCTCCGGGTCCAGCCCGGTCCCGTGGCCGAGCGCCCGCAGGCTCCGCTTCAGCTGCTTGACGTCCTCCCCCTTGTCGCCGGCCTTCAGCGCCCGGTACATGGGGACGGAGCCGTACATCAGGCGCACCGGGCGGCCGTTGAGCTCGTAGAGCTTCCCGTCCCGCTCGACCGACGTGCCCTCGGGCGCGAGCCAGGTCAGGACGCCGGGGCCGGCCGAGTTGAGCCGCCGCTCCCCGGAACGGCCGAGGACGCCGTCCACCTGCACACTGCTGCCGAGGTCCCCGCGTACGACGGGGGCCGTGGCCGGGGGCAGCCCGTCGGCGGAACGCGCGTTGCGCGCGTCGGCGTCCTGCGTACGGCCGTCGAGTACGAGACAGCCGCCGCCGGTGACGGCCAGCAGCACCGCCACCCCGGCCGTGATCCAGGAGGTGCCGCGCCGCCGGGTCACGGGTTCTCGCACTTCTTGGTGGCTTCCTCGAACGCCTTCTCCTGCCCCTTGGGTATCTCGTTGGCGGCGGTCATCCCGCCCTCCCACTTCGGGTCGGGGAGGTTGATCCCGTTCTTGCGCATGCACTGGACCCACTTGAGCTGCTGGTCCTTCTGCTCCTGGGTGGGGCCGCCGTTCGCTCCGGCGCCCTTCATGCCGCAGGCCTCCATGGCCTTCTGCATCTTCTGCGGGTCGGCGTCGCCGCCCAGGGTCATGGCCCGCGGGTCCTGGCCGGGCTGCGGGTCGGGGGCGTCGATCCCCTGCTTGCGCAGGCACCGGCGCAGCTTGAGGGCGTCGTCGGCGGCCTTCCCGGCGTCACTGCCGGAGCCGCCTGAGGCACCGGAGCCGCCTGAGGCGGTGCCGTCCGCCGACGTGTCCTTCCCGTCGCCCTTCCCGCCCGCGCAGGCGGTCAGGGAGAGGGCCAGCGCGGTCAGCAGCGCGGCCGCGGCCATCGTCGCGGTCGTGCTCTTGCTCCTGGCCCCGGCCGTGCTCCCGGTCGTGGCCGTCGTGGCCGTGTGCCCGGCCGTGGTCGTGGTCTCGGTCGTGGTGAGGGATCGGTCCATGCGCCCGAGCCTGCGCCGGAACCGGGTTTCGTTTCCTTCACAGCCTCCGCTTACAACGGCGAAACCCCGGTCTCCGGTAGAGATGGAGCCCATGCGGGTTCTGGTGGTGGAGGACGAGGAATTCCTCCGGGAGATGATTGCCGAAGGGCTGCGCCGCGACGCGATCGCCGTCGACGAGGCGTCCGACGGCCTGGAGGCACTGCGCCGGCTCGGGCTCGGCGAGTACGACGTCCTGGTCCTCGACCGGGACCTGCCCGGTCTGCACGGCGACGAGGTGTGCCGACAGGTCGTACGGGACGGCCTGCTCACCCGCGTGCTGATGCTGACCGCCTCCGGCACCGTCCGGGACCGGGTGGCCGGGCTCGGCCTGGGCGCCGACGACTACCTCACCAAGCCGTTCGCGTACGACGAGCTGCTCGCCCGCGTCCTGGCCCTCGGCCGGCGCGCCCGCCCGGCCCTCCCGCCGGTGCTTGAACGGGCGGGGATCGCGGTGGACACGGCGGCCCGCTCGGCCGCCCGGGACGGGCGCCGGCTCGCCCTGTCCCGCAAGGAGTTCGCCGTACTGGAGGCGCTGCTCCGGGCGGACGGCGCGGTGGTCAGCAACGAGGACCTGATCGAGCAGGTGTGGGAGCAGGACACCAGCTACCGGACGAACGCGGTCCGGGTCACCCTCAGCAAGCTGCGCGCCAAGCTGGGCGAGCCGCAGCTGATCGAGACGGTGCCGGGCGCGGGCTACCGAATGGCCCGGCCGGACCGTCAGGACCCCCGGTGACGCCCCTCCGGATCCCTGGTACGACCTGCCTGACCCGGCTGACCCGGCTGACCCGGCTGACCCGGCTGACCCGGCTGACCCGTCTCGCCAGTCCGGCCCGTCTCGCCCGTCTCGCCCGTCCGACCCGTCCGACTCGTCTCACGCGTCTCGCCCGTCTGGCCCTGCCGCGCAGCGAACGCGGACGTCTCACCGCCCTCTGCGGCTCCCTGCTGGTGCTCGCGGGCGGCGGCCTGGTCGTGCTGGTCAACGTACTGCTGCGGAAAGGGCTGTTCGCGAGCATCAACGGCGCCCTCGCCACCACCGTCGCCCTGCCCGGCAGCGGCGACGGACTGCGCGACGGACTGCGCGAGGGGCTCAAGGCGGCGGTCCCGGCCGAACGCATGGTGCCCGCCGGCCGCGCCGCCGACTTCTCGCCCGAGCAGCTGGAGCAGTACCGGATCACCCAGCCCCTCTCGCTGGCCGCCGAACGGGCGACCCTGCACAACCTGCTGATCGTCTCCCTGGCCGCCCTCGCCGTGTTCGCGGTCCTGTCCGTGTGGCTGGCCTGGTGGATGGCCGGACGGGTGCTGCGCCCGGTCGGCGTGATCACCGAGACGGCCCGCCGGCTGTCCGGGGAGAACCTGCACGAACGGATCGGGCTGCAGGCGCCGCCCGGGGAGCTGAAGCGGCTGGCGGACACCTTCGACGGGATGCTCGACCGGATGGAACACCTGGTGTCGGCCCAGCGGCGGTTCGCGGCGAACGCGGCGCACGAGCTGCGCACCCCGCTGGCCGTGCAGCGGTCCGCGGCGGAGATCGGGCTGGCGGGAGATCCGCCGCCGGAGAAGGTGGCCCGGATCCGGGCCAAGCTGATCGACACGGCCGCGGCCAGCGAGCACCTGATCGAGTCGCTCCTGCTGCTGGCGGTCTCGGAGGAGGGCCCGTCCGCCACGGAGGAGGTGGACCTGGCGGAACTGACGGACGCGGCGGCGGACGGACTGGCCGAAGCGGGCGGGCGGGAAGCGGACTCCGCACCCCGTCCGACCGTGCGGCGGGATCTCGCCCCGCTGCCGGTGACGGGCGACCGGCAGCTGCTGGGGCACCTCGTGGGCAACCTCCTCGGCAACGCGGTCCGGCACAACCGGCCCGGCGGCCGCATCACGCTCAGCACCTCCGCCACCGGTCTGCTGACCGTCTCCAACACGGGTGCGGTGATCGCCCCGGCGGAGGTACCGGCGCTCCTGGAGCCCTTCCGGCGCCGCGCGGAACGCCGTCACCTGCCCGGCGAGGGAGCGGGACTGGGGTTGTCCATCGTGGCGTCGATCGCCCGCGCGCACGGTGCGGAGCTGTCGGCGGAGGCCAATCCGGCGCCGGGCGGCGGCCTCACCGTGCGCGTGCGCTTCCCGGCGGCCTCCCCCCGCCCGGGCTCCGCAGCCCGCTCCGCACCCCGCTCCGCCCCACCCCTTGCCTGACGGACAGTCAGCCACGACGATGACCACCAGCCGATCGATGTGACGGATCGTCAGATCGATTGGTTCGTGGGCATCGTCGTCTGCTGAAGGGGTCGTCATGGGGCGCGTGTTTCCGGAGGGGCGGCTGGTCTACGGGATGCAGCTCCCGGTGCAGTCGCAGAGCACCATCTACGCCGAGCCCTGGGAGGCGTCGGCCACCGCGACCGACCTCGCCGAGGTCGCCCGCGCCGCCGACCGGGCCGGGTTCGGCTACCTGGCGTCCTGCGACCACGTGGCCATCCCGCGGCGGCTCGCCGCCGCCATGAGCACCGTCTGGTACGACCCGGTCGCCACCCTGTCCTTCCTGGCCGGGGTGACGGAGTGCGTGCGCCTGCTCAGCCACGTGGCGATCGTGGCCCTGCGGCACCCGCTGATCAGCGCGAAGCAGTACGCGACCCTCGACCACCTCTCGAACGGGCGGCTGATCCTCGGCGTCGGCGCCGGGCACGTACAGGAGGAGTTCGAGGTCCTCGGGGCCGACTTCGAGCGGCGCGGGGCCGTACTGGACGAGGTGCTGGACGCGTTGCGCGTGGCGCTGGGTCCCGAGGAGTTCCCCGAGTTCGAGGGGGAGTTCTTCCGCTTCCAGGGGCTCGGCCAGCTGCCCCGGCCGGCCCAGGAGCGGATCCCGGTGTGGGTGGGCGGCTCCTCGCCGGCCGCCGTCCGGCGGGCCGCCGTGCGCGGGGACGGCTGGCTGCCGCAGGGCGACCCGCGGGACCGGCTCCCCGCCAGGATCGCCCGCATCCGCGAGCTGCGGGAGGCCGCCGGCATCACCGACCCGGTCGAGATCGGGGCGATCACCGAGGCCCTGTACGTCGGCGAACCCGGCTGGGAGACCGGCCGCCGCACCCTGACCGGCAAGCCGGAGCGGCTGGCCGAGTCCCTGCGCGCGTACGCGGCGCTGGGCGTGGACCAGATCCAGGTGCGCTTCCGCAGCCGGGACCGGTCCGAGCTCTGCGACCAGATCACCGCCTTCGGGGCCGAGGTGGGCCCCTTGCTGAACGACTGAGGGTGAAGGAGAAGGGCAATGGGGAAACTGGACGGGCGCGTCGTCATCGTCACCGGGGCGGCGCGCGGCCAGGGCGAGCAGGAGGCCCGGCTGTTCGCCGCCGAGGGCGCGAAGGTGCTGCTCGGGGACGTGCTGGACGAGCAGGGCGCACAGGTCGCCAAGGACATAGGGGAGGCGAACGCCCGGTACGTACGGCTGGACGTGAGCCGTGAGGAGGACTGGGCGGCCGCGGTGGCGGCGGCGAAGGAGGCGTTCGGCGGCCGGATCGACGGCCTGGTCAACAACGCGGGCATCCTGCGCTTCAACGAGCTGGTGAACACGCCGCTGGCGGAATTCCAGCAGATCGTGCAGGTCAACCAGGTGGGGGCGTTCCTGGGGATCAAGAACGTGGCCCCGGAGATCGAGGCGGCGGGGGGCGGCACCATCGTCAACACCTCCTCCTACACCGGGCTGACCGGGATGGCCTTCGTCGGGTCGTACGCCGCGACGAAGGCGGCGATCGTCGGCCTGACCCGGGTCGCCGCGCTGGAGCTGGCGGCCAGGAACATCCGGGTCAACGCGATGTGCCCGGGCGCGGTGGACACCCCGATGGCCAATCCGGCGCTGCTGGACCCGGACGGGCCGTCGGCCGAGGCGACGGAGGCGATGGCGGAGCTCTACCGGAAGGTGGTTCCGCTGGGGCGGGCCGGCCTGCCGGCCGAGGTGGCCCGCCTGGCCCTCTTCCTGACCAGCGAGGACTCCTCGTACATCACGGGCCAGCCCTTCGTCATCGACGGTGGCTGGATGGCCGGGGTCAGCATTCTCTGACGCAGTGTCAGCTATTGACGCGGCACCCCGTGGATGGAACAGTCGAACCCATCGATCTGACGATGCGTCAGAAAGCAAAGGACGGTGAACTCCCTTGGAATTCGGCATCTTTGTGCAGGGATACGTGCCCGAGGCGCGGTCCAAGGTCGACCCCGAGGCAGAGCACAAGGCGCTGATCGAGGAGACCGAGTACGTCATCCAGGCCGACAAGTCCGGCTTCAAGTACGCCTGGGCCTCCGAGCACCACTTCCTGGAGGAGTACTCGCACCTGTCGGCGAACGAGGTGTTCCTCGGGTACCTCGCCCACGCCACCGAGCGCATCCACCTCGGCTCCGGCATCTTCAACCCGCTCGCCCAGGTCAACCACCCGGTCAAGGTGGCCGAGAAGGTCGCCATGCTCGACCACCTCTCCAAGGGGCGCTTCGAGTTCGGCACCGGCCGCGGCGCGGGCAGCCACGAGATCCTCGGCTTCCTCCCCGGCATCACGGACATGAACCACACCAAGGAGATCTGGGAGGAGACCATCGCGGAGTTCCCCAAGATGTTCCTCCAGGAGGAATACGAGGGGTTCCAGGGCAAGCACTGGTCGCTGCCCCCGCGCAAGATCTTCCCCAAGCCGTACGGCAAGGCCCACCCGGCCATGTGGTACGCGGCCGGCTCGCCCTCCTCGTACGCCATGGCCGCGAAGAAGGGCCTCGGCGTCCTCGGCTTCAGCGTCCAGAAGGTCTCCGACATGGAGTGGGTGCTGGAGCAGTACAAGACGGCGATCCGGGAGGCCAAGGCCGTCGGCGCGTTCGTCAACGACAACGTCATGGTCACCTCGACGGCGATCTGCGCCGAGACCCACGACAAGGCGGTCGAGATCGCCGTCAACGCCGGGATGAACCGCTTCCAGTCGCTGGTCTTCCGCTACCACGACACCTTCCCGCGGCCCGAGGCGATCCCGCAGTGGCCCGAGACGCTCCCCGAGTACAACGCGGAGATCATCGAGCTCCTCATCGCCGAGGAACTGATGATCTGCGGCGACCCGTCCGAGGTCCTCGCCCAGTGCAAGCGCTGGGAGCAGGCCGGTGCGGACCAGCTCTCCTTCGGCCTTCCGACCGGGGTCTCGCAGGAGGACACGATGAACACCATCAAGCTCATCGGTGAGCACGTGATCCCGAAGATCGACACCGATCCGGTCCACCGGACGACCCGCTTCCGCGATTCGGCGTAGTCGGCACGGGCTCCGGTGCTCTGCCCGCCGGGCGGCGGCTTCGGCGGAGCCCTGCGGAACGGCTGCCCACACCGCAGCTGCCAGGGGCGCGGGGAACTGCGCGACCGGCCCACCACCGGCCCGCAGGCGAAGGCACGGGGCCCGGGGCGGAGCCCCGGTTTCGGGAAAGGGCGGGGTGGGGGAAATCCCGGTCCGCGTGAACGGGGACGGCGTCTTCCCGGACCGCCGTCCCGAACCGGCCCCGGCCGGAGGTCAGACCGGGGCCGCGGCCGGCCCGGCCGCCCCCGGCCGGGGCACACGCACGCGGTGCGACCGCACACGGCCAGGCGGCCACGCGGCCAGGCGGCCACGCGGCCAGGCGGCCACACGGCCAGGCGGCCACGCGGCCACGCGGCCGTGAGACAGAGGCAGCGGCACCGCGCGAGCGCATCGGCCCAGCGCGAGCCATCGGCAACCGGCCGCCCGGCACGGACGACCGGCCAGGAGAAGGGACGTCATGCTCGACCACATCATCAAGGGCGCGACCGTCGTGGACGGCACCGGCGCCCCCGCCCGCACCGCGGACATCGGCATCAAGGACGGCCGCATCGCCGTCATCTCCGAACCCGGCGGCATCACCGAGGACACCCGGACCGCCGAGGACGCCACCGGCCTGGTCCTCGCCCCCGGCTTCGTGGACCCCCACACCCACTACGACGCCCAGCTCTTCTGGGACCCGTACGCCACCCCCTCCATGAACCACGGCGTCACCACCGTCGCCGGCGGCAACTGCGGCTTCACCCTCGCGCCCCTCAACCCCGACCGCCCCGAGGACGCCGACTACACCCGCCGCATGATGAGCCGGGTCGAGGGCATGGCCCTGGCCGCCCTGGAGGAAGGCGTCGACTGGACCTGGTCGACGTTCGGCGAGTACCTCGACGCCCTCGAAGGGCGCATCGCCGTCAACGCCGGCTTCATGGTCGGCCACTGCGCCCTCCGCCGTCACGTCATGGGCGAGGCGGCGGTCGGCGGGCAGCCCACCGGGGAACAGCTCCAGCGCATGCTGGACCTGCTGCACGAGGCCATGGACGCCGGCGCCTGGGGCCTGTCCACCACCCAGTCCGCCACCCACTCCGACGGCGACGGCGCCCCCGTCGCCTCCCGGCACGCCCGGCCCGAGGAACTCCTCGCCCTCTCCCGGGCCGTCGCCGAACACGAGGGCACCCAGCTGGAGGCCATCGTCGCCGGCTGCCTCGACCAGTTCTCCGACGAGGAGATCGACCTCTTCGTGGAGATGAGCGCCGCCGCGGGCCGCCCCCTCAACTGGAACGTCCTCACCATCGACGCCTCCGTCCCCGAGCGCGTCCCCCGCCAGCTGGTCCCCAGCGAACGCGCCCGCAAGGCCGGCGGCCGGATCGTCGCCCTCACCATGCCGATCCTCACCCCCATGAACATGTCGCTGGGCACCTTCTGCGCCCTCAACCTCATCCCCGGCTGGGGCGAGGTCCTCGCCCTGCCCGTCCCCGAGCGGATCGAGAAGCTCCGCGACCCGGACGTACGGGCCGAGATGCTGCGCCGCGCCGACAGCAAGGAGGCCGGGGTCTTCCGCCGCCTCGCCAACTTCGGCCGGTACGTCATCGGCGACACCTACAGCGAGGCCAACGAGGGCCTCACCGGCCGGGTCGTGAACGACATAGCCGCCGAACGCGGCCAGGACGCCTTCCACTGCCTGGTCGAGATCTGCGCCAACGACGAGCTGCGCACCGTCCTGTGGCCGATGCCCACCGACAACGACCCGGCCACCTGGGAGTTGCGCGCCGAGACCTGGCAGCACGAGGACGTCATGCTGGGCGGCTCCGACGCCGGCGCGCACCTGGACCGGATGTGCGGAGCCCCGTACACCACCCGCTTCCTCGGCGACTGCCTGCGCGGCCGCAGGCTCGTCCCGCTGGAGCAGGCGGTGAAGATGCTCACCGACGACCCCGCCCGGCTGTTCGGCCTGCGCGAACGCGGCCGGATCGCCGAGGGCTACCACGCCGACCTGGTCCTCTTCGACCCCGAGCGGATCGACGCCGGCCCCGCCACCCTGGTCCACGACCTGCCCGGGGACAGCCCGCGGCTGGACTCCCGCGCGATCGGCGTGGTCTCCGTGCGCGTCAACGGCGTGGAGACCATCCGCGACGACGAGGTCACCGGCGCCGTCCCCGGCATCGTCCTGCGCTCCGGCCGCGACACCAGGACGGTGAGCACCCGATGAGCGGGGGCGGGGGCGGGAACGGGAGCGCGGGCAGGCTGTTCATCGGCGGGGAGTGGGTGGAGCCGGACGGCGGCCACTACGAGGTCGTCGACCCGGCCGACGAGTCCGTCGTCGGTCTGGCTCCGGAAGCCTCCCGCGCCCAGGTGTACGAGGCCGCGCGCGCGGCCCGGGAGGCGTTCGCGAGCTGGTCCCGTACGAAGCCGGAGGAGCGCGCCGCGATCCTGGACCGGGCCGCGGACATCATCCAGCGCGAGTTCGAACCGTGGGCGGAACTGGCCCGGGCGGAGACCGGCGCCCCCACCGGCATCGCCCGCGGCATGCAGGTCGGCGTGGGCGTGTCCCGCTTCCGGCGGTACGCGCGCGGCGCCCTGGAACCCGTGGAGAAGGGCCTGCCGCCGCAGGTCACGGAAGCCGGCCCGATGGGCGCGGCATCGGTCCTCGGCGCCCTCGAAGTGCGCCAGCCGGTCGGCGTGGTCACCTGCATCACCTCGTACAACAACCCCTGGGCCAACCCGGCGGGCAAGGTCGCCCCGGCCCTGGCCATGGGCAACACGGTGGTGGTCAAGCCGGCCCCGCAGGACCCGCTGTCGGTGTTCCGGATGGCGGAGGCCCTGGCCGAGGCGGGCGCCCCGCCCGGTGTGGTCAACGTCGTCGGCGGACGCTCGGTGGAGGTGGGCGAGGCGGCGGTGGACTCCCCGGACGTGGACATGGTGTCCTTCACCGGGTCCACGGCCGTCGGGCAGCGCATCGCCGAGGTCTGCGGCCGCGGCATGAAGCGGCAGCTGATGGAGCTCGGCGGGAAGGGCGCGGCGATCGTCTTCGAGGACGCCGACCTCGATGCGGCGGTGATGGGCATCGGCACCACCTTCTCCTTCTACTCCGGGCAGATCTGCACCGCCCCGACCCGGGTCCTGGTGCACCGCCCGGTGCACGACGCCCTCGTGGAGAAGCTGACCGGCTACCTGGCCTTCATGAAGGTCGGCGAACCGGCGACCCGTGGCACGGTCGTCGGCCCGGTGATCTCGGCGGCCCACCGCGACCGCATCGAGTCGTACGTCGAACTGGGCCGGAAGGAGGGTGCCACCGTCACGGCCGGCGGCGACCGCCCGCAGGTCCGCGCCGACGGCAAGGGCTTCTACGTGGCCCCCGCCCTCCTCACGAACTGCACCAACGACATGCGGGTGGTCCGCGAGGAGATCTTCGGCCCGGTCGTGGTGGTGGTGCCCTTCGACACGGAGGAGGAGGCCGTCGCCCTGGCCAACGACTCCGACTACGGCCTGATCAGCTACGTCTGGTCCGGGGACGTCTCGCGCGCCTTCCGCGTGGCCCGCGGCCTGCGCGCGGGCGGGGTGGGCGTCAACACCATCGGCCGCAACATGGAGGCCCCCTTCGGCGGCTTCAGGAAGTCGGGCGTCGGCCGCGACGTCGGCTCGTACGCGCTCCACGCCTACAGCGAGATCCAGTCGATCGTCTGGACGACCTGAGCCGGACCGCCCGCGCCCCGCACCCCGTGGTGGCCCGCCCTGGTCGGCGGATCGCCACGGGGTACGTGGGGAACGTATGAGGGGGAAGGCCCGCTACGGGTCCTCGGGCGGCCAGGGATGGCCGAGAGCCTCGGCGTGCTCCTTGCTGCCCCCGCACATCCGGGCCCAGGTGCGGGGATCCGCCTCCGCGAGCCGCCCGAGGGCCGCACGGGCCCGTGCCTCCGGCGGCGTCCCGTCGTCCGGGATCCGCCACGCGAACTGCAGCCACGGCCTGTCCGTGCCCACCGGACCGGATGCGTCACCGGGGGCGTAGACGAAGGAGAGCAGGACGGTCTCGGGCTCGTCCCACACCGTGCCGGCCCAGCCCGGGCGGCACCCCCATGCGCCAAGCAGCTCCGGACGTTCCCGCAGCCCCCGGGCGATCAGCCGGGCGGTGTCGCGGGCCGGCCAGGACCAGCTCCGGTCGTTCTCGGCCCGCTCGACCTCCGCGTCGTACACGGCGGCGTCGAAGCGGTACGCGGGCGGCTCCGCGCCTCCTTCGACGCCGCGCCAGCCGTCCCACACCACCGCGTCGCCGTCCCGGCGGACCGTGACGTAGAGCGCTCCGCAGCACCCCTCGGTGCAGTACGCCTCGGCGAGCTGGACCTCCCGGGGTTCCGGCCCGGCACGCAGCCGCCCGGTGTCGAGGAGCTGCTCGGGCGGGTTGGCGCCGCCCGAGGCGAACAGCGAGGGGACCACCGGACGGCCGTCGAGCAGGATCCTGGTCTCCACCAGGTTGCGGTCGGCCGGGTCGGCCACCACGACCTCGATGCGGAACGCTTCCGGAACGGTCGGCCCGGCGAACGGCCGCTGCCCGGTGCGGAGGATCCACGCCGTCCTGCGGCTGCCCGCGTCCGTGCCGTGGCCGGCGCTCGCGGCCTCGGCCGCGGCCCGTTCCGGGACGGCCGCCCAGGCAGGTCCGGCCAGCAGCGGGCCGAGGGTGCCGAGCAGTTCCGTACGCCGGCCGGGCGCCCAGTCGAGGACCGATCCGGCCCCGCTGTGCAGGTCCTGCGCGAGCGAGAGCAGCAGGGCGTACGCGTCCCGGGACGGGGTCAGCCGGTGGGCCCCGGCGACCACGGCCTCGTACACGGTGCGCGCCCGCCCGTAGTCGAGGATCTCCGGCCGCTGGTGGGTGTGGGCCATGGCCAGCAGCAGTCGCCCGGCGGCCGTGGTCAGCCGGGTGTCCAGGGGGAAGGAGTGCAGCAGTTCGTCCAGCCGGGCGGCCTCGGCGAACCGGCGGGGCGGGTCGGGCGGCTCCTCGGCGGTCGCGTCGGTCAGGGCTGCACGGACGGCGTCCCGGTTCCCGTCGGCGAGGGCGGTGAGGAGGGCGTGCGGGCAGGGCTCGGCGTGTCTTCCGGTGCTCAGCGCGAGTACGGCGGCCGCCTGCCGGTCGATCCGGTCGAGGGCGGCGACGGCCTCCCCGGAGAACTCGTTCAGGGTCCCCAGCGTGCGGAGGACGTCCAGGTCCTCGGGTTCACCGAGCCGGGTCAGAAGTGCGACGCCGATGCCCACGGCCGCCGGGTCGCTGCCGGTGCGGGCCAGCAGCCGGGCGGTCCGCCGGGCGGCCGCCTCGTCGGGCAGCGGCATCCGCCGGACGCAGGCGCGGAGGGTGCGGCGCGGCATCCGCAGCTCGCGGACCCGCGCGTGGACGGTTTCCGCGGCCCGGACGGGGTCCGGGTCGGCCAGCGGCGGGGCGAGGGCCCCGGTGGCTTCGGCCTGCGCCTGCCGCATGGTCAGGCGGGGGCGCCTGGATTCCTCGGCGGGTCCACCGCCTTGTGCGGGCGGTGCGTCGGGCAGCGGATACCCGCCGCGCGGGATCCGGCCGTCGGGCTCGATGCCGTGCCGGAAGAGGGCGTAGTCGTGGAGTGGGGCTCCGGGGGTGAGCGCCGTGCGCTCCTCGCGGGCGCTCACCGGGCGGGGTGGGACTCGATTCCGTGGGTCATGCGGGGAGCGTGCCAGGTGTGATCACGCGGCGTCCACCGAAAATCGCCCGCGGCCGGCGGACCGGCTCAGCCCGCGTCCAGGGAGAACGCGGCCTCGCCGTGGACCACGCCGTTGACCTGGAGCTGCACCAGGTGCTCCCCGGAGTGGTAGCGGCGGGTGGTGATCGGCTTGAAGGAGTGGCGTTTGGTCCCGGCGAGGGTCTCGCCGGACAGGACGGCCCGGGTGACCAGCTTGAAGACCTTCGGGGTGCGGGTGCCGTTCGCCTTGACGTGCTGGATGACGTAGTCGAGGACCAGCTCCGCCGGGCCGGCGGCGTCGTTGGTGACCTCGTAGTCGAAGACCAGGTACTCGCCGACGCTGACCCGCGGCGTGCCGATCACCGGCCCGCTCACGGTGACCGGTGCGTCCGGGGAGTGCCCGAGGACGCTGAGCGCCTCCGCCCACCCCGCCTTCACCAGGGTGCGCAGGCCGTGCCGGACGGCGCGGTCGGTGGTCGGGGCGGGGGCGGCCAGCCAGCGCGCGGCGGTCTCGACGGCGAGTCCGGGGTGGTCCCGGCTGATGTCGTTGAGGTGGTTGGAGACGGAGCGGCGTACGTACTCGGACTCGTCGCGGTAGAGGGCGTCCAGCACGGGGAGCGCCGGCCGCGGGTCCGCGACGAAGGCGGGCAGCTGCGCCGCCCACGGCAGCCGGGGCCGGGTGCCCTCGCTGGCCAGTCGGCGTACGTGCGGGTCGGGGTCGGCGGTCCAGTCCCGTACGACGGCCAGGGCGCGGGCGGGGTCGGCGCGCAGGAAGGGGCGTACGGCGGACTCGGCGGTGAGCCGGGGGGTGAGGTCGTGGAGCAGGGCGAGGCCGGGCTCGAAGACCTCCAGTCCGCGGACGGCCACGGCCTCGTTGACCGGGAAGGTCATCCAGCCGTCGAAGCCGGGGTCTTCGAGGGCGGTGCGCAGGACGGCTTCGAAGCCGGGCCAGTCGGCGGGCAGGTCGGCGAGGACGGCGTCCCGGACGGCGGTGACCCGTCCGCTGTAGGACAGGCCGTCGAGGGCGCCGGCGCAGTCGCGCAGCGCGGGGGCGGGGGAGCGTCGGCCGGTCGCCCGGCCGAGCAGCCGGGCGAGGGCGCTGACGGTATCCGCGCCGATGAGTTCGTCTGCGGTGGGCACGGGCCCAGTCTGCCGGACTTCAGGCCGGTCGGGGCCCGGCTCCGGGACCTTGGAAAATTGCCACGGGAAAGTTTTGAAACGGACAAAACGGGTACTCCTGCGGTTTCCGCATTCCGGAACCGCGGATGCAGCACCTGTTGAATCGCGGATGGATGCCTGAGTGAACCTTTCATTGCAAGTTCGTGAACTGAGTTGATCTCGGCATTCCAAGGACTTTCACCCTGAAGTTTGCCGGACTTGATTCTTCCGGATATGGAAACCGCAGCATCTAACGTCCTGTCTCATGACTCAGCTGGACGTGCGGCCCCAGGCCGGAGACACGGTAAGCGGCGTCGCCGACGGCGGCGGCGTACGCGGCAAGGGACTCGGCAAGGGTTCCGTCGGCCTGCTGGGCAGTGCCGTGATCGGCGTCTCCACCGTCGCCCCCGTCTACTGCCTCACCTCGACCCTCGGCTCCACCGCGGGCGAGGTCGGCCTCCAGATGCCCGCCGTCTTCCTGGCCGGCTTCCTCCCGATGCTCCTGGTCGCCTTCGCGTACCGCGAGCTCAACAAGGCCATGCCGGACTGCGGCACCTCCTTCACCTGGACCGTGAAGGCGTTCGGCCCGCGCGTCGGCTGGATGTGCGGCTGGGGCCTGGTGATCGCCACGATCATCGTGCTCTCGAACCTGGCCGGCGTCGCCACCTCCTACTTCTGGCTGCTCGCCGGCGAGATCACGAGCAACCCCTCGATCGCCGCCCTGGACGACAACAAGGCCGTCCACATCGCCACCTGCCTCACCCTGATCGCCTGCGCCACCGCGATCAGCTACCGCGGCATGACGGCCACCAAGGGCGTGCAGTACACCCTGGTCGGCCTCCAGCTGGTGGTCCTCGCGATCTTCGTGGCCATGGCCTTCCAGAAGGCGTCCGCCGGCACCTTCGACACCGGTGTGGACTTCTCCTGGTCCTGGATGAACCCCTTCGCGGTCGAGTCCATGGGCGCCTTCACCGCCGGACTCTCGCTCTCGATCTTCATGTACTGGGGCTGGGACGCCTGCCTGGCCACCAACGAGGAGACCCTCGGCTCCGAGAAGACCCCCGGCCGCGCCGCGCTCCTCGCGATGGTCGTGCTGGTCGGCTCGTACCTGGCCACCGGCATCGCCGCCCAGATGGTCGTCGGCTCCGGCGGCCAGGGCCTCGGCCTCGCCAACCCGGAGACCTCGGACAACGTCTTCGCCGCCCTCGCCGGCCCGGTGATGGGCCCGGTCCTGGGCATCCTGCTCTTCGTCTCGGTGCTCGCGTCCGCCGCCGCCTCGCTGCAGACCACCTTCATCCCGGTCGCCCGTACGGTGCTGGCCATGTCGACGTACGAGGCACTGCCCGCCTCCTACGCCAAGGTCCACCCGAAGTTCAAGACCCCGGGCCGCGCGACGGTCATGGCGGGCGTCGCCACCGGCGCCTTCTACACGGTCATGACGCTGGTCAGCGAGAACGTCCTCACGGACACGATCTTCGCGCTCGGCCTGATGATCTGCTTCTACTACTCGCTGACGGCCTTCGCCTGCGCCTGGTACTTCCGCAAGGAGCTCGGCCGGTCCGTCCGCGACCTGTTCCTCAAGGGCGTCTTCCCGGTGCTGGGCGGCCTGCTGCTCGCCGCGGTCTTCTTCAAGACCCTGTTCGACACCTTCGACCCGGCCTACGGCTCCGGCTCCGGCATCCTCGGCGTGGGCAGCGTGTTCATCATCGGCGTGGGCCTGCTGCTGCTCGGAGTGGCGATCATGCTGGTCACGGCCCGCCGCAGCCCGGCCTTCTTCCGCGGCGAGGTGCTCACCAAGGAGACCCCGTCGCTGGTGGTCGAGGACTGACGGACGGACGGGCCGACTGACCGACGGGCCGACTGACCGACGGGCCGACTGCCCGCCCCCCTGCTGTGCCACCGGGCCCCGGATCGTCCCCCGATCCGGGGCCCGCGCGCGTCACGGCGGGGTCGGGGCGTCCGGCAGCGGAGGAAGGTCAACGCCGGAGCCGCCGGAAGGTGACCCGCGCCGCGGTGAGGTCGTTGGGCGGGGCATGAACATGAACGTGAGCAAGAACGCGGTGAAGCGCACCCTCGCGGCCCTGGTCCTCTCCGGCGGCGCCGCCGTGTCCCTGATCCCCGGTGTCGCGCACGCCCAGGCCCCGGCCGCCGCCACCGCCGACGACTCCACCACCATGAGCGGCGTCGGCCCGGTCGTCGAGCGGGTCACCGGCGTCGTCGACAACCCCTCCGGCGCGGTCAAGGACACCCAGACCGCGGTCGGCGTGGCCGCCCAGGCCACCGGCAGCGCCACCAAGGCCACCCAGACCTCCCTCTCGGGCGCCGGCGGCGCCCTCCAGAACGGCCTCCCCAACGCCCCGAAGGTCGACTGACCCGACCGACGGCGGGGCGGGCGTCAGCGGCCTCGCCCCGCCCCCGACGGGACGAGGAGGAGCAGGGGGATCTCCCGTGCGGTCGCGTCACGGTAGGCGGCGTACGACGGCATGGCCGCCACCACCCGTGGCCAGAGGCGGGCCGTTTCCTCCGGGGTCGCGGGGCGGGCCGTCGCGGGGAAGGTGTCCCGGCCGACCTGGAGGGTGGCGCAGGGGTCGGCCACCAGGTTGAGGTACCAGGCCGGGTGGCGGTCGGAGCCCCGGTTGGAGGCGGTGAGGACATACGCCTCCCCGTACCGCACGTACGCGAGGGCGGTACGGCGCAGCACGCCCGAGGTGCGGCCCCGGGTGGTCAGCAGCAGGTCGTCGACACCGGGTCGCGGGAGACCGCCGGTCTCCTCGAAGCGGCGGATGTGGGCGGCGACCCAGGGGTCGGGGCTGTCGACGACGGGTTCGGCCGTGGCCGTCACGCCGTGACGCCGATGTGGGCGGCGTGCACGGTCGGGGTCTCGATCTCGTCGAGCAGGGCGCGGGCGAAGTCGGCCGGGGTGATGCGGGCCGCCGCATCGGCGGGTGCCCGGACGTAGCGCCCCGCCGGAGTGCCCTCGTGGTCGAAGTCGCCGGACGGGCTCAGCACCGCCCAGTCGAGCGTGGCGGGGGCCGCCGCGCGCAGCGCTCCGGTGCCGGCGGCGTGGGCGGCGTAGAAGGGCCTCCACTCCTGGGGATAGCCCTCCGTGTCCATGAGGAGCTCCCCGGACGCGGTCGGCAGTACGGACGCCAGCCCGACCGAGACCAGTCGCCGGACGCCGGAGGCCGGGAGCCCGGAGGCGAGCGCGCTGCCGACGGCCGGGAAGAACTCCGCGGGCGCGGCCGCCGGGTCGTACACGGCGACGATCGCGGCGTCATGACCGGCCGCGGCACGCGCGATGTCCTCGGGCGAGGTCACGTCGGTGCCGGGGCGCTGCGCCTCGGTGACGTGGTGGCCTCGGCGGCGGGCCTCGGCGACGGCGGCACGGCCGACCCGTCCGGTGGCCCCGAAAATGATGATCTTGTGGCTGCTCATGGGAATGAGCGTAGGGAGGAGGGTGGTTACCGATCGGATACCGCCAACGGTGGGCGGTGCGGCGTGGTGTGGTGTGGAAGTGGGGGACATGGAGCAGTTGTCGGCAACAGGGCGGTGGGAAGACCTGGACCCGTCGGAGCCATCGGAGCCGTCGGAGCCGTCGGACCCGTCGGACCTGTCGGAGTCGTCGGACCCGTTGGATCCGGAGATGTTCGACCCGGTGTGTCCGTCCACGCTCGTTCCGTTCCGGGTGGGGGACAAGTGGGCCCCCTTGGTCCTGCGTTGTCTGGAAGGCGGGCCGCGGCGTTTCTCGGAGTTGAAGGTGCCGATCCGGGGGATCACCTCGAAGTCGCTGACCCAGTCGCTGCGGGCGCTGGAGCGGGACGGCTTCGTTGCCAGGGTCGGGCCCGGAGGGGCGGGCGGCTACGCCCTCACCGCTCTCGGGCGCGGGCTGCTGGGGCCGCTGGACGCGGCGTGCGAGTGGACGCGGGAACACTGGGACGAGCTGATCGATGCACGGGAGGCCGGGACGGCGGCCGGGTCGGGGACGGCGGCCGCGCCGGGGCCGACGGGCCGCTAGGCAAATCCCCTGCGGCGGGTGGTCGTTGATCCGGGCATGGCTCTTTGGTTGCTCAATCAGTTCAGCACGTTCACGCTCGGCGCCCTGGTGGTCGGCGGTGTGGTCGGCCTGGCGGTGGCGGGAAGCCTCGTCGTCCGGCGGCGCTTCCCGCACCTCGCGGGCGGCGACCACAACGAGATGGTCGGGGTCGCGTTGGGCATGTTCGGTGCGATCTACGGGATCATCCTGGCCTTCGTCGTCGTCACGCTGTGGACCCAGGTGGAAACCACCCAGACCATCGTGGCCACGGAGGCCACCGACCTCGCGCTGGTCGTCCGCAGCGCGGAGGTGTTCCCGCCGGAGGACCGGGCGCGGATCGAGAAGGCGGTCGGGGAGTACGCGCACGCCGTGGTCGAGGTGCAGTGGCCGCTGATGCGGGAGGGACGGCCGAGCTTCTCGGCGACGGCAAGCCAGACGGAGGCGATCTACCGCGGACTCCAGGCGTACGAGCCGCAGTCGGTGCGCGCCCAGACCTTCTACGAGGAGGCCACCACGCGCCTGAACGACGTGGCGGCACAGCGCCGTGCCCGCATCACCATGGCGGAGACGTCGCTGCCGGTGCTGTTGCAGGTGCTGGTGTACGGGGGCGCGCTGGTCATCCTGCCGCTGACCTTCCTCTTCGGGCTGAGGAGCCTGAAGATGCAGCTGCTGTTCGTGTCGGCGGTGGCGGCCCTGATCGGCTTTAGCCTGCTGCTGGTCCTCGTCCTCGACCGCCCCTTCTCCGGCGACCTGAGCGTGAGCTCGGCCCCGTACCGGGAGGGTGCCCTGTCGAGGTTCTGGACGGGGGAGTAGCCGGGCGGGCGCGGATGCTTACATAAGGCCGTCGGATCACCGGATCACCGGATCACCGGATCGGCGGGCTTGGGGGGCGTGTTGAAGCGTTGGGTGTGGGTGGCCGTATGGGCCGTGCTCGTTCTGGCCGGCGGCGCGGCCACCCTGTACCTGCAGCGCGAGGAGGACTCGTCGCAGGAGCGTGGGCCCCTGCGGTGGGAGGTGTCCACTCCCGCCGCAGAGGAGCCGAGCATGTGCCCCAGCTCGGGCGAGCGGGTCAACTGCGCCTTCTGGGAGCGTGGTTAGCCCCAGGTGCGGGAGCAGAGGACCAGGCGGTAGCCGTCCGGGTCCTCGACGGTGACGCCGTACTCGTCCCAGTAGGGGTTGTGGGAGGGGACGCGGGTGCCGCCGTGGGCGGTCAGGAGGTCGATCAGGGCCTCGTCGGGCTGCTCGCCGAGGTAGACGACGAAGAGGTCGTCGACCGTCGGGGTCGGCTCTATCGGGTTGTCGGGGTCGATGGTGAGCTCGAAGTGCCAGCCGCCACCCTTCGGGCCGACCATGAGGAGGTCGTGCTCGCCCGGGACGTGCTCGGCGCTCCGCCACACGACGTCCAGGCCGAGGCCGTCGACGTAGAAGCGCTCGGCGGCGGCGAGATCGCGGGAGGGGCGCGCGACGCGGATGTGGGTGGATGTGTCGATCATGGCGCGAGCGTACGGGACGGAACGGGCTCTTCCGGGCAGCCGCTTCGGGCTACGACGCCTTCGCGCTCGACAGGATGGTGTCGATCTCCTGGCGGTTCGCCGGGTCGGAGGGCTGGGTGACGCCCAGGAGGAAGGCGGAGCGGTGGTCGGCGAGGGTCATCACCGTGAGGCGGAGGTGGGCGGAGCCGCCCCTGCCGTCGTCTACCTTGAGGGCCACCGTGTGGGCGGGACGGCCGCTGACCGTGGCCGGGCGGGACTCCTCGACCGTGGACCTGCCGTCCGGGAAGAAGAAGACGGCGTTGGAGCGGGCGGCGCGTTCCGTCTGCCGCTTCAGGTCCGCCTCCGGGACCGAGCCGGCCCGGCCCGCCAGGACGGTGGAGCCGGCCGGGGAACCACTCGTGTCGGAGCCCGAGCCGCCGTCCTCGTCCGGGTCGTTCTTGGCGATCGTCGAGGTGAAGGCGTTGATCAGGCCCTTGTCCTCGGGCTGCTTCCAGCCTTCCGGGATCCCGTACGAGATCCCGGCCGCCTGGTCGGTGACCCGGGGGCGACCCGCCAGCGGGCCCGTGTCCCCGTCGCGCAGCAGCCACCAGCCCGCCGCGCCGGCCACCGCGAGGAGGACGGCCACCAGGGTGCACAGGAGTGCGGTGCGGCCGTTGCGCGGCCGGCGCGCGGGCGGTGGCGGGCCGAAGCCTTCGGGCGCGGGCAGGGGTGCGGGCGTGGCGGGCGGTGTGGTCATGGGGAGAGTCTCGCCGGGTGCGGGGCGGCCTGCCTGAGTACGCCCACTCAGGCGCGTACTCAGATCCTCCCCGACCGCCCGCCGAGGTCTAGAGGTACTGCGCGAAGTCGTCCAGCACGCGCAGGACTTCGCCTTCGCCGGCCGAGGGGAGCTGGAGGACGACCTCCTCGATGCCCAGGTCGGCGTAGTGGGACAGCTTGCCGGGCGTGGGCTGGACCGCGTACGGGATCACCCGCAGGGCCTTCGGGTCGCGGCCGGCGTGTTCCCAGGCGGTGCGCAGGGCGGGCAGGGACTCGCTCAGGCCGCGGCCGCCGATGGGGATCCAGCCGTCGGTGAACTCGGTGATGTGGGTGAAGAGTTTCGGGCCCGCGGTGCCGCCGAGGAGGGTGCGGGGGCCGTGCAGCGGTGCGCCGCCGGCGAGTTCGCGGGGCGGCTGGGCCGGCTTGGGGTGGGCCTCGCTGGCCCGGACCGAGCCGAACTCGCCGATGTACCCCTCGGGTTTCGGCGCCCACAGGGCGCGCATGAGGGCCATCCGGTCGCGGACCAGTTCTCGGCGGGTGCTCCATTCGACGCCGTGGTCGGCGGCCTCCTCGACGTTCCAGCCGTAGCCGATGCCCAGGGTGAGCCGGCCGCCGGAGAGGTGGTCCAGGGTGGCGATCCGCTTCGCGAGGTCGATGGGGTCGTGCTGCGCGACCAGGGTGATCCCGGTGCCCAGGCGCAGCCGTTCGGTGACCGCGGCGGCCTGGGCGAGTGCGACGAAGGCGTCGAGCGTACGGCCGTACTGCTCGGGCAGGTCACCGCCCATCGGGGCGTCGGTGTCCCGGGAGACGGGGATGTGGGTGTGCTCGGGCAGGTAGAGGCCGTCGAAGCCGCGTTCCTCCAGGACGCGGGCGATCCGGACCGGGGACGGGGTCCGGTCGGTGAGGAAGATGGTGGCGGCGATCCGCATGGGCGCTTGCACCTCCGGCGGGCGGCGGGCCCGTTCGGCCGGCGGGCCTGCTCGGGTGCCAGGCCGGTCCGGGCGCGGTCTTCGGAATGATGCCCCACCGTAAGGGCTGCGCCCTCGAATGTTGAGAGGGCGCAACCGCAACGCTCGTCCCGGGCGACCCCACCCGGCTCCCGGGCGACCCCGGACGCCCCCGCGTCAGCTCCGCGGGTAGCGGGCCAGCCAGCCCGGGGAGGAGACCGCGGGGCCGTGCAGGGTCGGGCCCTGGGTCATCTCCAGGGCGAAGTCGTCGGAGAGTTCGAGGATGGTCGCCCGGCCCTCCAGTTCCGCCAGCCACGGCGCCGGCAGGGCGGTCTCCCCGTGCAGGGCTCCCAGCAGGGCCCCGCAGAGCGCGCCCGTGACCGTGGAGTCGCCGCCGTGGTTGACCGCCAGGCGCAGGCCGTGCCGGATGTCCTCGGCGGCCATCGCGCAGTACACGGCCACGGCGAGGGCGTCCTCGGCGTCCCGGCCGTCGCCCGGGGACAGCGACTCCACCACCTTGGGGGAGGGGCTCCCCGTCGGTACGGCGTCGAGCGCCCGCTCCAGGGCGTCGGTCACCGGCTGCCGCCCCGGCCGCGGCTCCAGCAGGGCGATCGCCCGCTGCACCGAGGTGTCCAGCGAGTCGCCGCGGGTCAGCCCGTGCACGATCACGGCGAAGGCGCCGGCCGCCAGGTAGGCGGTCGGGTGGCCGTGGCTCTGTACGGCGCACTCCACGGAGAGCTGCAGGACCAGCGAGGGCTCCCAGCCGACGAGCAGCCCGAAGGGGGAGGACCGGACGGTGGCGGCGGCATCGCGCGCGGTGGGGTTCTTCGGCTTCTGCAGGGTGCCGAGGATCTCGTCGCCGAAGCCGGTCAGGCAGGCGCGGTCCGGGCCGCGGCGGGCGTAGAGCCACTCCTCGTGGGCCAGCCAGCCGTTGTCCCGGCGGCGTTCGTCGGGACCCCAGTCGTGCTGGGTGGCGGCCCACCGCAGGTAGGCGCGGTGGATGTCGGTCGGCGGGTGCCAGGCGCCGGTGTCGCGGCGTACGTGTGCCCGGATCAGCCCGTCGACGGTGAACAGGGCGAGCTGTGTGGAGGCGGTGACCGTGCCGCGGCGCCCGTAGGCGGTGGCGGGCTCGGTCAGGCCCTCCAGGCCGTGGGTCTCGCGGATGCCGTCGAGGGAGAGGCCGGCCACGGGCGCGCCGAGCGCGTCGCCGAGGGCGGTGCCGAGGAGGGTGCCGCGGACCCGGCTGCGGAAGTCCTGCTGTTCGGCGCGGCCCCACAGGCCGGTGGTGAGGGCACTGGTGCGGACGGCGCCGGTCGTGACCACCGGGTCCGCCCGCTCGGCTTGTTCGGCCTGTTCCGCCCGCCCCATCCGTTGTCTTTCGGCCAATGTGCCCGCGTGCTCCTCGGTGCCGTCCGTCGTGCCGTTCGCAGCGCCGCGCGCCACAGCGTCCATGCGGTATCCCCCCACCCGTCGCTCTGGCGCGCACTGTAGTGGACATGCCCGGTCGAAACCGGAAGGAGTCAGTCATCGAGCCGGTAAGTGACCGTAGATAGGCCGGAAAGCGAATGTTTCCGGCCGGACGCGGGCACAAGATCGGCACGGATGGCATTGCTGACATGTTTTGCCAGTCGTCTCCCGGGGGGTCGGTTCCAGCCATTCCGCGTTCACGCGACGTTTGCCGCCGCCGCGGAGCCTCGCCGACATGAAGAAGGCAACCCTCGCCGCGACCGCCGTCGCCGCCGCCCTCACCGTCTCCCTGGCCGTCGTTCCCACGGCCTCCGCCTCGGGCTGGGACTGGCCCTGGAGCGGCGGCCGGCACTCCTCCGACGCCATCCCCTTCACCGCCGCCACCGTCACCGCCGGCGCCGACGGCTCGTACACCCTCAAGTGGCAGGCCAAGGGCGTCAAGCGCGTCGAGATCAGGGCCAACGGAAAGGTCGTCGCCAAGGGCGGCGCCTCCGGTGAGGCCGTGGTCACCGGCCTGCCCGCGGCCGACCGCCAGTGGTTCCGGTTCGACGCCGACCGCGGCCAGGGCCTGCGCCTCGCCGACCGCCTGGTCAAGCTCTCGGGCACGGCCAACTTCCGTGACGCGGGCGGCTACCGCACCGCGAACGGCCAGTGGGTCAAGATGGGCGAGGTCTACCGCTCCGACGCCCTGAACAAGCTCACCGCCGACGACCTGGCCAAGCTGCAGCGCCTGCGCATCAAGACGGTCTTCGACCTGCGGATGGCGGACGAGCGCACCAAGGACCCCGACCGGGTCCCCGCGGGCGCCCGCCACGTCGTCGCCGACGTGTTCGCCGGCTCCGGCTCCTTCCAGACCATGCCGCGCACGCCCGACGAGGCGGTCAGGGCGATGGTCGACGCCGAGAAGGCCATGGTCAGCGGCGAGGGCGGCAAGAAGGCCTACACGCAGGTCTTTGAAGGGGTCCGCGCGGACGACGCCCGCTCCGTGCTGTTCCACTGCACCGCGGGCAAGGACCGCACGGGCTGGTCGAACGCCGCCCTGCTGACCGCCCTCGGCGTGCCGCAGGAGACGGTCATGGCCGACTACCTGGCCAGCAACGACTACCGCAAGGCCGCCAACGACGCGATCCTCGGCCACCTGCCGCCGCAGCAGGCCGCCGTCTACAAGCCGATGCTCGACGTGCGCCCCGAGTACCTCAACTCCGGCTTCGACGAGGTCAACGCCAAGTTCGGCTCCTTCGACGGCTACCTGAAGGACGGCCTGGGCATCGACGCACGGGAGCTGAAGCGGCTGAAGAAGGACCTGCTCGTCGGCTGATTGTTGCCGTGTTCCGCTTACGTCCCTCTTATGTCCGGGGCACGTCACGAAAGGGCTCCCGGCCTGGCCGGGAGCCCTCCGCATCCCCTATCAAGATCGCAGAGGCGTCGTGCCGCACCACGCGACGCGCAATCCATGGGGGAGAAGAAATGAGCAACAGCAGCATGCGCAAGACCACCCTGGGCGCCGTGGGCCTGGCCGTCGTCGGAACCCTCGTCCTGACCGGATGCAAGGACGGCAACGAGGAGCTGATATCCGATCAGCCGACCGCGGCCTCGCCATCGGCACCGGCCTCCCAGCCCTCCGAGCCGATGCAGTCCGGGAGCCCGAGCGCCCCGGCGTCCCCGAGCACCCCCGACGCCGGTGCGGCCCCGGGCGGCGGCCCGGCGGGCGCGGCCAAGGACGGCCAGCAGTTCAAGCTCGGCGAGCCGGCCGCGTTCCCCTTCAAGTACGGCAGCACCCAGGGCGACATCGCCCTCACCGTGACCAAGATCGTTCCGGGGCAGCCCGCCGACCTCGACGTGCTCAAGATGGGCGACAAGGTCAAGGGGAAGGTCCCGTACTACATCCACTACACCGTGAAGAACATCGGCAGCGGCGACCTCGCGTACTCCTCCGTCGGCCACATCCGCGGCCTCCTCGGCGACGGCACCGACGCCCAGGACCTGATGATCATCGGCAAGTTCGCCAAGTGCGACAACGAGTCCCTGCCGAAGGGCTTCACCAAGGGCAAGACCCAGGACTCCTGCGCCATCGCGCTGGCCCCGTCCGCCGAAACCAAGGTCACCGCCGCCCGGTACTGGGGCGACCCCTTCCTCATGGGCAAGGGCCTCACCTGGAAGTAGTCCGGCCGGACCGCCCGGTCGGCGGGACCGTCCGTCCCTGAGGCCCCTGAGGCCCCCGAGGCCCCCGAGGCACCACTGCCACAGGGGCCTCCGGTGTGCCGGTCAGCCGGACTTGGCGGGCATCTCCCTGACGTCGTCGACCACCGCCCGGGTCAGCACGGCGCTGGTGGACACCACCGTGCCGGGCTTGATCAGGCCCTGCTCGCCGGACTCGCCCTGCACCTGGACCGTCCGCTCGCCGAGGAACGCCAGGCTCTGCCGGTCGAAGATCCATTCCTCGCGCACGCCGGACGACTCGTCCAGCCGGGCCACCGCCGGCCCGTGGCGGCCCGCGGCGTCGACCGCGTCGTCCACGGTCACCACACCGGGGATCCTGCCCGCGGCCTTGTAGAGCGCGGCCGTGAGCTCGGCCGGCGGGAGACTGGCGCGCAGCAGGTCACCGATCGTGCTGAAGGCCTCCTGGTCGGCATTGCGGCCGTGGCCCTCGGTCTCCTTGTAGATGCGCCGCAGCAGGCTCTCGGGATCGGTGGGCAGCCCGGCGAGGTAGTCGTACGAGGGCGCGTTCAGGGTCGGCTTCGGCGTCCGGCCCTCTTCGTCGGGGCCCGCCAGGGTCACGCCCTCGGGGCCGGTGATGCCGGGCTCGATCAGCCAGCCCTCGGCGCCGTCCGGGGAGTTCCACTGGTGGCGCATGTGCAGTTCCTGGCTGACCAGGGAGCTCTTGCCGTTGACGGTCCTCACGTGCGTGCCGGCCGTCTGGCTCCCGATGTAGACGAACTGGTCCGGGCGCACGGCCGGGCGGTTGCCGGAAGAGGACGCGGCGGCCAGCGAGATGCGGTCCAGGAGCTGGGCCGCGCCCTTCGGGTCGGCCGTGCCGATCCGGGTGGTCAGGACCTGGCCGCCCGCGACCGTGGAGCCGGGACCGTCCAGGGCGCCCCGCTCCAGCCGGGAGAAGAAGCCGAAGGCGAGCGCGCCGGCCAGGGCGAGGCCGGCGGCGGGCACGAGCAGGGACCGGCGCAGGAACGGGTTGCGCGACCGCCCGGTACGGGCGGGTACGGCGGTGGTGGCGGTGGTGACGGTGGTGGTGCCGGCGTCGGCGGCGCGGAGGTCTTCGTGGATCTGGGCCATCAGGCGCTCCTTGTGGAACCGGTGGCGGTCCGCGGGCAGTTCCCGTACGGCGAACGGCAGGAGGAGCGGGTCCTCCTGCCGGCCGTCCGGGTGGGGACGGGAAAGGTCGGCGTTCATCGGGTTCCCTCCTGCGCGGACCGGACCGCGTTCGCGCGGTCGCCATGTGTCTGTCGGGGCCGGGCGGCGGGTTCCCGTCTTTTCTTCCTCAGTTCCGCGTCGGCGAGCCTGCGCAGCTTCGTCCGCGCCCGGGACAGCCTGGAACGGACGGTTCCGACCGGGATGCCGAGCGCCCGGGCCGCCTCGGCGTACTCCAGGCCCTCGCACACGCACAGCAGGAGGACTTCCCGCTCGGGCGCGCGCAGCGCACTGAGCTGCGCCAGAGTGGCCGCGATCCGCCGCCGGTCGTCCAGCCGCCCGGCCACCTCCTCGGCATGGTCGGGTACGGACGCGGCACCCGCGGCGGCCGCCGCGGCCCCGGCGGCGGCCCGGTAGCGCCGGTTGCCGCGGCAGTGGTTGCGCGCGATGTTGGTGGCGATGCCCAGGAGCCAGGGCCGGAGCGAGCCGCCCTCGGGGTCGACGGTGCCGCGCAGCCGCCATGCCTCCAGGAAAGCCGCCGACATGACGTCCTCCGCGACCGCCCAGTCGCCGGTCATCCGGAAGGCATGGTTGTAGAGGGTGCGGGCGTAGCCGTCGAACAGCTCCGCATAGGCGTCCGGATCCCCGGACCGCACCCGGGTTCGCATGTCTGTCGTCACCCCTGTCGGCTGTCCGGCATCCCCGGCGGGGTTCCCGTGACCTGCGTCACCCCCGGCCGCCGGGGGCCCGCCGGCACCCGCGGCTCCCCGCCGGGGAGCCGCGGACCGGAGACCGCCCAGGGGCCGTCCGGTGGATCAGGGTCGGACAGGCCCTAGTCCGCCAGCGGCAGCAGCTCCGGCAGGTGGCCGTCCGAGGCCGCCGCCGCGCGCCGCCGCTCCTCCGGCACCTCCCCGTACAGGGTGGTCCGGGGCCGCGCCGGCCGTCCGGCCGCCTCCGCCACCGCCACCAGGTCCTTCACCGACTTGTACGAGCCGTAACTCGACCCGGCCATCCGCGAGATGGTCTCCTCCATCAGCGTCCCGCCCAGGTCGTTCGCCCCGGACCGCAGCATCTCCGCCGCGCCCTCCGCGCCGAGCTTCACCCAGCTGGTCTGGATGTTGGTGATGTGCGGGTGCAGCAGCAGCCGAGCCATCGCCGTCACCGCCCGGTTGTCCCGGACCGTCGGCCCGGGCCGGGCGATCCCCGCCAGGTACACGGGCGCGTTGGTGTGGATGAACGGCAGCGTCACGAACTCCGTGAAACCACCCGTGCGTTCCTGGATCCGCGCCAGCGTCCGGAAGTGCCCGAGCCAGTGCCGGGGCTGGTCCACGTGCCCGTACATCATCGTCGACGAGGAGCGGATGCCCAGCTCGTGCGCGGTGGTGATGACGTCGATCCAGTCGGCGGCCGGCAGCTTCCCCTTGGTCAGCACCCACCGCACCTCGTCGTCGAGGATCTCCGCGGCGGTCCCCGGGATCGAGTCCAGCCCGGCCTCCTTGGCGGCCGTCAGCCAGTCCCGTACGGACATCCCGGTGCGGGTTGCCCCGTTCACCACCTCCATCGGCGAGAACGCGTGCACGTGCATGCCCGGCACCCGCTCCTTCACCGCCCGCGCGATGTCGAAGTACGCCGTCCCCGGCAGGTCCGGGTGGATGCCGCCCTGCATGCACACCTCGACCGCGCCGACGTCCCACGCCTGCTGCGCCCGGTCCGCTATCTGCGTCAGCGACAGCGTGTACGCGTCGGCGTCCGTCCGCCGCTGCGCGAACGCGCAGAACCGGCAGCCGGTGTAACAGACGTTGGTGAAGTTGATGTTCCGGGTGACGACGTAAGTGACCTCGTCGCCGACCACGTCGCGCCGCAGCCCGTCGGCGATCCGGCACAGCGCGTCCAGCGCCGGCCCGTCCGCGTGCAGCAGCGCCAGCGCCTCCGCGTCGGTCAGCCGGGTCGGGTCGTCCGCCGCCGTCGACAGCGCCGCCCGTACGTCGGCGTCGATGCGCTCCGGTGCCATCCCCGCCCGGCCCGGGTCGGGGGCCATGCCGGGCGCCGCGGCCTCCCGCAGCGCCTCCCAGTCCCCGTAGACGTGGTCGAAGTCCTCGCGCCGGTCCCCGGTGCGGCCCTCGCTGTCGATGGTCCGGTGCAGGTCGGTCCGCCCGGCGGCGGTGAACGCCTCGTCGGGCTCCTGCCAGGGGCGCCCCGTCACCTCGGCGTCCGCCAGGGCCAGCCCGGTCTCCGGATCGGCCAGCGCCCGTACGTGCGGCAGCACCCGCGGGTCCAGCCACGGCTCGCCCCGCCGCACGAACTCCGGGTACACGCACAGCCGCTCGCGCAGCTCGAAACCGGCCGCGGCCGACCGCTCCGCCAGCAGCTCGATCTGCGGCCACGGGCGCTCGGGGTTGACGTGGTCGGGCGTCAGCGGCGACACCCCGCCCCAGTCGTCGATGCCCGCGCCGATCAGCCGCCCGTACTCGTCGTCGACCAGGTTCGGCGGGGCCTGCAGGCAGGCCGCGGGGCCCATGATGTGCCGGGCCACGGCCACGGTGGCCACCAGGTCGTCCAGCTCGGCGTCCGGCATCCCGCGCATCGCCGTGTCCGGCTTGGCGCGGAAGTTCTGGATGATCAGCTCCTGGACGCCGTGGTACGCGCGGGAGACGCGGCGCAGCGCGAACAGCGACTCCGCCCGCTCCTGAAGGGTCTCGCCGATGCCGATCAGCAGCCCGGAGGTGAAGGGCACGGAGGACCGGCCGGCGTCCTCCAGCACCCGCAGCCGGACGGCCGGCTCCTTGTCGGGGGAGCCGTGGTGCGGCTGCCCGGGCTCCGACCACAGCCGCTCCGACGTGGTCTCCAGCATCATGCCCATGGACGGCGCCACGGGCTTGAGCCGCTGGAAGTCGGCCCAGGACATGACCCCCGGGTTGAGGTGCGGCAGCAGGCCGGTCTCCTCCAGGATGCGGATCGACATGGCCCGTACGTAGGCGAGCGTGTCGTCGTACCCGTGCGCGTCGAGCCATTCGCGGGCCTCGGGCCAGCGGTCCTCAGGCTTGTCGCCGAGGGTGATCAGCGCTTCCTTGCAGCCCAGTTCGGCGCCGCGGCGGGCGACGTCGAGGACCTCGTCGGGGGACATGTACATCCCGTGCCCGGCGCGGCGCAGCTTCCCCGGCACGGTCGCGAAGGTGCAGTAGTGGCACTTGTCGCGGCACAGCCGGGTCAGCGGGATGAAGACGCTCTTCGAGTACGTGATGACGCCCGGCCGGCCGGCGGCGGCCAGGCCGGCGTCGCGGACCCGCGCGGCGGAGGACGTGAGGTCCTCCAGGTCGGCGCCGCGCGCCCGGAGCAGGACGGCGGCCTCCGTCACGTCGAGCGCGACGCCGTCGCGGGCCCGCCGCAGTGCGCGGCGCATGGCGTTGTCGGTCGGAGCTGCGTCGGCGGGCAGATTCCCCGTATTGGTCATGCGCCGAGCATACGATCGGTCGTCATCGCATCAGCTCTCCGGCGTTGACCAGCAGGGATTGGCCGGTTATCGCCCGGGCCCGGTCCGAGGCGAGGAAGGCCGCGGCGTCGGCGACATCACCGTCGGTGGCGAGTTCCGGCAGGGCCATGCGCTCGGCGAGCCGGGCCTTGACGGTCTCCTCGGGGACGTTCTCGCCGTGCGCGGTGAAGGTGACGAACGCCTGCACCGGCGGCCCCCACATCCAGCCGGGCAGCACGGTGTTGACCCGGATCCGGTGCGGGCCGAGCTCGCGGGCCATGGAGTACATCGCGGAGGTCAGGGCGCCCTTGGAGGCGGCGTAGGCGGCCTGCTGCACCTCGTTCGGCGCGGCGACGGCGGACTGGGTGCCGACGATGACCACCGATCCGCCGTTCTCCTTGAGTGCAGGGAGGCAGGCCCGGGTCATGCGGAGGGTGCCGAGCAGGTTGACGTCGAGGATCTGCTGCCAGGTCCCGAAGTCGGCGTCCTCCAGGCCGCCGAAGTACGAGTCCCAGGCCGCGACGTGGACGACGGCGTCGATCCGGCCGAAGCGTTCGACGGCGAGCTCCGCCAGGGCCCGGCACTGGGCCTCGTCGGTGATGTCGGTGGTGCGGTAGGCGGTGTGGGTGCCGTCGGGATCGATCTCGGCGGCGGACTTCGCGAGGTTGGCCTCGGTGCGCGCCCCGAGCACGGCGTTCCCGCCGTCCCGTACGACGGTCGAGGCGACCTGGTGGCCGAGCCCGGCGCCGACGCCGGAGACGATGACGGTCTTCCCTTGCAGCAGCATGTCGCCTCCCGGCGGGGCCATTTGTCTGACGGCGGGTCAGATTAGGTGGCGGGCCCGCAGGAGGGAAGGGGTGGGACGCCGGGGGGTGTTCCCGGCCGGAGGGGATGGGAACCGGGGGATGTTCCCGGCCGTGGGGGCGGGACGACGGGGGCCGTTCTCGGTCACGGCCGAAATGCAGCTGATCAGCCCGGCAAACACTGCGCCGCACAAGATCACCGTATCGAGGTAATGCCAGCCGGTTCGTGGGGTCGAATGGACGCACGGGCCGTTACTGTTCCCCAGGATCTGGACGGATTCCACGGATTCCCCGACATCCACCCCCATTCCCCCCTTCCTCCATTTCTCCGTTCTTCATTTCTTCTCTTCTCTTTCACCGGTGACGCGGGGATGCCCGCCGTCCACGGCCCCTGCGAAGGAGTTCTCGTCCGATGAGCGTTGACACCGGCCCCGAGGCACAGCTGCAGCCCCCGCGGCAGTCCAGCCTGGCCACGGCGGCGGCCCGCAACCTTGCCACCACGACCAAGTCCGCCCCGCAGATGCAGGAGATCACCTCCCGCTGGCTGCTGCGGACGCTCCCCTGGGTGGAGACCAAGGGCGGTACCTACCGGGTCAACCGCCGGCTGACCTACACCGTCGGCGACGGCCGGATCGAGTTCGTCCAGGACGGCGCCGCCGTCCGCGTGATCCCCCGCGAGCTCGGCGAACTCGCCCTGCTCCGCGGCTTCGACGACGAAGGCGTGCTGATCGGCCTCGCCAACCGCTGCGTCCAGCGCGACTTCCAGGCGGGCGAAGTCCTGGTCCGGCGCGGAGGCCCCGCCGAGCAGATCCACCTGATCGCCCACGGCCGGATCGGCCAGACCTCCGTCGGCAAGTACGGGGACGAGGTCCGCGTGGCCGTGCTCGCGGACGGCGAGCACTTCGGCGAGAACGCCCTGCTCGACGCGGACGCCACCTGGGACTACACGGCCACCGCCGAGACCCCCGGCACCCTGCTCACCCTCTCCCGCGCCGACTTCGAGGCCGTGGCCGCCCTGGCCCCCGCCCTGCAGGGGCACCTGGAGCGGTTCAGCTCGCTGCCGCTCCAGCGGCAGAACAAGCACGGCGAGGCCGAGATCGCGATGTCGGCCGGCCACATCGGCGAGCCGGAGATCCCCGGCACCTTCGTCGACTACGACCTCAACCCGCGCGAGTACGAGCTCTCCATCGCGCAGACCGTGCTCCGGGTCCACACCAGGGTCGCCGACCTCTACAACGGGCCGCACAACCAGACCGAGGAACAGCTCCGGCTGACCATCGAGGCCCTGCGCGAGCGGCAGGAGTACGAACTCGTCAACAACCGCGAGTTCGGCCTGCTCCACAACGCCTCCTTCAAGCAGCGGATCCAGACCCACTCCGGTCCGCCCACCCCGGACGACATGGACGAGCTGCTGTGCCGCCGTCGCGGCACCAAGTTCTTCTTCGCCCACCCCAAGACCATCGCGGCGATCGGGCGCGAGTTCAACGCCCGCGGGCTCTACCCGGACCACGTCGACCTCGGCGGACAGCAGGTCCCGGCCTGGCGCGGCGTCCCGATCCTGCCCTGCAGCAAGATCCCGATCAGCAAGGAGAACACCAGCTCCATCCTCGCCATGCGTACCGGCGAGGAGAACCAGGGCGTCATCGGCCTGCGCCAGACCGGGCTGCCGGAGGAGTACGAGCCGGGCCTGTCGGTGCGCTTCATGGGCATCAGCGAGCAGGCGATCATGTCCTACCTGGTGACCACCTACTACTCCGCCGCCGTCCTGGTGCCCGACGCGCTCGGCGTGCTGGAGAACGTACAGATCGCCCGCAGGCAGGACTGAGCCGGCCGACGGGACTGTGTGCCGGCCGGCGGGACCGCGCTTGCGGGCGGGATCGCGTCGTCTGTGGGTGGGATCGCGTCTGTGGGTGGGATCGCGCTTGCGGGTGGGATCGCGCCTGTGGGTGGGATCGCGCCTGTGGGCACCGAGCCTGCGGGCCGGACCGGGCCTGTAGGCGGGACCGGCCTGCCGGGCGGGACCGAGCCCGTCGGCCGTGTCGAACCTGTCGGCCGTGTCGAACCCGCAGGCCGTGCCGAACCCGGAAGCGGTGCCGACGCACAAGCGGTGCCGAACCCGCAGGCGGCGTGGAACCCGTATGCGGAACCGACTGCGGGGCCGCCGTCCCGGCCCCGTCCAGGGCCCTCCCGGGCCCTTCCCCCTCCCTCCGACGCTTCCGCCCCGACCCGCCCGGGCCTTCCCCCGGGCAGGTCGGCGGGGCGGGCGCGCGGACGCGGACCGGGGCCCGGGAGGGACCTACCACTCACTTCACCGAGGAGCCTTGGATGCCCGAGCCCGGGCTTTCCCCCCTTCAGCCGAGCCTGCCCGGCGCCGCAGCCCGCTTCGGCGCGCACGGCCACGGCCGCGGCGTCGACGCCCTCCCGGCGGGCGATGCCGTCACGTCGGGCGATGCCGTCACGGACGCGGTCGCCGCGGTGGCCGCCGTCGCGGCCGCGGTGGGTGCCGCGGTGGGTGCCGGCACCGCGGCCGGGACGCCCGAGGGGTCCGCCGCCCCGGCCGGGACCCCCCGGCGGGCGCTGCCGACCGTGCCCGCACTGCCCTTCGGGCCGGCCGCCCGCCCGTCGATCCCCGAACCGCCGGTTGCCGCAGCCCCGGCCGCGGCTGCGCACCCTGTCGCAGCCGCGCCCGTCCCCGGACCCGCGCCCGTCCCCGGACCCGCGCCCGTCCCCGGACCCGCGCCCGTCCCCACCGCAGCCCCGGCTGCGGCCCCCGGCGTGGACTTCGGCGCGGACGCCCCCGGCGGTGACCTCGTCGCCGCGCCGCAACGGGAGGCCGCCACCGGCACCCCGGCCCGGGAGGCGCACCCCGCCCTGGAGCGGATCATGCGCGGCCCCAGCGGGGTCGGCACCTCGGGGCTGTACTTCACCCCGCGCGAGCAGCCGCCGGCCGCCGACCCGGCCCCGGCCACCCCGGCGGACCTGACGGCCGCAGCGACCGCAGCAGCGACCGCCGCTGCTGCGCTCCTGCCCGACCAGGCCACCGCCTCCCCGCCCGCCCGTGCGGAAGGCAGGGCGATCCCCGGCCTCTACCACCACCCCATCGCCGAGCCCGACCCCGTACGGGTCGCGGAGGTCAGCCGCCGCATCAAGCGGTGGGCTGTGGACGAGGTGGAGGCGTACCCGCCGGAGTGGGAGGACCAGTTCGACGGCTTCTCCGTGGGCCGCTACATGGTCGCCTGCCACCCGGACGCCCCGACCGTCGACCACCTGATGGTCGCCACCCGGCTGATGGTCGCCGAGAACGTGGTCGACGACGTCTACTGCGAGGACCACGGCGGCTCGCCCGTCGGCCTCGGCGGACGGCTCCTGATGGCGCACACCGCCCTCGACCCCGTCCACACCACGAAGGCGTACGGGGCGGCCTGGGAGGAATCGCTCCTCTCGGACGCCGCGCGCCGCTCCTACCGCTCCGCCATGGAGTACTTCACCCACATGGCCACCCCGGCCCAGGCCGACCGCTTCCGGCACGACATGGCCCGCCTGCACATGGGCTACCTCGCCGAGGCCGCCTGGGCCCAGACGGACTACGTGCCCGAGGTGTGGGAGTACCTGGGGATGCGGCAGTTCAACAACTTCCGCCCCTGCCCGACCATCACCGACACGGTCGGCGGCTACGAACTCCCGGCCGAACTGCACGCGCTGCCCCCCATGCAGCGCGTCATCGCGCTCGCGGGCAACGCCACCACCGTGATGAACGACCTGTACTCGTACACCAAGGAACTCGACGCCCGCGGCAAGCACCTGAACCTGCCGGTGGTGATCGCCGAACGCGAGGGCCTGTCCGACAAGGACGCCTACCTGAAGGCGGTCGAGGTCCACAACGACCTCATGCACGAGTTCGAGTCGGCCTCCGCCGAGCTGGCCGCCTCCTGCCCCGACCCCCGCGTCCTGCGATTCCTCCGGGGCGTCGCCGCATGGGTCGACGGCAACCACTACTGGCACATGAACAACACCTACCGCTACAGCCTGCCCGACTTCTGGTAACCCACCGACTTCCGGTAACCCACTGACTTCCGGTAACCCACCGACTTCCGGTAACCCCACCGACTTCTGATAGCCGACCGACTTCCGGTAACAGGATTGGACATATACGTGACCACCGAGATCAGCCCCTCCACCGCCGCGTTCATCCCCGCCCCGGCGACCCCCTACCAGGGCGACATCGCCCGTTACTGGAACGCCGAGGCCCGGCCGGTCAACCTGCGCCTGGGCGACGTCGACGGCCTTTACCACCACCACTACGGCATCGGTGAGGTCGACCACGCCGCCCTCGGCGACACCGAGGACAGCGCGTACGAGAAGAAGCTGGTCGCCGAGCTGCACCGCCTGGAATCGGCTCAGACCGATGTCCTGCTGGACAACCTGGGGTCCATCGGCCACGACGACACCCTGGTCGACGCCGGCTGCGGCCGCGGCGGCTCCATGGTCATGGCCCACCAGCGCTTCGGCTGCAAGGTGGAGGGCGTCACGCTCTCCTCGAAGCAGGCCGACTTCGGCAACAACCGGGCCGCCGAACTGGGCATCTCGGACTCCGTCCGCTCCCGGGTCTGCAACATGCTCGACATGCCCTTCGAGACGGGCCAGGCGGCGGGCTCCTGGAACAACGAGTCCAGCATGTACGTCGATCTGCACGACCTGATGGCCGAGCACTCCCGCATCCTGGCCGTGGGCGGCCGCTACGTGACCATCACGGGCTGCTGGAACCCGCGCTACGGCCAGCCCTCGAAGTGGGTCTCCCAGATCAACGCCCACTTCGAGTGCAACATCCACTCCCGCCGCGAGTACCTGCGGGCCATGGCCGACAACCGCCTCGTCCCCCAGGCCATCATCGACCTGACCCCGGACACCCTCCCGTACTGGAAGCTGCGGGCGACCTCCTCCCTGGTCACCGGCATCGAGGAGGCCTTCATCAAGTCCTACGAGGACGGCTCGTTCCAGTACGTCCTGATCGCGGCGGACCGCGTCTGACCGTCGGCGGTTGCTGCCGAGACGAGGGGCCGGGCCCGTGGGAATCCCACGGGCCCGGCCCTTTTGTCTACGGCGCTACTGCGGCGGCCCGCTACTCCCCCCGGCCCCACCGGGCTCGGTCGGGGGTGTGCCGTGGCTCCGCCCGGACGGAATCGCAGGGGTGCCCGGGGGTGGCCCGTCAGTCCCAGTGTCATTACGGGTCCGTCAGTCCTGTCAAGGGCGCTCCTTCGTCGCGTCGGCAAGCCGATGGCCCTTCGGGCCACCCTTGACAGGCCTGCCGGCCCCGCAACGACAAGGACTGTCGGGCCGCCCCCGGGGGATGGCACGGGGGGACCGAGGCGCCATCGACTCTGGCTTCGGCGGGCACGGGCAGCGGCTGTCGCTCGGCCGGCCGCCCTCCGGGCGGAAGCAGAAGTGCAGTCGTCGGGATGACTGCACGAAAGGGCGGCCAGGGCGCGTCAGATCGCTACGTGCTCCTGCCGGAAGGCGAATCCGGCCCGCCGGTGGCCGGACATAGGCCGCCGTCGATCGCTACGTGGGCATTCAGGGCATGGCGGCCGACAGGCCGTCCGTGTGCGGACCGATCGGATGGCAGCGTCCGCAGACAGGTTGACGGGCGCAAACAGGGAGACCTCTCGTCGCGGCAGCTCTCGGCGTCAGACCGACGTCGGCAGCCCCAGGCTGACGTTCTGCAGTCCGCACGTGAGGGTCAATGGGTGGCGGCCATCATTGCCACGAAGATGAGGCCCGCCGTGACGGCCCACAGCAGCAAGGTCCCGATGGTGGCCGCCACACGTGTGGAGACGGGATGGATATCGACCGGTTGGCCGGGGTGGTCCGGGTGGTAGCTGATTTCGATTTGGCTCGCGTACGTGTTCCGGTCGCAGCTGTGGGTCTGGCCGCTCGGGTCCGTGTACTTGTACTTCCCCGGCGCACCGTTCGGACTGGTGCGCACGGCCATCACCGTGATGACGTGCCGGGGGAGACGCCACATGCGGAGGGTCCCGTAAGCTGCGCCGGCACTCACGGCGTTGAACAACACGTTCACGAGTCCCATCGGGACCGCGAGAAGGAGCATGCCCGCCTCTCCGTGCATGATGAACAGCACGCAGGTCAGGATGAGTGCGACGAGGCCGGGCCCGAAAGCGATCACCTTGAAGCTGTGATGCCTTGCCCTCTCGCCGATGCTGGGGGACGGCCCCGGAGTGCGCAGCGAGCGGGTCGTCACGAGCGAGGCGCCGTCGAAGGACGGGTCCGGCTCCGGCAGCGCGGCCAGGGCCGCGCCCACCCCCATCGCGAACAGGCCTGCCGCAGCCTCGCTGACGCCACGAACTCGGTGCGTGACGGGCGTGCCGCCGGCGGGGACCCGCAGTTCGACAGTCACGGCCCGGCGGTCCGGTATGACTTCCCGCACGGCCTGCAAGGGGATGCGTATCTCTTCGTCCCCGCGGCGCAGCGTCAGTGCCTCATCTTCGTAGCAGAGAACGGCGCCGCCGCTGCCGCGCAGGACAGGGACGGATGGTGTGGTCGACATGGACGCGATCGTAAGAGCTGATCACTGGCCTGAAACGGCCCTCGCACGATAGCCAGGCCCAATCCGCTGAGAGACAGGAGCGCGTAGCGATCTGATGCGCCCTGGGCGTCGTTTCGTGCAGTCATCCCGTCGACTGCGATTCGGCTTCCCGCCCGGAGGGCGGCTGGCCGAGCGGAGCCGCTGCCCGTGCCCGCCAACGCCAGACCCGAGGTGCCCTCGGTCCCCCCGTGCCGTCCCCCGGGGGCGGCCCGACAGTCCTTGTCGTTGCGGGGCCGGCAGGCCTGTCAAGGGTGGCCCAACGGGCCATCGCCCTCCGGGCGACGCGACGAAGG
>NZ_JBFBGR010000040.1:0-67591 GCF_040684755.1 Streptomyces sp. NPDC089799 | reverse complement strand
ATGCCGCCCTTGGTCTCGATACCGAGGGACAGCGGGGTGACGTCCAGCAGCAGGACGTCCTTGACCTCACCCTTGAGGACACCGGCCTGCAGGGTCGCACCGATGGCCACGACCTCGTCCGGGTTCACGCCCTTGTGCGGATCCTTGCCGGTGAGGGACCTGACCAGCTCGGTGACGGCGGGCATGCGGGTGGAACCGCCGACCAGGATCACGTGGTCCACGTCGGAGACCTTGGTCCCGGCGTCCTTGATCGCCTGGTGGAACGGGGTCCTGCAGCGTTCCAGGAGGTCTTCGGTGAGCTGCTCGAACTGGGACCGGGTGAGCCGTTCCTCCAGGTGGAGCGGTCCTTCGGCGGAGGCCGTGATGTACGGCAGGTTGATCGTGGTCTCGGTGGCGGAGGAGAGTTCGATCTTGGCTTTCTCCGCGGCCTCCCGCAGCCGCTGCACCGCCATCTTGTCCTTGGACAGGTCGATGCCGTACCCGTTCCTGAACTGCTTCACCAGGTGGTCGACGACGCGCTGGTCCCAGTCGTCGCCGCCGAGGTCGGTGTCCCCGTTGGTGGCCTTGACCTCCACCACTCCCTCGCCGATGTCCAGCAGGGACACGTCGAAGGTGCCGCCGCCGAGGTCGAAGACCAGGATGGTCTGGTCGTTCCCCTTGTCCAGACCGTAGGCGAGGGCGGCGGCGGTGGGCTCGTTGACGATGCGCAGCACCTTGAGCCCGGCGATCTCCCCGGCTTCCTTGGTGGCGGTGCGCTGGGAGTCGTTGAAGTAAGCGGGCACGGTGACGACCGCGTCCGTGACGTCCTCGCCCAGATATGCCTCGGCGTCCCGTTTGAGCTTCTGCAGCACCCGGGCGGAGATCTCCTGCGCCGTGTAGCGCTTGCCGTCGATGTCGCCGTCCTGCGGGAACCGCCAGTGCGGGTCGCCCATGTGGCGCTTCACCGAGCGGGCGGTGCGGTCCACGTTGGTGACCGCCTGGCGCTTGGCCAGCTCGCCGACGAGGACGTCGCCGCCCTTGGCGAAGGCGACCACGGACGGGGTGGTCCGGGCCCCTTCGGCGTTCGGGATGACGGTCGGTTCGCCGCCCTCCAGCACGGCCACGACGGAGTTCGTCGTCCCCAGGTCGATGCCGACGGATCGCACCATCGCTGCCACCTCCAGCCTGCCGGGTGCCACCTCCAGCCTGGCACCGGAGCCCGTCCGGCGCGTTCCCGGGGCGGGGCCGGGTATGCGGCGGTGCGGCGGTCTCTTCGGGGCGGGGCCGTCACGTCCGGCCGGAGGCGGTCACTTCCAGGCGAGGCGGAGTTCGTCGGTGTGGGCGGCGAGCCAGGTGCGGAAGTCCTGCAGGGCGGGGTTCAGGGCGCGGACGGCGTCGAGGTCGCGGGCGTGGGTGAAGCGGTCCTCGCAGTCGGCGTAGTACTGGAACATGTTGCCCGCCTCGTCGGCGCCCGGGAAGCCCAGCTCGCGGAAGGCGTCGGGGGTCAGCGGACGGTACCGGACGGTCTCCCCGAGCGACTCGGTGAGCGCCGCGGCCATCTCCGGGAGGGAGAGGAACTCACCGGCGATGCTGACGGTGGCGGCGATCAGGTCGGTGTCCCGCTTGAAGATCTCCAGCGCGGTGCGGCCGATGTCGTCGGCCGCCATGCCGGCGAGCCTCTTGTCCCCCATCGGGAACACCAGCTCGACGACGCCGTCGTCGGCGCGCTGCGGGGCGAAGGCGCCGAGGAGGTTCTCCCAGTAGAAGGTGGTCCGCAGGAAGGTCGTCGGGACGCCTTCCTCGGTGAAGTACCGGTCGGCCTCCGCCTTGGCGTCGAAGTGCGGCACCTTGTACGAGCCCTGCAGGGTGGGCATCCGGTCGTCGTCGAGCGGGATGCACTCGCGGGTGTCCTCCAGCGTGGACCAGATCGCGTGCTGGATGCCGGCGTGCGCGGCCGCCTTGGAGAGCGTGTCGGCCTGGGTCTTCTCCCGCTCGGCGGACATGTGCTCCCAGAAGTTGGTGACCAGGAAGGCGCCGTAGGCGTGTTCGAAGGCCGGGCCGAGGCTCGCCTCGTCGTCCAGGTCGGCCCGGACCACCTCGGCCCCGAGCCGGGCGAGTTCCCGGGCCGGGGCGGAGTCGGGGTGCCGGGTGACGGCGCGGACCGTGAATCCGGAGTCGGGGTCCGCCAGGACGGCCCGCGCCATGCCGCCGCCCTGCCGGCCGGTCGCACCGAACACCGTGATGATCTTCTTCGCCGTCATCGCCGTCGCCCCTTCTCACCCTCTGGCTCACCTGACGCGCACGCGGAGTCACTGTATGCACACGCGCGGCGGGGAGGCGGGCAGCGGGGCGGGGCGCGCCGGAGCGGCGGGGAGCGGGGAGCAGGGAGCAGGGAGCGCCCCGCCCGGAGCCGGTCCGGGCGGGGCAGGGCGGAACGGGCGGGGGGCCGGACTAGAAGCCGATCGCCCAGCTGTCGAGATAGCCCCCGAAGTATTCGGCCTTGTCCTGGATCCTCAGGTTCCAGGTGCCGTTGGCGACCTCGGAGGAGGCGTTGACCCGGAAGATCCCGATGATGGCACCGCTGCGGCCGTCGTACGTGCCTTCCTGGCGGAGCCGGTACCAGCTGCCGTCAGGCGCCCTGATCTCCACCTTCAGGTCGGCCGGCCAGTCGTGCTTGATGTTGAGCTCGACGTCGAGGTCGGAGGGCGCGTTGCCGGGCACTCCGGTGACCTTGATGGCCGACCAGATGGTGTTGTCGTCGATGGTCTGGTTGGTGCCGTTCCAGAAGCGCGGGCCCGGCGGGCGCGGGGTGCCGGTGAAGAGGATGCGGTTCGGCGAGCCGGAGCCGATGTCCTGGAGCGAGCGGGTGGTGGCGTTGGTCGTCAGGGCCGTCGCCACCTGCGCCGGGGTGGAGGTCTTGTGCGTGGAGAGGTACAGCGCGGCGGCGCCGGCCACGTGCGGGGCGGCCATCGAGGTGCCCGACAGGATCCGCGCGTCCTGGTCCCACCCGTTGCCGGCGGAGAGGATGTCCTCGCCGGGGGCGAAGAGGTCGACGAGCTTGCCGGTGTTGGAGAAGGAGGCGCGGCTGTCGATGTCGTTGGTGGCCCCGACGGTGATCGCGGTGGGCACCCGCGCCGGGGAGTGCGTGGACGCGTCCTTGCCCTCGTTGCCGGCCGCGATGGTGTAGGTGAGACCGGCCTTGATCGAGTTGCTCACGGCCGTGTCCAGGGCCACGTCCGGGTCCCCGCCCAGGCTCATGTTGACCACGGCGGGCTTGACGGCGTTCTTCGTCACCCAGTCGAGTCCGGCGACCACCTGCGCGGTGGTGCCAGAGCCCTGGCTGTTGAGGACCCGCACGGAGACGATCTTCGCCTTCTTCGCGACGCCGTACGTCGCGCCGGCCACGGTGCCCGCCACGTGGGTGCCGTGGCCGTGGCCGTCCTCGGAGGTGCCGCCGTCAATGGCGTCGAAGCCGTAGCGGGCCCGGCCGCCGAAATCGCTGTGGCTGATGCGCACGCCGGTGTCGACGACGTACACCGTGACGCCCTGCCCCGCCGAGTCCGGGTAGTCGTACCGCTTCTCCAGCGGGAGCCGCCGGCGGTCGATGCGGTCGAGGCCCCAGGAGGGCGGGTTCGGCTGGGAGGCGTCCAGCTTGACCTGCCGGTTCTGGACGACGGCCGCCACCGCCGGGTCCGCGGCCAGCCGCCGCGCCTGGCGTTCCGACAGCTCCGCCGAGAACCCCTGGAAGACGGAGTCGTAGGTCTTGTCCAGCTTGCCGCCGTACCGGGCGGCGAGGGACGGGCCGCGCTGCGCGGCGGCGCTCGCGCCGGTGTCCTTGAGCATGACGACGTAGCTTCCGGGTACCGCGTTGGGCGCCCCGGCGTACTGGACGACGCCTTCCGCTTCGGCCGCCACGGCGGGTGATGCGAGCCCGCCGGCGACGGTGGCCGCCGCCGCGAGAAGGGCCACGGTCGCGGCAGCGCCACGCCGTGAGCCGAATCTGGGGAACAACACGTTCCTACTCCCCCCACTTCGCCCGTGCCCCTGCGACACGGGTCGACGGTCCGGTTGCGCCCGGGGCGTACCGGACCGGACGGGGGGATCCGCGAGCGGGCAGCGCGATACCGCCGGCCCGCGGTGCGGTGGTACGTGCGTTCCCCCCGGAGAAGAGCCTGTCTTACGCCGAACTCCCTTGCAACCGACTCCACTTGATCGCCATGAGGACTTATGGAACGGCGTCGGGGGCGGATCTCCCGGCCGCGATTCCCGGCCCGCGGGGCTAGCATGATCAACAGTTTGTCGAACGGCCCGTCCCGCCCCTTGCCCCGGAGGATGTCTTGCCGGTACTCGCGACCTTCGCCCGCGTCTACGTCGACGACCTGGACACCGCACTGCCGACCTTCACCGCGCTGACCGGGCAGGAGCCCACCCTCCGGTTCCCCTACCGGGGGCTGGAGTTGGCGAGCGTCGGCGGCTATCTGCTGGTCGCCGGCGCGGAGGCGGACCTCGCCCCCTTCCGGAACGTCCAGGCCACCACGATCGTCAGCTCGATCGAGGAGGTGCTGGAACTGGCCGGGAAGCTCGGCGGTGAGGTGCTCAGCGGCCCCAACGAGGTGCCCACCGGACGCAATCTGACGGTGCGCCACCCTGGCGGTGCCGTCATCGAGTACGTCCAGTTCGCCGACGCCCAGCCGGCCCCCCGGGGCTGACGCGCGCCGGCACCCCGGCCCCGCGGCACCGCCGCGCGCTCGCGCCGCCGCCACGGAGTCGGCTCCTGACCGACCAGGCGGCGGCGCCAGTCGAGCGGGGTGACGGTGACGGCCCGGCCGGGGTCGCCGTCCCATTCGGTGCGGAGGCCGGCCTCGGCGAGGGCGGCCACGACGTCGTGGGACGGCGACGGTGATCTTGACCTGAAGCCCGGTTGGGGTTGCAGGGTGGCCGCAGTCGATCACCCGACGACCCACTCACCCGACGACGAGAAGGACAGACCCGTGATCCTCGTGACCGGAGCCACCGGAAACATCGGCAGTGCCTTGCTGGAGGAGCTGAGCGCCGGCGGTGCCGGGCCGCTGAGGGCGGTCACCCGTGACGCCTCGCGGACCGTCTTCCCCGAAGGGGTCGAGGCCGTGGAGGGCGACCTCTCGGACCCGGACTCGCTGCCCGCCGTGCTGGAAGGGGTGCGCGCGGTGTTCCTCCTCCCGGGACTCGGCCCCGACGCGGAGTTCCTCGGGGCCGCCCGGCGGGCGGGGGTGGAGCACGTGGTGCTGGTGTCGTCGATCACCGTCCAGACCCATCCGCACCTCGGACCGGCCCGCCGGAACCTGGAGGTCGAACGGCTGCTGCGGGACAGCGGGATGGGATGGACGGTCCTGCGGCCGACGCAGTTCGCCTCCAACACCCTGATGTGGGCTGACGCCGTCCGCGCACGGGAGACCGTCGAGGCGCCGTACGCGGACACCGCCCTGCCGACCGTCCATCCGGCGGACATCGCGGCCGTGGCCCGGGTGGCCCTCACCCGGCCCGGCCACCGGGGGCGCACCTACGCGGTGACCGGACCGGAGCCCGTGTCCCCCCGGCAGCAGGCGGCGGCCATCGGGGCCGCTCTCGGCCGGGAGGTGGCCTTCGCCGAGATCGGCCGCGCGCAGGCCCGCGCGCCCATGGCCGCCGCATTCGGCGAGGAGGCCGCCGACGCGGTCCTCGACGTGATCGGCGGCGACCCGAACGAGGAGATCCGGCAGGTGCGCGACACGGTCCTCCGGGTCACCGGGGTCCCGGCCCGGGCGTTCCGGGAGTGGGCCCGGGAGAACGCGGCCGCGTTCCGCTGAGCCACCCGGAGCGTCCCCTCGGCGGTTCGGGGTCAGGCCACCCAGGTCGCCGTCATGGCCTGGACCGCCGAGCCGTCCCGGTCGGCCAGCTTGGTGCCGGTGAACTCGCGGGCCCAGTCGGAGGTCTGGATGCGGAACGCGGGGCGCTCGGCGGTGAGGGCCTCCAGGACGGACTCGGCGGCGCCGGCGGGGGTCTGGGCGCCGTTCAGGAACTGGCCCACGGTGCGGTCGATGTAGGTGCGCATCGCGTCGGCGTAGGGGCCGGCGGCGGCGATCTCCCCCTCCAGGTCGATGCCGATGTTGTTGACGAACTCGGTGGCGACGGCGCCGGGTTCGATGACGGAGACGCTCACGCCGAGCGTACGGGCGACCGGGGCGAGGCTCTCCATGTAGCCCTCGACGGCGAACTTGGCGGCGCAGTAGGCCTCGTTGAACGGCTGGCCGATGACGCCCCCGACGCTGGTGACGGTGATCAGACGGCCGCCGGTGGCCCGCAGGTGGGGCATCGCGGCCTTGGAGACGTTCAGGACGCCGAAGAAGTTGACCTCCATGACCGTGCGGACCTCGGAGACGGACTCGTTCTCCAGGGTGCCTACGTGCCCGGCGCCCGCGTTGTTGACCAGGGCGTCCAGGCGGCCGTAGTCGGCGATCACGCCGTCCACGGCGGCGGCGACGGACGCCTCGTCGGTCACGTCCAGCTGCCGGATGTCGAGCTCGACGCCCGCCTCTGCCGCGGCCTTGCGGAGCGCGTCGGCGCGGGCGGGGTCGCGCAGGGTGGCGACCGTGCGCCAGCCCGCCTCGGCCGCGGCGACGGCGGCGGCGAGGCCGATGCCGGAGGAGGTGCCGGTGATCAGGACGGTCTTGGTGCCGGTGCCGGTGGTGGGGGTGGCAGACATGGTGGTGCCCTTCGGGTTCGGGTTCCGGGTGGTGCTCCGCATTTATGTGCGTGCACACACACTATAAATTTATGTGTGTGCACACGCAACCCCTACACTCGTGTCATGCCGAAGAAGCTCACCCAGGCCGAGATGCCTGACGCCGATTACGCCTTCTACGGGCTGGTCTGGGCCGGCACGGTCCTCACCGAGCGGGTCGACCGCGCCCTCACCAAGGAGCACGGCCTCCCCGTGTCCTGGTTCGAGGTGATGCTGTGGCTGGCTTCCAGCCCCGATCCGGTGCCCGCCTCGGTCCTGGGGAACAGCACCATGCTCAGCCGCAGCCAGGTCTCCCGGGTCGTGGACGCCCTCCAGGCGCGCGGCCTGGTCACCCGCACCCCCTCCGCGCGCGACGCCCGCTCGGTCGAGGTCTCCCTGACCGGGGCGGGCCGTCTGGCCTTCGAGCAGGCCGACGCCACCCGCCGCGAGGTCCTGGCGCCGGTGTTCACCGACCTGCTCGACGCCGGGGACATCGCGGCCCTCGGCACCGTGTGGCGCAAGCTCAAGGCCGAGAAGGAGCGCCTGTCGGACCACCGGACGCCGTGACACCGCGCGCCGCGACTCCGGACGCCGTGACACCGGACGCCGTGACAGCGGACGCCGGACCGCCGGGCGCAGCGAACACGCCCGCGCGCCCCGCAGCCGCGGCAGCGGCCGCCACCCGGCGGGGCAGGGCCGGGTCCGGCGCGGCGCGCAGGAGCAGCAGCTCGTGGTACAGCGGCGCGGTCGCCGCGACCAGGAGCGCCCGGGCGTCCACCGGGACCGGCAGTTCACCCCGCGCGGCGGCGCGGGAGACCACCGCCGCACAGCGCGCGTAGCGGTCCTCCCAGAAGCGGGACAGGGCGCCGGCCGCCTCGGCCGAGCGGAACCCCGCGACGATCAGGGCCGTGGTCAGATTGGGCCCGCCGCCCGCCAGCGCCTCGTACACCTCCTGGTTGAGGGCGGCCAGGTCATCCTCCAGCGATCCCGTGTCGGGCGGGCTCCACTCGTCACCGGCCGCGGCGTCGAGCACGTCGGCCAGCAGGCCCCCCGCATCCCGCCACCGCCGGTAGACCGTGGTCCGGTGCACACCGGCGCGTTCGGCGACCGCGTCGACGGTCAGCGCGTCGTACCCGCCGGCCACCAGCAGCTCCCCCACCGCCTCCAGGACCTGCGCACGGACCCGGGCGCTGCGCCCGCCCGTCCGGCGCCGCGGGGTGGCCCGTTCCGACCGGTCCGCCTGGCCGGAATCTTCGCTTGCACGTGCGCTGGCATCCATGGAACGATCTTAACGCAACAGTCGTCGCTTTAAGGAGTCCTCCGATGGTTCACGCGGTCCTCTCCAGCCCCTCGCCCGCACCCGCACCCGCAGCCCAGGAGCCGCTCCATGACCGCACGGATCACCGCGCTTGACCTCACCAAGTCCTACGACGGCCGCCTCGTCCTTGACTCCGTCGACTGCTCCGTCACCGACGGCACGCGCCTCGGCATCGTCGGTGAGAACGGATCCGGGAAGTCCACCCTGCTCCGGCTGCTCGCCGGAGCCGAACGCCCCGACCGGGGCACGGTCACCGTCCGCGCCGAAGGCGGCACCGGCCACCTCGCCCAGGAGGAGGACCTCCCCGCCCACCTGACCGTGCAGCAGGTCATCGACCGCCCCCTCGCCGGAATCCGCTCCCTGGAAAGCCGGATGCGGCGGCTGGAGCAGCAGATGGCCGGCGGCGACACCACCGACGAGGTCCTCGGCTCCTACGCCGACCTGATCACCGCCTTCGAACTCCGCGGCGGCTACGGGGCCGACGCCCGGGTCGAGCGCGCCCTGCACGGCCTCGGACTGCCCCTCCTGCCCCGCGACCGCACCGTCGGCAGCCTCTCCGGCGGCGAGCAGGTGCGGCTCCGGCTGGCCGCGCTGCTGGCCTCCGCCCCCGAGGTACTGCTGCTCGACGAGCCCACGAACCACCTCGACGGCGCGGCCCTGGCCTGGCTGGAGGAGCACCTGCGGGCCCGCCGCGGCATCACCGTCGCCGTCTCCCACGACCGGGAGTTCCTCGAACGCGTCGCCACCTCGCTGCTGGAGGTCGACGGGGACCTGCACCGGACGGTGCGCTACGGCAACGGGTACGCCGGCTACCTCGCCGAGCGGGCCGCCGACCGGGAGCGCCGTGCCCGGGCACACGCCGCCTGGTGCGCGGAGGCGGACCGGTTGCGCGCGTCCGCCGCCGTCACCGCCCGCCGGGTGGCGCCCGGCCGGGCGATCAAGGACGGCAACAAGATGGCCTACGACCGGGCCGCGGGCCGGGTCCAGCAGTCCCTGGCGAGCCGGGTGCGCAATGCCGGGGAACGGCTGGAACGACTGCTGGCCGACCCGGTGCCCGCCCCGGCCGAGCCCCTGCGGTTCACCGCCTTCCCGTGCACCGCCGACGCCTGCACCGCAGACGCCTGCACCGCCGACGGCGCCGCTGCCGCGCACGGCGTCGCCGCGCACCGCGTGGTGCTCGCGGCGGACGGCGTGTCGGTGGACGGGCGGCTCGCGCCGCTGGACCTCGCCCTCCCGGCCGGCGGCCGGCTCCTGGTCACCGGCCCGAACGGCGCGGGCAAGAGCACCCTGCTCGGCGTCCTCGCCGGCACCGTCACCCCCGACCGGGGGCAGGTCGTACGGCGGGGCCGGACCGGTCTGCTGGCCCAGCGGACCGAGGCGGGTCCGCCCGGACGGACGCTCCTCGGCGCCTTCGGCGAGGGCCGCCCCGGCACTCCCGAGGAGCACGCCGAACGGCTGCTGTCGCTCGGCCTGTTCGCCCCCGAACGGCTCACCGCCGCGGTCGGCACGCTGTCGGCCGGCCAGCGCCGCCGGCTCGCCCTGGCCCGGCTGGTGACCGAGCCGGCCGACGTACTGCTGCTGGACGAGCCCACCAACCACCTCTCCCCCGCACTGGCCGAGGAACTGGAAGCGGCCCTGGCCTCGTTCGCCGGCGCCGTGGTCGTGGTCAGCCACGACCGCCGCCTGTGCGCCCGCTGGCAGGGCGACCGGCTCGGCCTGCCCGCCCCGGAGCAGGTCGCCACAGAACGGGTCGCCATGGCGGCCTGACCCCCGGGTTCCCGTCCCGCCCTCGACCCCATCACGAAGGACTCCGCTTGACGAACACCGCCTCCGCCCGCCTGCTCCACACGTACACCGTCCGCACCCCCGGGTCGGGCCCCTACGCCCTGGCCGCCGGGCCCGACGGCAACCTCTGGTGCACCCTCGTGCAGGGGGGACGCATCGCCCGGCTCACCCCGGACGGGCACCTCGACGAGTTCGCACTCGACTCGCCCGACTGCGGGCCGTCCCTGATCGCCCCCGGCCCCGACGGCGCCCTGTGGTTCACCCGGAACCGGGACCACCGGATCGGCCGCATCTCCACCGACGGCCAGGCGCGTTCGTACGAGCTGCCCGGCGCGGGTTCCGGGCCGTTCGGGATCACCGCAGGGCCCGACGGCGCGCTCTGGTTCACCGGGATGCACACCGACCGGATCGGCCGGATCACGGTGGACGGCGAGGTCACCGAGTACGCGCTGCCCTGCGCGGGCGCCTTCCCGTCCTTCGTCGTCGCGGGCTCCGACGGCGCCCTGTGGTGCACGCTCAACCAGACTGACGCGCTGGCGCGGATCACCGTGTCGGGCGAGGTCCGGACCCACCCGCTGTCCGCGGCCGGTACGGCCCCGGTCGGGCTCGCTGCGGCACCGGACGGGGCCTTGTGGTTCGCCGGGATCGGCACCGGCCGGATCGGCCGGATGGACGCCGGGGGCGAGGTCACCGAGTACCCGCTGGCGGACGCCCGGTGCCGACCGCACGCGGTGGCGGTGGCACCGGACGGGGCGTGCTGGTTCACCGCATGGGCCACCGGGCGGATCGGCCGGGTCACGGTCGACGGCCGGATCTCCGAAGTGCCCCTGCCGGACCCCGGATGCGAGCCGCACGGTCTGCTCTTCGGGCCCGACGGCACCCTGTACGTCGCGCAGGAGAGCGGCGCCGTCACCCGGTGGGACGTGAGCGGGGTGTGACCGGCGCCGGGCGCCCCGGGGCCCCGGGCGCGTGTCATTCCGGGTGCGCCCGGGACGTCGGGTGCTTCGCCGGGTGGAGGGCCTGTTCCGCCCAGATGGTCTTGCCGGCGGCGGTGTAGCGGGTGCCCCACTGCTGGGTGGTCTGGGCCACCAGGAACAGGCCGCGGCCGCCCTCGTCGTCGCCCGCCGCGGTCCGCATGTGCGGGGTGGTGTGTCCGCTGTCGGACACCTCGCAGATCAGCGTCTGGTCGCGGATCAGGCGCAGCTTCACCGGGCCGGGCGCGGCATGGCGGATGGCGTTGGTGACCAGTTCGCTCACCACCAGTTCGGTGGTGAAGACCAGGTCGTCCAGTCCCCAGGCGCGGACCTGGGCGGCGGCCGCGGCCCGGGCCCGGCCCACGGCCTGGAGGTCCTCGGTGAGCTCCCACTCGGCCACCTGGTGCCGGCCCAGGACCCGGGTGCGGACCAGCAGCAGGGCCGCGTCGTCGTCCGTCGGTCCGGCCGGCAGGACCGACTCGACGGCCTCGTCGCACAGGTCGTCCAGGGAGCGTACGGAGCCGGTCAGTACGGTGCGCAGGGCGTCCAGCTGCTCGTCCAGGTCGCGGTCGCGGGCCCGGACCAGCCCGTCGGTGAAGAGGGCGATCAGACTGCCCGGCCGGAGGGTGAGCTCGGCGGACTCGAAGGGCAGCCCGCCCAGGCCCAGCGGCGGGCCGGGCGGCAGTTCGGGGAAGGTCACCGTCCCGTCGTCCGGGTCGACGACGGCGGGCAGCGGGTGCCCGGCGCGGGCCATCGTGCAGCTGCCGGAGACCGGGTCGTAGACGGCGTACAGGCAGGTCACGCCGAGGGCTTCGTCCTCGGGGTGCTCCTCGCCCTCGATGCGGACCGCGGCCCGTTCGTTGGTGCCCTGGGTGACCAGGTCGTCGAGCCGCGTCAGGAGCTCGTCGGGGGCGAGGTCCATCCGGGCCAGCACCCGGACGCTGGTGCGCAGCCGGCCCATGGTGGCCGCGGCGCCCAGCCCGTGCCCGACCACGTCGCCGACGACCAGCCCGACCCGGCTCCCGGACAGGGCGATGACGTCGAACCAGTCGCCGCCCACTCCCGCGCTGTTGTCGGCCGGCAGGTAGCGGTAGGCGAGCTCCACGGCGGACAGCTGCGGCAGCAGCCGCGGCAGGAGGCTGCGCTGCAGCATGAGCGCGGCGGCGTGTTCGCGGGCGTAGCGGCGGGCGTTGTCGATGCACACCGCCAGCCGGGCCGCGAGTTCGTCGGCCACCGCCAGTTCCCCGGGGTCGAACGGGATGCCGCGGTCCGCCCAGGCGAAGGAGACGACGCCCAGGCCGGTGCCCTCGGCGCGCAGGGGCACGGCCAGTCGGGGGCCGTCGTGGACGGGCCGTACGGTGGCCAGTGCGCGGGCCTCCGCGGACGAGGGCGGGTGCAGCACGGGGTGCCGGCCGGGGGGCCAGACCCGTACGAGGCGGTCGTCGTGGGAGGTCCCGGGGACGGGGCGCTCGCCGTCGAGGACGGTGTCCAGCAGGTCCACGGTGACCGAGTCGGCGAAGTGCGGGGTGGTGACGGCGGCGAACTCCCGGGCTGTCCGGGCCATGTCGAGGGTGGTGCCGACGCCGCTGCCGGCCCGGACCAGCAGGTCGAGGCGCTGCTGCGCGAGGTAGCGGTCGGTGATGTCGACGCTCTCCTCGCAGACGCCGAGCGGGGTGCCGGAGGCGTCCTGGAGCCGGTAGTAGGAGCAGGACCAGACGTGGTCGCGGTCGGGGTCGGAGGGCGGGCGGCCGCGGTAGTGGAGTTCGATGACGGGCTCGCCGGTGCCGAGGACCCCGTCCATGACCTCTTCGAGGGTGCCGGGTGTCCCGTGGGTGAGGACGGTGCCGTGCGTGACCATGTCGTCCGGGCCGACACCGACGTACTCGGAAGGGCCCATCTCGTCGACGAGGGCGTGGTTCGTCCACACCACGCGCATGTGGGTGTCGTAGATGGCCAGGCCGACCGGGGACTGGGTGGCCAGGCCGCGCAGCATCGACTGGAGGGCGTCCCACTGCTCGGCCTCGGCGGCGTCGGCCATGGCGAGGAGGCGTTCCGGCCGGGCCGGGGCGCCGCCCCACAGGTCCTCGGCGGGCGGTCCGGCGAATTCGTGCCCGCGGGCCGGGGAGAGGCTGAGCACGGCGACGGCGGTGCGCAGGGTGCCTCCGTCGTGGCGGCGCAGGCGCAGTGCGCAGCGCAGGCCGGGGCGCAGTTCCCGTACTGCGGTGTCGTCGAGGGAGGCGGTGGGGTGGTTCGGGGTGGTGGCGGGCCGGCCCCGGGAGGCGGTGGAGTGGTCCGGCGCCGGGGAGGGGTGGTCCGCGGCTGCGGAGGGGTGGTCCGGAGCGGTGGAGGCGTGGTCCGGGGCTGTGGCGGGGTGGTCCGGAGCGGTGGGCGGGTGGCCTGCTACGGCGGCCGGGTGGCCGGGATCGACGACGGGGTGGCCGGGTTCCACGGCCGGGTGGCCGGGTTCCACGGCCAGGTCGGTGAAGGGTCGGCCGAGCACCGCGTCGGCCGGGTGGCCCAGGAGCTCGGCCGCGGCCGGGCTCCAGCCGACCACCCGGCCCTGCCCGTCGAGGACCGCCATGGCCGCCCGGGACACGTCGAGGGGGCCGTGGAGTTCACCGAAGCCGGGGATGGCGTTCACGACGCCTGCCTCCACTCCGGGCTGTGGCGGGCGGCCAGCAGCAGGGCGACGTCGTCGGGGCGGTCGGCGGCCTCTCCGGCCTCCCTGATGAGGCGGTCGGCGGTCTCGGCCAGGCTGCCCGCGCCGGACTCGGCGAGCAGGACCCGCAGCCGTTCCACTCCGACGTCGATGTCGGTGCCCGGCTGTTCCACGAGTCCGTCGGTGTAGAGGGCGAGGACGGCGCCCCGTTCGAGGTGGAGGTCGGTGACGGGATAGGTCGCCTCGCCGTCGACTCCGAGGACGACCCCGCCCGGCAGGTCCAGGACCTCGGTCAGCCCGTCGGGGTGCCTCAGCAGCGGCTGCGGGTGTCCGGCCCGTACGGCGCGGGCGGCCCCGCTCGCCGGGTCGAGGTCGATGTAGCAGCAGCTGGCGAACTGGCCGGGGTCGAGGTCGATCAGCAGGCGGTTGGTACCGCCGACCACGTCCTCCGGCTCGTTGCCGCTCAGCGCGAACGCCCGTACGGCGCTGCGCAGCTGGCCCATGGTGGAGGCGGCCGGAATACCGTGTCCCTGGACGTCCCCGATGACCACGGCCAGTCCCCCGGAGCCGGTCTCGATGACGTCGTACCAGTCGCCCCCGATGTCCATGCCGGCGGTGCCCGGCAGGTAGCGGCCGAGGGTTTCCACCTCGTCGACGACGGGCAGGTGGCGCGGGAGCAGCGCGTCCTGGAGGCCGCGGGCGACCGCTGCCTCCGATTCGTAGCGCTGGGCTCGTTCGAGGGCCTGGGCGATCAGCCCGGCGAGGGCGGTGAGGACGGTCCGCTCCTCCGGGCTGAAGCCGCGGGGCCGGTCGAAGCCGAGGATGCAGGAGCCGACGGGCCGTCCGGAGGCGATCAGCGGCAGGAAGGCGCGGGCGCCGACGTCGGCGTCGAGCGGGATGCCGGGATAGGCGGCGGCGAGGTGCTCCATGGACTCGAAGAAGATGGGGCGGCCGGAGGTGAGGGTCTCCACGCCGGGCAGCCGTACTTCGAGGGAGACCCCGTCGAAGGGGTCGAGGAAGCCCTGGGGAAAGCCGGTCTCCCAGGCGAGGTAGAGGTGCCGTTCGTTCAGCAGGTAGATGGCGAGCTGGCGGCCGCCGAACGCGGGCAGCAGCTCGTCCGTCACCACGGCCGAGACCTGGCGCGGGGTGACCGCCTCGGTGAGGGCGATGGCGAGGGCGACGGGGCGGTAGAGGGCCCCGGCCCGGTCGGCCGGGGAGCCCGGGCCGGGACCGGGGCGCACCCGTGAGCCCGGGGCGTACGCCGGGTGCTCCTCGGCGGTGACGGCGACGGTGATGCCGCCGGGACCGGAGTGCAGGAAGACCGAGAACCACTCCTTGGGCGAGCGGCGTGCCATGAACTGCACGGAGTCGGTGCCCATCATGACGGCGCGGAAGTAGTCCTCGTACGCGGGGTGCCCGAGCCAGGGCATGGCCTCCCACAGCACCCGGCCGGACAGTTCGGCGCGGGTGGGGCCGAGGAGCGCGGGGACCCCGTCGTTGGCGTACGTGATCCGGCCGAGCCGGTCCAGGGACAGCAGGGCCTGGGGCAGCCGGTCGGCGGCCTGGTCGGTGAGCGGGCCGCGGCCGAGGTCGAGGACCAGGCCGGACAGCGGCCTGCTGCCGCCGGCCGCGTCCTCGTGGCCCTGCCCCGCGCGGCCGGGACCGGCGGGGACGTCGGCGGTCCCGCCGGTCCTGCCCGGCCGGCCGGGCAGGGCTTCGAGGTTCAGGATGAGCCGCCGGCCGTCGCGTGCGTGCATGGCCAGGCGCCGGGCCGGCGGGCCGTGGGGGTCGGCCAGTTCCCGGGCGACCACCCACAGGCCGTTGCGGTCCTCGGGCAGCCAGCTGCGGGTGAACTCGTCCAGGCCGGCCGGGAAGTCCGCCGGATCCAGGCCGGCGATGGCGCACAGGTCCTCGTCGGGGGTGATCAGGCCGGTGTCGAGGTCCCAGTGGAGGTGGCCGGTGCGCAGCGGCGTGGTCGCGTGGGCGGGCAGGCTGACCCCGGCCGGCTCGTCCTCCCACACGACGGGCGTGCCGACCGCGGCGAGCCCGGCCAGCCGGCCGGCCAGGTCGCGCGCCGCCTGGCGGATGCGGCGGCCGTCGGTGCCGCTGACGACGGCGCCCGGCGTGGCGGCGCGCAGCACCATCAGGACGCCGAACCGCTCGGGTCCGGCGACGACGGGCACGTAGAGCGAGCCGAAGGGGAAGGGCAGGCCGGCCATGAGCTGGGGGTAGCGGCGCATGGCCTCGTCGGCGTTGGCGAGGAGGACGGCGTGACCGGTGCGGTGCGCCTCGGCGGCCGGGTAGGGGCGGTTGGCGTTCATCCGCCACCAGGGGCGGAACAGGGGGACGGGGAGCCCGCCGATGGCGGCCAGCCGCAGCAGCCCCGGGGTGCTCGAGCGCAGGTAGACACCACCGGCGTAGCCGCCGACGGCTTCGATCGCGCCCACCGTGGCCTGGGCGAGCACCAGGGCCAATTCGTCCGGAACCCGTCCGCCGTCATCCGGCCTCCCGGTCACGTCGCTCTCCCGGTCACACAGTCAGGATGCGCCCTTCCCCGCGCGGGGCGCATCCTCACGGGGGCTGGGTGGGGGGCCGACGGCTGCCGGGGCGGGGCGGCCGTCGGGCGGGCCGGGGGATGGCTGGAGGACGACTGGATGTTGGCTGGGGCCGGCTGGGGGGCCGGCTCCGGGGCGGGCGTGGAGGCTAGGGGCGCGGGTCCTGTCGGCCGTCGCCGCAGAATTCCGCTTCGGTCACCTTCATCGCGTCCCCGGCCCAGTCCCCGTTGAAGTTCAGGGCCAGCTGGTGACGGCCGTCGCGGGTGCTCACCGCGACGGAGCCGGACCCGTGGATGCCCCCGTCGTGGCCCCACACCTCCGTCCCGCAGGACAGTCTCACCCGCATGAGGCCCAGGCCGTACCCGGCCCCGGGCAGCTCGGGGACGGCGATGGTGTCGGTCATGGCCGCGAGCTGGCGGGGCGGCAGCAGCCGGCCCGACAACAGGGCCCGGTAGAAGTCGGTCAGGTCGCGGGCATCGGTGACGATCTCGCCGGCCGAGCCGCCCCAGGAGGGGTTGAGGCGCGTGACGTCGTACGTCCGGCCGGCCGGGTCGGGGGGCGTGCCCGGCTCGGACAGCTTGGAGTAGGCCCGGGCGGACGGCTCGGGCATGCCCGTGCGCGTTCCCGGGAACTCGGTGGCGTCGAGGCCGAGCGGGCGCAGGATCCGCCGCTCGGCCTCCTTCGCGTAGGGGCGGCCGGTGGCCTTCTCGATGACGAGGCCGGCGAGGATGTAGTTGGTGTTGGAGTAGTGCAGGCCGGCGCCGGGGGCGAAGTACGGCTCGTTCCGCATGGCCGCCGCGACGAGCTGCTCGGGCTTCCACGTGTCGTAGCGGTGGCGGAGGAACCCCCGGCCGAGGATCTGCCGGCCGAACTCCTCGTCCTCCGTGTAGTTGAAGATGCCACTGGTGTGGTTGAGGAGCTGCCGCACCGTGACGGTCCGGCCGTCGTGCCCGTGGCCGCGTACGAGGCCGGGGAGCCAGTGCTCCACCGGGTCGTCGAGGTCGAGCCGGCCTTCGGCCTCCAGCTGGAGCAGCACCGTGGCGACGAAGGTCTTGGTGATGGAACCCGCCCGGAAGCGGTCCTCGGCGCTGCGCTTCTCTCCGGTCCGCAGGTCGCCCAGGCCCGCGGCGCCGGCCCAGGTGTGCCCGTCCTGCCGGGCCACCACGAGCCCGCCGGGCAGCCCGGACGACCGGACCTCTTCCTCCAGGGCCCGCCGGGTGGCGCGGTGGCCGACGCCGCCCGGGCTGCCGCTGTCCGTGGTCGTCGCTGTGGCCGTGGACGCGGTCGTCGACGCGGTCGACGACCCGGTCGTGGCGTACGCGGCGCCGGTGAGGGTGGTGAGTCCGGTGACCGCGAGCGCGGCTGCCGTGGTGAGCGCGAGGACCGCGCGGGTGCGACCGGGCGCGGTGCGGAGGGGCGCTGTGCGGGTGGATGCGGTGCGGGTGGATGCGGTGCGGGTGGATGCGGTGCGGGTGGATGCGGTGCGGGTGGGCGTCGTACGGCCTGCCATGGTCGATCCCCTTTCCGGCTGCCGGGCGGCAACGTGCCGGCCCGGTTCGCGGACGAGGACCCGGGAAGGTTCTGCCGGGTTGACCGTGCCCGCGACGGTTGAGCCGCTTCCGGCCAGATGCGCGGTGGTGTGAAATTCCGTGTTCCGGGTGCGCGTGATGCGCCGGGTGGGCGACGGTGGACGGCATGAACTGGACGCTCGAAGTCATTCCGGTCCCCGTGTCCGATCCGGACCGGGCGAAGACCTTCTACGCCGACCGGGTCGGTTTCACCGTCGACCTCGACGACGAGGTCGCCCCCGGTGTCCGCATCATCCAGCTGACCCCTCCGGGCTCGCGCTGCTCCATCGCCCTGCTCCAGGGAATGCCTCCCATGCCGGGCACGCGGGACATGGATCCGGGCACGCTGCACGGTCTCCAGCTGTGCGTGACCGACATCGAGGCGGCCCGTGAGGAGCTGGCCGGGCGCGGGGTGGACGTTTCCCCCGTCCGGCACGTCGGGGAGAAGGGATGGGAGGACGGGAAGGGCGGCACCTGGAACTCGTTCCTCACGTTCGAGGACCCCGACGGCAACGGCTGGGTCGTTCAGGAGGCCCCCTCGGAGCTGTCGGAACGCTGACGCGACGGCTGCGACGCAGGCGGAAGCGAAGGCTTGCCGAAGGGAAGGCTGAAGCGAAGGCAGCAGGCGGCACGGCGCGCAGACGGACAGCGGGGACGGGCAGGAAGAAGGAGGGAACGGGCTCATGAGGATCGGCATCATCGGCGCGGGCAACATCGGCGGCAACCTGACCAGGCGGTTGTGCGCGCTGGGTCACGAGGTGGTCGTGGCCAACTCCCGCGGCCCCGAGACACTGAAGGCACTCACCGAGGAGACCGGCGCCACCGCCGTGCCCGCCGCCGAGGCGGCGCGGGGCGCGGTGGTGATCGTGGTGACCGTGCCGCTGCGGGCCGTTCCCGACCTGCCGGACGGGTTGTTCGAGGGGGCGGCGGACGGTTTCGCCGTGATCGACACCTGCAACTACTACCCCCGACAGCGGGACGGACGGATCCCGGGCATCGAGGACGAGGGGCTCACCGAGAGCCGCTGGACGGAGCGGCAGGTCGGCCATCCGGTGATCAAGGCGTTCAACGGCACCTACGCCCAGGACCTGCTGGACCGGCCGCTCCCCTCGGGTGATCCGAACCGCATGGCCCTGCCGGTGGCGGGCGACGACGCGGTGGCGAAGGAGAAGGTGCGGGCGCTGATCGACGAACTCGGCTTCGACACCGTCGACTCGGGCGGCCTGGACGACTCCTGGCGGCAGCAGCCCGGCACTCCGGCCTACGGTCTGCGCGCGGGCATCGGCGAGCTCACCCGCGCCCTGGCCGCGGCCTCACCCGAGCGGCAGGAGGCCTTCCGCGGCTGAGTGCAGCGCCCGACTGGGCGAGTTGGGGTGGGCAGTCGCGCCGATTTGACCGAAACCGGTCGGAAGACGGCCGGAGTTGACCGTCAGGCTCGCGGATTCCCGCAGAACAGGGCGTAACGTCGGATTGCCCCTTACTCACCCGTCCGGAGCAGGAGTTACCACGTGTCCACGCCCACCGCCGACAGCCACTACGCCGACGAACTCGGCCGCGCCAACCCTGACGAGGCGGCGCGACTGGACGCACTGGCCGCCGCCCTGGATCCCGGCACGCTCCGCCGGCTGGAGGCGTCCGGCCTGGCCCGGGACGCGCGGGTGCTGGAGATCGGTGCCGGCAAGGGCACCGTCGCCGCCCGGCTCGCCGCGCTCTGTCCCGACGGCCTGATCACCGCCACCGACCTCGACACCAGCCATCTGCCGACGGATCTTCCGGCTCAGGTCCGTGCGCTCCGCCACGACGTGGCCGAGGACCCCTTCCCCGAGGGTTCCTTCGACCTGGTCCATGCCCGGTGCGTGCTGATGCACCTCCCCGGGCGGGAGCGCGTCGTGGAGCGCATCCGCGACTGGCTGGCTCCTGGTGGAACGGTTCTGCTGGAGGAGATCGCCCACTTCCCGTTGACCCACATGCCCGAGGGCGATCCGGTCCGCCGGTCGGTCAAGGCGTCGAGCGAGCTCCTCGGCGACTCGTACGGCATGGAGGCGGACTGGGGACTGCGGGTGCCCCAGGTGCTGCACCGACTCGGCTACACGGACATCTCCGTCGAGGTCACGATCCCGCCGGTGCACCCGGGCTCGCCCATGGCCACCTGGTGGTCCCTGACGCTGGCGGCGCTCGGTCCGCGCCTGCTGGAGACCGGCGCCCTCACCCGGACGGAGGTCGACACGGCACTGTCCGCCATGGACGAGCCCGGGTACCTGTCGTTCCCGCTCGCCGTGACGGCCGTACGGGCCAGGTCGCCCCGGTCCTGACGGAACTCCCCCGGCACGCGGGGGCTCCCGGTTCGGTTCCTTCCGATTCGGTTCGGTTCGGTCCGATCCGGTCCGGTCCGGTCAGCCGTGCCGGGGGCCCCGCCACCGGGTCCCGCCGCCGTGCCCGTCGTCCCCGCGCTCCGGGCGGTCGAGGCGGCTCGCCTCGTCCGTGTCCGCGGCCCGGGTGAGCTTGTCCGCTCCGTCCGCCCCGCGCGCACTGTCCGCCGCCTCCTGCGCCTTCCGGGACTTGTCCGTGCCGGGTCCGGTCGCGTGCGGCCTGCGCCGCTCCTCGTCGCTCCCGCCGTGGTGCAGCGGCACGCCGCCGGCACCGCCCTGGTCCTCCATGGCAACCTCCGGTTGCTCGTGTGTCCGTCTGCTGCGCCCGTTGCCGGGGGTCCGCTCAGTCCTCGGCCGGCCCTGAGGGACCGACCTGCCACTCCTCGACGGCCCAGTCCTCGATCACGTGCACGGCCGCTTCCTCCGCCGATGCCGCGCCCCCGTCGATGCCGGTGTCGTGGGCCAGTACGGAGATGTGCCGGGACGGGTCCGACTCGTCGGCCGCCGTCAGCCGGCCCGCCCGGAGCCGGCCCGCGGTCGGGGTGTCGCCGAAGGGGTCGCGCGTGACGTCCTCGTCGGAGACCTCGTCCCCGTCCCGGCGGCCACCCGACTCGCGGTCCGAGTCCGAGAGGTCCGCCGCTTCGAGGTCGGTGTCCGCCGGTGACTCGGGTGCCTGTGTGTTCCCGCTCCCGGTCGGGTTCCGCGGGTCGCCTTCGGGCTCCTCCTGGGCGAGCCGCTGTTCGAGGGTTTCGCCCGCCCGCTGTTCCGCGGCCGTGGTGCCGTAGCGGGCCACCGCCAGCGGCCGGTCGGGTGGCGAATAGCCGGTGTCCATGGTCTCGTCGAGACCCGGCTCACCGAGGGCGTTCTCCATGTCCGGCTGCGACTCGGCCCGTTCGGCCTCCGCCTGCGGCTGGTAGACGTCGTCGCCCTGAGCCGCTTCGACCTCGTTCATCGGGCCGCCTCCTTTCGGGGTCCCGCTCGCGGGGAGCGGGGGTTCACGCCTGCTCCGGGCGGATCGGAACGGCGTGGCTGCTGTCTTCCGGGTCGTGCCGGGCAGTGGTGCCGGGCTGTGGTGCCGGGCCCTGGAGCCGTCGCCACCTCTTACTGATCAGCGTGACCCGCTACGCCCGGTACCGCACCCCCTGTGGACGGATCCGGACGGGACACGCCTGCGGGGAGTGCCGTGGACACCCCCGGATGCCCTGGGTCGTGCCCTTCGGATCAGGCCGGGCCGGCCCTCATCCGAAACGCACCACCCATATGACTTAGAGGCCCCGCTGACCGCCTCCCGGCTCGGCCCACCAGCGGTGGATGCCGACCCGGACGCGCTCCGGCAGCAGGCCGACGGCCATGGCCTTGGCCCGCGCGCCGCGCGGTCCCGCCACGGCCCGCGGCCGGTCGGCGAGCAGTGCGGCCCGGGCCTGGCGGGCCACGACGGCCGGATCGGTCTTCCGGGACCGCCCGAGGCGGGTGTCCAGCAGGCCGGCCCGTACGAAGAAGCGGGAGTCCGTGAGGCCCGGCAGCAGCGTGGTGACGGTGACCCCGGTGCCCTCGAGCTCACGGCCCAGGCCGAGCGCGAACGACTTCAGGAACGCCTGGGAGGCGTTGTGCACGGCGTGGAAGGGGCCGGGCAGGTCGGCGACGGCGGAGCTGGTGATCAGCATCCGGCCCTCGCCGCGTTCGACCATTCCGGGCAGCAGCAGGCGGGCCAGGTACACGGTCGAGGAGAGGTTGAGGTCGATGACCCTGGCGTGGTCGGCCGGCTCGGACTCCAGGAAGGCTCCCGCGTGGCCGATCCCGGCATTGAGCACGGCCACCGCGACCGGCGCGTCGCGGACCAGCACGGTCTCGTACACGGCGTCGTACACCGCCTCCACCCCGGCCTGCGTGGCCAGGTCGGCCTGGACGGCGAGGACGTGCGGATGCCCTGGGGAGGGCGGGCGGGACGGGGCGTGGAGGTGGGAACGGGGATGCGCGCGGGAGTGGGTGCGGGCCGGGGAGGGGGCACTGTGCCGGCGGATGCGGTCGGCCGCCTCGTGCAGGGTGTCGTCCTCGGCCGCCAGGACGAGGTCGTGGCCGTGGTCTGCGAGTTCCCCGGCCAGTGCCAGGCCGATGCCGCTCGAGGCTCCGGTGACGAGGGCCAGCGGGCGGCCGGCGCCCGTTCGGTGCGGATTTCCCATGACTTCGTTCCTCGCTGCCGCGGCGGCCGGCGGCGGGCGCGGATGCCCCGGCCGTTTCCACAGCGCCACGCTATGGAGCGGGTGGCACTGTGGCGCGCGGGGGTGGGCCGTCCGGGCGCAACGCTGCGGGCGCGGGTGCGGGCAGCACGGAAGCGGGCGCCGGTGCGGGCACCGGGTCGTGATGCGCCCGGTCCGGGGCGGCCGGGGGTGGCCGGGCGGGGGCGGTGTCCGTCCCACCCGGCCACCCGGGCGGATCAGCCCTTGCCGAGCAGGGTGTTCATCCGGGTGATCTCGGCACTCTGCGAGGTGATGATCGCGTCGGCCATCTTCTTGGCTTCGGGGAAGGCCCCGTCGGCCTTCTCGGTCCTGGCCATCGCCACCGCGCCCTCGTGGTGCTTGATCATCAGCTCCATGAAGGCGGTGTCGAACGCCTTGCCACCGGCGTCCTTCAGCTTGGTCATCTCCTCGGCGGTCATCATTCCGCCCGTGCCGGCGGCGCCGGACCCACCGTGGCCGGAGTGGTCCGCGGCGCCCTCGGCGGGCACCTGCTCGCCCCAGGCGGTCAGCCAGCCGGTCAGGGTCTTGATCTCCGGGTCCTGCGCCTTCCTGATCTCCTCGGCGAGCTTCTTCACCTCGGCCGAATCCGCGCGGGACGGTGCGAGGGCGGCCATCTCCACGGCCTGCCGGTGGTGGGGGATCATCCCCTGGGCGAAGGCCACGTCGGCGGCGTTCGGCCGGCCCTGTTCGGCCGGAGCCGATGCCCGGGCGGACGGGGAGGCGGGGGCCGACGCGGAGGGCGACTTCGCGGCGTGGCCGCCGTGTCCGGACCCGCCGCCGTCCTCCGACCCGCAGGCGGCGAGGACGAGTGCGGCCCCGCCGGCGGCGAGGACGGCGGCGGTACGGCGTACGAGGGAACGCTTGTTGCTCATCACGGTGCTACTCCTTGGTGCGCGGGCCCGGAAGGGCACGCGCGGATACGAACGAGGACGTGCCGGGGCGCGGCAGCCCGTCGCGCCGGCCGGAGCCGGGGCGGGGTGCCGTGCGGGTGGTCCTATATCCGCAGGAGCTGCAATTCGGAGAGGTCGGGCGGGGCGCGCCCGCTCGCGCGGGTTGCCGCCCCACCCGAGAGGAACGGGGCGGGGGCGGGCTCGGTGGCGAGCCCGGGGGCCGGGGCCGGGGGTGCGTACGCGGTGACGACCCCTGCGGCCGTGCACATCGCGTCCGCGTGACCGTTGGCGTGGCCCGTGCCGCCGGCCGTGTGGGAGCAGTCCCCGGCCGACGGGTGGCTCGCGGCAGCGGCTCCGTGCCCGGCGGTTCCGTGTCCGCCGTCGGCCCGGCCGTCCGCCGTCCGACTGTCCGCAGCCATCGGGCCGGCATTCATCCGGTCGGCGGTCATCCGGCCGGCCGTCATCCGGTCGCCGGTCCTTCGGTCGGCAGCCCCGTGGCTGCCCGCGCCGTGGTCGGCGACTGCTGCCGCCGTCTTCAGGGAGCCGGTGAAGGCCGCCCCCGGGGCAAGACCGTGCATGCCCAGGACCCCTGCCAGCACCACGAGCACGAGCAGCGCGAAGCCGTACCCGGCTTTGCGGCGGCTCGGAGGCGGCACGGCGGAGATCATGCGCACATCGTACGGTCCCCCGCCCGGGGGACAGGCCGCCGGTCCCGGCAGTCAGGACCACAGCAAATTCCCTGTGTGGCGCAGGGAAATCCGGGTACGCTCCTGCATGACACAGCAACTGCACCGCGCAGCGATCGATCCTCATCGGAGGCACCCGTGAAGCCCATCGGCTACTGGCTCAACCGCACCGACAAGGCCCTCACCGACCACATGGACCGCATGCTGGGCGGGTTCGGCCTCACCCGTCTCGCCTGGCAGGCACTCAACGTCATCCGGCAGACCGACGGGGCCACGGACGCCGACGTCCTGTCGACCCTGTCCGCGCATGCCGACGGCGCCACCCTGCGGGCCGCCGTCGACTCCCTCCTCACCGATGCCTGGGTGAGCCGCCCCGGACCGGACCTGCTCGACCTCACCCCCGAGGGGTTCCATCGCCTGGCGGACGTGGAGGAGCGCGTCGACGCCTTCCGTGGACTGGCCACCGCCGGCATCACCGATGAGGAGTACCGCACGGCGGTCCTCGTCCTGGAGCGGATGGCCCGCAACCTCGAATCACCCGACGCGCACCCCGCCGGAGCACGCCGTGCCTGAGCCCAGCCTGCCGGATTCGGGCGCGGGGATCCGGCCCACCGCCGTTTTCGCGCCCCCGGCCGGGGAAGGCGCGGGGGGAACGCGCGGCCGCCGTGGGCGGTCTCCCGGCGGCTGCGCGCCGCGCACGCTTTCCGATGGGAGCTGGTGACATGCAGTCCGACTCCGGCCGTTCCCGGTCCTCTCCGGACCCGGAACGCCTGCTCCGTATCTACCTCAACGACCACTACGCCGGCTCGGCCGGCGGCGTCGCTCTCGTCCGGCGCATGGCACGGGTGCACCGCGGCGGCCCGGCCGGACCACGCTTGCGGCAACTGGCGGACGAGATCGCCGAGGACCGCCGGAGCCTCGGGGAGCTCATGCGGGCCCTGGACGTATCCGTCAGGCGGACGCGAACACTGCCCGTCCGGTTCGCCGAGAAGATCGGCCGGGCCAAGTTCAACGGTCGGCTGGTCTCCCGCTCACCGCTCAGCGACGTGCTCGAACTGGAGGCGCTCCGGCTGGGAGTGGAGGGCAAGCTGGCTCTCTGGCGCTCCCTCCGCAACCTCGCCCGTACCGACGGCCGGCTGGACCCGGGGACGCTCGACCGGCTGGCGGCCCGCGCCGAACGCCAGATCGAACTGGTGGAGGGGCTGCGGCTGGCAGCGGTGGACCGGACGTTCACACCCGGCTCCCGGCCGCCCCTGCACCAGTCGGTGATCGGCCGTCGCCCACGGCTCCACCATCCGTTCCACGGGGCCGGGTGGGCGTCATGAGGGTCGTGGTGACCGGTGCGACCGGCAACGCGGGGACGAGCGTGGTCCGGGCCCTGGCCGCGGACCCGATGGTGACGGACGTGCTCGGCGCCGCGCGGCGCCGGCCGGACCTGGAGATCCGGGGGGTGCGCTGGGCGACGGCGGACATCGACCCCGGCGGGGCCGATCTGGATGCGCTGTTCGCGGGTGCGGACGCCGTGGTGCACCTGGCCTGGAAGTTCCAGCCCACCCATGACCCGGTGGAGACCTGGCGGACCAATGTTCTGGGCGGGATCCGGGTCTTCGACGCCTGTGCCCGCGCCGGGGTCCGCGCCCTGGTGTACGCCTCGTCGGTGGGCGCGTACTCGCCGGCCCCGGCGGACGGCCGTCCCGTCGACGAGTCCTGGCCCACCCACGGCTGGCCGGGCGCCGCGTACACCCGGGAGAAGGCGTATCTGGAGCGGTACCTCGACGGCTACCAGCTGGCCCACCCCGACATGCGGGTGGTGCGGATGCGGCCGGGCTTCCTGTTCAAGACGGCATCGGCGTCCGAGCAGCGGCGGATCTTCGCAGGCCCGCTGCTCCCCTGGCGGCTCGTCCGGCCCGGCCTGATCCCTGCGCTGCCGGCCATAGCGGGGCTCCGGTTCCAGGCACTGCACACCGACGACGCGGCCCAGGCGTACCGGGCGGCTGTGGTGCGGCCCGTCCGGGGGCCGTTCAACCTGGTCGCCGACCCGGTGCTGGACACGGCGGCGGTGGCCGCGCTGCTGCACGCGCGGACGGTGCCGCTGCCGGCCGCGGCGGCCCGGGCCGCTCTGGCCGCCGCCTGGCGGATGCATCTGGCCCCCGCCGCGCCCGGGTTGCTGGACGCCGTCCTGCGGCTTCCGCTCCTCGACGCGGGCCGGGCCCGTGAGGAACTCGGCTGGGTGCCCACGCGCACGGCCACGGAGGCGGTCGGGGACTTCCTCGAAGGCCTCCGCAACGGCGCGGGCCTCGACACCCCGCCCCTCGTCGGAGCCACGGCCGGCGGCGCCGACCGGTAGCGACCCTCAGGGCCGGCCGGCGGCAACCCGCAGGAGGGAGAGCCCAGTAGGGGAAACCCAGTCGGGCCTGATCTCCGACCCGGCGCGGCGGAACGCGGGCCCGTGTGACGGGCCCGCGTTCCGGCACGGCGCATTGCGCCGCTACTTGCGGCCTCGCAGGGAGTCGTCGATTCCGCGGGCCCGGTCCTCGGCCTTGCCCATGGTTTCCTTCGCCTTGCCCTTGGCCTGGTCCATCTTGCCCTCGGCCTTCATCCGGTCGTCTCCGGTGACCTTGCCGACGGCCTCCTTGCCCTTGCCCTTGAGCTGTTCCGCCTTGCCCTTGGCCTTGTCAGCCATGGCGGGGCTCCCTTCTCGGACCATCTCGTCCACGCAGCTGTGCTCCGCTGACGCGCCTGCCCCGGCAGTCCACTCGTACACCCGAAAGGGGAACGGAGTTCACAGGCGCGCTGCGCGGGCCGGCGTCGGGGGTCACGGTCGGCGGCACCGGCCGTGCCGTCACGGGGTCGCCCCGCCGTGCGGGTTCAGGTGGTAGACGGCGTAGGCGCGGTCGATGACCGGCATGGCCACGTTGCGCACCCGGACACCGCCCGCGGTCATCCCGTGCTCGGTGCCCAGGTGGGCGTGTCCGTGCACGGCCAGGTCGGCGCCCGCCTCGTCGATGGCCTCGGCCAGCAGGTAACTGCCCAGGAAGGGATGGATCTCCGGGGGCTCGCCGGCCAGGGTGTCCGGCACCGGCGAGTAGTGCGTCAGCGCGATGCGCAGGTCGGTCCCGGCCTCCGCCAGGTCGGTCAGGGCCCGGCGGAGGGTGTCGGCGGACCTGCGGGTGTGGAGGATGAACGCCTTCATCTCGGGTTCGCCGAACTCGCTGGCGCAGCGTCCTGCGTAGCCGCCGCAGAAGCCCTTGGCCCCGGCCACGCCCACCGTGGCTCCGTCGACGCGGAAGACGGCCGCCTCGCCTTCGAGGACGGTCACCCCGGCGTCGGCGAGGATGCCGGTGACGGCGCGCGGCTGGTCGCTCTGGTGGTCGTGGTTGCCGAGGACGGCCACGACCGGGACCGGAAGTCCGGTGACCTCGCCGGCGACGACGGCAGCCTCGGCGGGGGTTCCGTGGCGGGTGAGGTCCCCGGCGAGGAGCAGCAGGTCGGCGTGTTCGCCGAGGGTCTCGAAGGCGGGACGGAGGGTTCCCTCGCTGCCGGGTGCGAGGTGGATGTCCCCGACGGCTGCGACGCGGATCACGGCAGGTCCTCCCCGTGGTCGGGCGGCCGGGCGCTGACGACGGTCAGGTCGTGGCGCCAGGGCAGCGGGGGAAGGACCTCCCCGGCGATGCGCAGGACGGTCTCGCGGCACCGCAGGGTGGAGACGGGCCCCCAGACCAGGACGGTGTCACCGCGGACCTCGACGCGGACGCCGAGTTCGGCGATGTCGTCGTGCGCGAGCCGTTCGCGCAGGTGCTGGGCCTGGTATTCAGGCGTCGTCGCGCTGTGGTGCGGGGTCACGGCGGGCCTCCTCGCGGGGCTCGATCACCTGCATGCGCTCCAGCAGGTAGAGGAAGGAGTCGGGCAGGGGGCGGTTGCGGTACCGCCGGTCGAGGTGTGCCCAGTCGATGCGCTCGCGGAGCATCCGCGCCATGGGCAGGAGGTCGGCGAAGTCGCAGTAGTGCTCGCACAGGGCGTTCAGTCGGCTGTCCATGAGGTCGGTCGGGGCGAGCACCGGCATGCGTACGGAGTCCACGGCGCGGAGTTCGGCGCGTTGCAGGAGGTCCTCGTCGACGGGCCGGCCGGCGGTGTCGAGGATGAGGTCGATCTCCTCTTCCCCGTCGCGCGCCTTGAGCAGCCAGTCCTCGGGGGCGTCGACGGGGGTGATCCCGCCGGCGGCCAGCGCCTTCACCGCGGCGTCGGCGTCCTGCCGCATCAGGCAGAAGTCGGTGTCGTGGCGGAACCGGGCGGGCACCCCGTGGGCGAACGCGGCGACGCTTCCGGCGAGCGCGAAGGGTACGCCGGATTCCTTGAGGAGCGACGCGACGCGCTTCGTGGTCTCCAGGATGGCCTGGGTGTGGTCCCGGGGAAGCGTGTCGGGGTCGGTGGGGTCGGTCACGGCGTTCACCGCCTCGGGCGGGCACGGGATGTCCACTGGGTCCGGCACCTGCCCTGGCCTGGAGGCCCGAAACACCCGGGTTCCGGGAGACGGTCCCCGGAGCCGGGTGGCGGGCGGCACGGCGGGTCGGCGGAGCGGTCGCGCCGGGTGGGCGGCGGTACCGCCGCTCCCGCTGCCGGTCGGTCAGGACTTGCCGCGTCCGGTGACGAAGTCACGGGCCCGGTCCACCAGCCCCAGTCCCGGGGCGAGCAGCTTGTTCGCCGGAGGGGTGGAGGGTGCGCCCGGGTGGGGGCGGGTCGGGGCGAGCTTCTTCGCCGTGCGGATGCGGTCGCCGAGGTCGTCGAGGGTTGCCTGCGGGCAGGTGTGCCGCAGCGAGGGGAAGAGGTTCTCCTCCTCGTCCTTGATGTGGGCCAGGACCTCCGTGCGCAGGCCTTCGACGCAGCGGGAGAACTCCTGCCCCGCCACATCCAGGTCCTCCAGCCTCTTCATCATCTCCTCGGCGGCGGCGTGGTCGGCGATCTCCTTGTCGGCGATCGTGTCCCCGCCGTCGAGGTGTTCGCGGACCGCGGGGTAGAGGTACTGCTCCTCGGCCACCGAGTGGCGGACCAGTTCGATCGTCAGCTTGTCGGCGGCTGCGCGTCGTTCGTCCGGCGTGGTGGCGGCGCGCAGCTCCTCGAAGAAGTCCTTGACCTCGTCGTGGTCGGCGGTCAGTTCCCGGATGACGTCTCCACCGTGTCCCATGGCGGTTCTCCGATTCTCGTGGGCGCTCCGGCGGGGCCGTCCCGCCGGGCCGTACGTGGCGCGCCTGCCCAGCTCCCCCGCCGCCATGCCCCGCCGGTCCCCTGCCCGGGCCCCCGGGGCGTGCGCAGGCCCGCGGCGGGTAGGCGCAGGGCGAGGAGATCGCGATGAGTGTGCTGACGATGGGGGTCGAAGAGGAGTTCCTGCTGGTGGACCGGGGCAGCAGGCGTCCCGCGGAGCGGGCCGCGGCGGTGATCGCCTCGGCCGCGCGGGAGCTGGGTGAGCAGGTGCAGACGGAGTTCTTTGCTTCCCAGGTGGAGGTCTGCACGGTGCCGGTGGCCACCACCGCGGAGCTGCGCACCGAACTGGCCCGGCTGCGGCGGGTGGCGGTGGCGGCGGCCGGGGAGTCCGGGTGCGGGCTGGTGGCGACGGGCACGCCGGTGGTGCCGCCGGAACGGCCGCTGTCCGTCACGGACTCGGACCGCTACCGGCGGATGGCGCGGAAATTCGCCGCCGTCGTGGGCGACTACGACGGGCTGGTCTGCGGCTGCCACGTGCACATCGGTGCCATGGGGCGGGCGGAGGCCCTGGCCCTGGCGAGTCACATGCGTCCCTGGTTGCCGGTGCTGCAGTCGCTGACCGGCAATTCCCCGTTCTGCCTCGGGCGGGACACCGGTTTCGACAGCTGGCGGTTCAAGACGTTCTCCCGCTGGCCGACCGTCGGCCCGGCCCCGGTGCTGCAGGAGGCCCAGTACGAGGCGTACGTGGGCGCCCTCGTCAAGTACCGGATCGTGATGGACCGCCGGATGGTCTACTGGTACGCCCGCCCGAACGAGCACGTCCCCACGCTGGAGATCCGGGTGGCGGACAGCAATGCCGACGTGGACACGGTGGTCCTCGTCGCGGCCCTGGTGCGCGGGCTGGCGGAGAGCCTGCGGGCACAGGTGGCGGAGGGCGATCCGCCGCCGGAGGTGCCCGAACGGTGGCTCCTGAAGGCCCACGAGCTGGCGGCGGTGCACGGGCTGGACGGTCGGGGGCTCGATCCCGTCAGCGGCGAGGAGGTGCCCGCCGGGACCCTGGTGGACCGGCTGGTGGCCCGTGCGGCACCGGGGCTGGAGGCGGCCGGGGACCTCGCCCTGGTGGAGGACCTGGTCCGGCGGCTGCGGTGCGAGGGCAGCGGGGCGGCGCGGCAGCGGGCCGTACTGGAGCGGCGGGGCCGGCTCGCCGATGTGGTCGACGAGCTGGCCCGGGCCACGGCGTCCGCCTAGCACGCGGGGCGGCTCCGTGCCAGTCGGGGTGCCTCTGACCTGCGCGGTTCACTGGTTTTCCACAGGCGCGAGGCCTTCCCTCCGGGCTCGTGCGACAGTGGAATCCACGGTGGATTCCGGGGGCTGCTGATGGACGAGACGGAACGCACACTGGAGCAGTTGCTCGCAGGGCTCACCGCCGTGCGGGACGGCAACCTCGACACACGTCTGCCCGAGGACGCCGGCGGACTGCCCGGCAAGATCGCGGTGGTCTACAACGGGATGGTGGCCCAGCTGTCGCTGGTCACCACGGAGGTGACCCGGGTCGCCGAGGAGGTCGGCGGGCAGGGGCGGCTGGGCGGACAGGCCCGGGTGCCGGCCCTCGGCGGCGTCTGGCGGGAGCTGACCGACGGTGTCAACAGCATGGCCGACAACCTGACCTCCCAGGTCCGCAACATCTCCCAGGTCGCCACGGCGGTGGCCCGCGGTGACCTCACCCAGAAGATCAGGGTGGACGCCCGGGGCGAGATCCTCGAACTGAAGGAGACCATCAACACGATGGTCGACCGGCTGTCCTCCTTCGCGGAGGAGGTCACCCGGGTGGCCCGCGAGGTCGGCACGGAGGGCAACCTGGGCGGCCAGGCCACGGTGCACGGGGTTTCCGGCACCTGGAAGGACCTCACCGACAACGTCAACTCGATGGCGACGAACCTGACCAATCAGGTCCGGAACATCGCGCAGGTCACCACCGCCGTGGCCGGGGGCGACCTCACCCGCAAGATCGACGTCGATGCCCGGGGCGAGATCCTGGAGCTCAAGACGACCATCAACACCATGGTCGACCAGCTGAGCTCGTTCGCCGCCGAGGTCACCCGGGTGGCCCGCGAGGTCGGCAGCGAGGGCCGGCTCGGCGGGCAGGCCGAGGTGGCGGACGTCGCCGGCACCTGGAAGCGGCTCACCGAGAACGTGAACGAGCTCGCGGGCAACCTCACCCGCCAGGTGCGGGCGATCGCCGAGGTCACCAGCGCGGTGGCCCGCGGCGACCTGACGCGCACGGTCACCGTGGACGCCCCCGGGGAGGTCGGCGAGCTCAAGGACAACATCAACTCGATGGTCGGGTCGCTGCGCGCCACGACCCGGGCCAATGAGGAACAGGACTGGCTCAAGAGCAACCTCGCCAGGATCTCGGCCGGGATCCAGGGGCCGCGGAACCTGCCCATGGTCGCCGAGCTCATCATGCGCGAGGTCTCGCCCCTGGTCCGGGCCCAGTACGGCAGCTTCTTCCTCGTCGAGGACGGCCCCGAGGGCGCCGAGCTCGTCGCGATCGCCTCCTACGGGCTCCCCGACGACCCGTCGGCCGGTCCCCGCCGGTTCCGCTTCGGCCAGTCCCTCGTCGGCCAGGCCGCCGCGGACCACGGCGTGCTGGTCGTGGACGAGCTGCCGCCCGGGTACGCGCGGATCCTCTCCGGCACGGGGGCGGCGGACCCGTCCACGCTGATCGTGCTGCCCATGGTCGTCGAGGGGCAGGTGCTCGGCGCGCTGGAGTTCGCCTCCGTCCATCCGTTCGCGCCGGTGCACCGGGACTTCCTCGAACAGTTCACCGAATTCCTGGGGGCCAGCGTCAGTTCGCTGATCGCCAATGCCCGTACGGACGAGCTGCTGGAGCGCTCGCAGCAGCTGACCGCGGAGCTCAGCGCCCGGGGCCAGGAACTGCAGTCCCGGCAGCAGGAGCTCCAGCGCAGCAACGCCGAGCTCCAGGAGAAGGCGTCCCTGCTCGCGGACCGCAACCGGGACATCGAGCGGAAGAACCGTCAGATCGAGCAGGCCCGGCAGGAACTGGAGGAGCGGGCCCGGCAGTTGGCCCGGGCCTCCCTCTACAAGTCCGAGTTCCTGGCCAACATGAGCCACGAGCTGCGGACGCCGCTCAACAGCCTGCTCATCCTGGCCCGGCTCCTCGCCCGGAACCCGGAGGGGAACCTCACGGACAAGCAGGCCGAATACGCGGCCGTCATCCACTCCGCGGGCTCCGATCTGCTCCAGCTGATCAACGACATCCTCGACCTGTCGAAGGTCGAGGCCGGACGGATGGAGGTGCACCCGGAGCCGGTCCCCCTCCAGCACGTGCTGGACTACGTGGACGTCACCTTCCGGCCCGTGGCGGACGAGCGGAACCTGGAGTTCACGGTGAGCGCGGCCCCCTCGGCCGGCGAGGGGCTGGTCACCGACGAGGCCCGGCTGCGCCAGGTGCTGCGCAACCTGGTCTCCAACGCCCTGAAGTTCACCAAGGCGGGCAGTGTCTCCCTGCGGGTCGAGAACGCCTCCGGCGAGGAGCTGCCGGCTTCTCTGCGCGAGGCGGGCCCGGTTCTGGTCTTCCGGGTCACCGACACCGGTATCGGGATCCCCTCCGAGCAGCTGGAGTCCGTCTTCGACGCCTTCCAGCAGGGCGAGAGCGGTGCCGACCGCGCGTACGGCGGTACCGGACTCGGTCTGTCCATCAGCCGTGAGGTCGCCCGTCTGCTCGGCGGGACCATCACCCTCGAAAGCACCACCGGCCAGGGAAGCCGCTTCACCCTCTACCTGCCGGAACACGACGGCAGGCCGGAGGTGCGGTCCCGGGCCGCGGCCTTCGACGAGCAGGACCGTCCGGCCGCCACCGAACCATCCCCCGCCGGGCCGGCGGGCGGCGACGGGTCCGACGAGGACCTGCAGGACCGGACGGTACTGGTGATCGACGACGACGTCCGCAACGTCTACGCGCTGACCGAGGTGCTCAAGTCGGCCGGCATGCAGGTGCTGACCGCGGACAACGGCGAGGCCGGGATCAGGCTGATGGCCGCGCACCCGGAGGGCGACCTGGTGGTGATGGACCTGATGATGGCGGGCCTCGACGGCTACGCGACCACCAGGGCGATCCGCGCCATGCCCCGGCAGCAGGACGTGCCGGTGGTGGTCGTGACCGCCAAGGCGCTGCCCGGCGACCGGACCGAGGCCCTTGCCGCCGGCGCTTCCGACTACGTGACCAAACCGGTCGATCCGGACCGGTTGCTCACGGCCCTCCGCACATGGCTCGGCCCCCGCTGAGCCGGCGCCACCGCCCGTGGCCCCGCCGGTCCCGGCGCCCGGCCCCGGGGGTACGGCGGCGCGCGGTGGTGGTGTGCCGCGGCGGTGCCGCCCGGCCGCACCGGCCCTGGAGTTCCGATGGCGCTGTCTGAGAGCGGACTGTCCTCGGCCGTCGCGGACCTCTCGGCCGAGGTGGCGGCCCTGCACGCCGACCGTGCGCGGCGCAGCCTCCTGGACCTGGCCGCCGGAATGCTCATGGGCCAGATGGGCGTGTCCGCCCCGCAGGCACGTGACCATCTCCTGGAGCTGGCCGTGTCGACCGGCCTCAGCGCCGTCGACCTGGCCGCCGACATCGTCAACTCCGCCGGGCCGGACTCCGACCGGACCGGCGCCCCGGACACCGCCGGGCCCGTCCCGGCCTCTTCCGCGGAGGCCCGTCGGATCCGCCGGGGAACCTCGCGCGTCCTGGTGTCCGAAACGGCCGCGGACGCGGCGGCGGGGCTGCTGGAGGGTGGCCTGCGGCAACTCGGCGCCAAAGCCGTCTACCTGTGGCGGCGTACCGAGACCGACTGCCTGGAGCTGGCCGGGCAGGCCGGTGCGAACCCGCTGGAGGCCGCCCACTGGCACTGGGTCCCGCCCGAGACCGGCGGTCCGCTGCACCGTGTGCTCACCGTGGGCGTACCCGCCTGGTTCCCCGAAGGCCCGGGAGCGGAAGGGCGGCTGCCGGGAAGTCCTCCCGAGGCGGCACGCGGACTGATCCCCCTCGGGCGCGCCGGTCAGCCCACGGGGCTGGCGCTGGTCGTCTGGCCGGGGCCCGTGCGCCTGGACGGATCGACACGGGACGCGATCGCGACCCTGTGCGCACCGGCCGACTACGCGCTGGACGACCCGGACACCGGCGTGGCCCTGCCGGCACGGCTGACCTCCGTGCTGGCCGAACTCATCCTGCCGGCCGCGCTGCTCCGCGTGGTGGACCCGGTCGGGGACGGTTCGTCGGGCGGCATGGCCCCGGTACACACCGTCGAGTACGTGAACCCGGCCGCGGTCCGCGCCCTCGGTCCGCTGCCGGACCCGGTCGGCCGGACGGCCGCCCAGGTCTTCCCGGTCGCGTACGAGGACCTTTCCGGGCTGATCGCCCTGGCCCAGGCCACCGGGGCCCCGCAGTACGCCCAGGCCCTGCCGGCGGCCGCCTCGGCCGGCACTCGCCCGACCGCCGCGCGGGGGGCCTCCGACCGGCAGCCGCCTGGGCCGGGGATGGCCGAGGTGCGGGTGCTGCCGCTGGGCCGCGGGCGCAGCGCGCTGCTGTGGCAGGCCGAGGACCTGCGCGGCCCGCCGGTCATCCGCGCGCTGGCGCGGCTGGACCGGCTGGCCGTCTTCGAGGACGACCTGGCCGGCGGCAGCAGCCGCTGGAGCGAACAGGCGTACTCGTTGTTCGGCCTCGATCCCGCGGGACCGGCCGTCCCGCTGCGGGCGCTGGGCCGCCGGCTGCACCCGGCGGACGCCGCCCTGCTGGACGGCCTGCTGGCCGGGCTCGCGGACCGGCACGAAGGCGGTCGGATCCTGGTCCGGGTGTTCCGGGCCGACGGCGGCGTGCGCCGGGTCCGGATCTCGGCCGAGCCGGTGCTCACCGGCAGCGTCCTGACGGGCGTCACCGGCGTCTACCAGGACCTGTCTGCGCAGCACCACACCGAGATGGCGCTCACTGCCACCTTCGACCAGCTCACCGCCGCGCACACCGAGGCGGAGCTGCGCAACCGGCTGGTGCTGGGGCTCCAGCAGGCCATCGTGCCCGAGGCTCCGGCCCTGGAGACCCCGCCCGGGCTGCGGGTCGCGGCCCGCTACCGGCCCGCGGCGACGGAGTACCGGGTCGGCGGCGACTGGTACGACGTCCAGTCACTGCCCGACGGGAAGGTGCTGGTGACGGTCGGGGACATCGCCGGGCACGGCATCGGGTCGGCCACCGCCATGATCGCCCTGCGCGGGGCGCTGCACGGCCTGGCCTTCACCGGGAACTCCCCCGGCCGGCTGATGGGATGGCTCAACGAGGTGGCCCTGGGCACGGCGGGTCAGCCCACGGCGACGGTCGTGTGCGCGCTGTTCGACCCGGCCGACCGGTCGCTGTGCTGGGCCAGCGCCGGGCATCCCCCGCTGCTGCTCCTGCGCGGTGCACGGGCCCGCTTCCTGGAGGCGGTGCAGGGCGGCATCCTGCTGGGCGCGCTCCCGGGCGCCGAGTACGAGGAGACCCCCACGCGTCTGCGGCCCGGGGACACGCTGCTGCTCTACACCGACGGGTTCGTCGAGCGGCGCCGCATCGGGCTGGACGAAAGCCTGGAGGCGCTGCGGAAGGCCGCCGAGCGGCTCCGGCCCGGGCCGGTGGAGGAGCTGGCGGACCGGCTGATGGCGGCGGCTCTCGGGGACACCGACGACGACACCAGCCTGGTGGTGGTGAGGGTCTCCTGAGGCGTTCGGGAAGGGCTCCCGGGAGGGCCCCGTTCAGGAGGGGTCCCTGTTCAGGACGGGGCCGCGCCGGACCCGCTCAACGCTGCGTCGACATCGGTGTGGACCGGGAAGACCTGGTCGGCACCGGTGACGCGGAACAGTCGGGCCGCCTGGTCGGGGACCTCGGCGAGTTCCACGCTGCCCCCGGTCGCGCGGGCGGCGAGCCGGGCCCGCAGGAGTACGTTCAGCCCCGTCGAGTCGCAGAACCGCAGCCCGGCGCAGTCCACCACCAACCGGGTCGGCCCGGCACCCGCCAGCGCGCCCTCCAGGGCCGCCCGCAGCGGGTCGGCGGTGTCGTAGTCGAGTTCGCCCGAGAGCGCAACGACGACGGCTCCCGTGACGGGCCGCACCTCCACCGCGAAGCGTTCGGTGCCGCACCCGTCCGGCTCCGGCCCGTCCCGCCCGGGCAGTGCGGCCTCCGCATCCCATCGCGATGTCATGGCAACCCTCCGTCCGCACCAGGGCCCGCTGCGTACGGTGCGCCTACCCTGCGACCCTCCGGCCATGCCACCCGGGCGGGCCCGGGAGGACGTGCCAACCGCCCACCCGACCCACCCGCTCACCCGAGTGCGGCGGCGTACGCGGCCACCCCCTCGGTCGTGGTGCCGGCCCAGCCGATGTGGCCGTCGGGGCGGATCAGGAACACCCCGTCCCCGTAGGCCTCGTAGGAGGGGATCCGTACGGTGCGGACGGCGGGGAGGACGCCGGACGGCGCGGATACGCCCGGGAGCGGATCGCCGGCGTCCGGGCCGGTGGCGCCGCCGACGGTGAGCAGGGTCCAGTGCGTGCCGCGGAACTCGTCGAAGAGCCGGATGCCGCCGCGGGTGCCGTCCGGTGCGCGGTCGCCGGCCCGCAGGGCTTCCTCGGGCAGTCCGGTACGGGTCTCCACCGCGAGCGCCGAGCCGCGGTATCCGATGCCGAGCTGCCGGGTGGCCGCGCCCCGCCGGGCCTCGCCGCGGTGGATGCGGGTGGACAGGCCGAGCATCTCGGCGGCGACGGGCAGCCGTTCCTCCTCGTAGGAGTCGAGCAGCGACTCCCGCGCTTGCCCGCGCAGTACGGCGGCCAGCTTCCAGCCCAGGTTGTAGGCGTCCTGGACGCTGGTGTTGAGGCCCTGCCCACCGGCGGGCGAGTGGACGTGCGCGCTGTCGCCGGCGAGGAAGACGCGGCCTTCCCGGAACCGGTCGGCCATGGCGGCCCGCGGCCGGAAGTCGGAGGCCCAGCGCACGTCCGTCACGTCATCGGGCGCGAGGTGCGAGCGGTCGGCGACCACCTTGCGGATCCCGTCCAGCGAGAGGTCCGGTTCGGTGCCCTCCGCGAACTGCGCCACCAGCTGGAAGTCGGCGGTGCCGGTGAGCGGGCAGATCGCGAGGAAGCCCGCGCCGTCGGCCGGCGGGAAGACGTGCCAGTGGTCTCGGTCCAGGCCGGTGATGCGGACGTCGGCGACCAGCATCGGGCTCGGGTCGACGGTCTCGCCGGTCATGCCGATGCCCAGGGCGCGCCGCACGGCCGACCGGCCGCCGTCCGCGGCCACGGCGTAGCGGGCGCGAACGGGCGCGCCGGCGGCGAACGTCGCCGTCACTCCGTCGGCGTCCTGCTCGATGCCCGTCAGCTCCCGGCCGAAGCGGACGCCGCCGCCCAGCTCCGCCAGCCGCGCGGCGAGGATCTCCTGGGTCCGCCACTGCGGCACCATCCACGGCCCCGGGTACGGCGCGGCCTCGCTCGGCTCCACGTCGTCGAACATCCGGTGCTCGCCGGCCCGGGTGCCGTTCTGCCAGATCATCCCGACGGGGTAGGGGGCACCGGCCGCGCGTACGGCGTCGTACACGCCGAGGTCGTCGAGCACCTCCAGCGTGCGGGGCTGCAGGCCCTTGCCGCGGGATCCGGGGAAGAGCGAACCGGCCCGCTCCACGACCAGGGCGTCCACCCCGTGCCGGGCCAGGTCGACGGCCAGCGCGAGACCGGTGGGGCCCGCGCCCACGATGAGCACGTCCGTGTGCTGTGCCTGTGCGTGCCGTGCCTGGGCGTGCTGTGCGTGCCGGGCGTGCACGTTGATGGTGTCCACGACAATCTCCTTAACGGCGTTAAGTGCGATGCCCCCTCAGCATGTGCTTAACGCTGTTAAACTGTCAAGCGTGGCAACCAGGAGAACCCCGAAGCTGGACAAGAAGCAGGCCGTCGACACCGCCCTGCGGCTGCTCAACGAGGTGGGCCTGGAGGGTCTGACCCTGCGCGCGATCGCCAGGGAGCTGGACGTCCAGGCACCGGCCCTCTACTGGCACTTCAAGAACAAGCAGGAGCTCCTGGACGAGATGGCCACGGAGATGTACCGGCGGATGGTCGCCGGACAGCGGATCGACCCCGGTGCCACCTGGCAGGAGCGGCTCACGGCCGCCAACACGGGCCTGCGCGCCGCCCTGCTCGGATACCGCGACGGCGCCAGGGTCTACAGCGGCTCCCGGTTCACCGGCACCGAGCACGCGGTCCAGCTGGAGGAGAACCTGCGCGCCTTCGTCGCGGCCGGCTTCGCCCTTCCCCAGGCCGTACGCGCCCTCACCACGGCCTACCTCTTCACCCTGGGCTTCGTCACCGAGGAACAGGGCGTCGAGCCCCTCCCGGGCGAGCGCCGCGACGGCTACGACGTCGACGAACGTGCCGCGCGCATGGCGGACTTCCCCCTCGCGGCCACCGCGGGCGCCGAACTCTTCCAGGACTTCGGCAAGGGCTTCGAGGAGGGCCTGAAGCTGCTCATCGCCGGCATCGAAACCGGCTACGGCATCCACTGAAGCCCCGGCCGGCCCCAGGAAGGACGACGCCCGTGTCCGCACCCGCCTCCCTGCCGAGCGTTCTGGCGGTGTACGCCCATCCCGACGACGAATCCCTCGTGGCGGGCGGAACGCTCGCCCGGCTCGCGGCGGCCGGTGCCCGAACCGCCGTCGTGACGGCGACCTGGGCGCCGGACAGCCCGCGTGCGGCCGAACTGGCCGACGCCCTGCGCATCCTCGGCGCGGGCGAACCCCGCATGCTCGGTTACGCCGACCTGCGGGTGCCCGGATCGGCTCCCGGGCGGGCGCGGTTCCGGGACGCCCCCCTCGACGAGACCGTGGAGGCCGTCGTCGCGCACATCCGGTCGTTCCGACCGGACATCGTGCTCTCCCACGACGCATCCGGATCGTCGGGGCACCCCGACCACGTCCACACCCACCGGGTCACGCTCCTGGCCGCACACGCGGCCGGGAACGGCGATCTCCATCCGGACGCCGGGCCGCCCTGGCAGCCGCGCGCCCTGTACCTCTCGGCGCATCCGCGGGAGGCGAGCAGCGAGCTCTCCGCCCTGCTCGCCGGAGCCGGGAAACGGCTGTACACCGTACCGGACCACCTGGCCACGGCCGTGGACGTGCACCCGTGGGTGGAGCGCAAGTGGGCCGCCGTCCTCGCGCACCGCTCGGAGGCCGCCCGGCACCCCTCGCTGCCGTCCCTGCTGGCCGGCCTGCCCGTAGCCGCCCGGGAGCGGATCCTGGGGACCGAGTGGTTCCTGAGGTTCGGCCTCGGGTCCGGAGGACCCCGGGTCAGTGGTCCCCGGGGCGCAGGACCAGGCTGACGAAGCCGAACGCGGCACGGTAGACGCGCAGCCACTCGTCCCGGTGGACGGTGGCCTCTTCGAGGGCCCGGGCGCTGTCCGGATGGGCGGGGTGGTCCAGGGCCCACTCGGCCAGTGAGCCCGTCCAGGCCCATTCGTAGGCGTCGAGTTCGCGGCGCGAGCTGATGTGGCCCTGGACCGGTACCCAGCCGTCGGCGGTGACGCGGTCCATGACGGTCGGCAGGTCGTCGAGGTCGCCGAGCAGTTCGGCGGCCTCGGTCGAGGGCTCCTCGGCCCAGAACGCGTCGCCGACGAGCACGCGTCCGCCGGGCGCCAGGTGCTTGCGGGCCGCCGCGAGCGTGGGCAGCAGCCCGCCGAGGGCGTGCGTGGAGCCCACGCAGAGGACCAGGTCGAAGGCATGGGCGGGAGCGAAGTCCGAGGCGTCCCGGTGGTGGAGGACCAGGCGGTCGCCGACCCCGAGCCGGGTCGCGGCCTCGCGGGCGCGCGCCAGTGCGGTGCCGGCGCGGTCGACGCCCTCGGCCAGCACGCCCGGGTCCGCGGTCAGGGCGCGCAGTAGCCACTCCCCGCCGCCGCAGCCGAGGTCGAGCACCCGCCGGGCGCCGCCCCGCAGGCCGCCCTCCAGCAGGTGGCGTACCGCCTCGTCGTCGACCGGGGCCGCGATCGGGTGGTGCGCATGGGCGAGTGCGGAGATCTCTTCACGTTTCACCAGCGGAGACTGACAGCCGCCCGCCGCGCCCGCATCCGAATTCCGCGGCCGCCTCGTCACCAGAGCCTGTCGGTCTCCCCCGGGTGGAGTGCGATGCGGCTGCCGTGGAACAGCGGCTCGGCCCGGCGGGCGGCGGGGCTGAAGAAGCCGGCCATCGTCACCTTGTCGAAGCCGGGCCGGTCGCTGGGGAACGGGTCCTCGGGCGTGCCGCCGATCAGTACGGCGCCGGGGAGCAGCTGCCAGCCCGCGCCCTCGTAGAAGGACCGCAGCGGGCGGTCACAGGTGAACAGCCCCAGGTCCAGGCCGCGCCCGCGCATCGACTCCCGGGCCGCCGCCACCAGACGGCGGCCATGGCCGCGGCCTCGGGCCTCCCGCCGCGCCACCACCGTGCTCAGCCCGCCGGCGGCGTAGCGGGCGCCCGCGTGGACGATCTCCTTGGAGAGGACGTCCAGCGCGGCCATCACCGTCCCGCCGTCCACCAGCAGCATCGACAGCGGCCGCAGCGCGGGGTCGTGGACCGGCGCGTCCGGCGGCGCCGCCTCCCCGGGCGGGGACGGCCACGCCTGCTCCTGGATCTCCCGCACCTGCGCGCGCAGTCCGGGCGGGGTGGCTTCTTCGGGGAACGAGAGGATCTCCACACGAGGATTCTGCCGGTCCGCAGGGAAGCCGGGTGCGCGGGTGCCCGATCCCGGGGTGGCCGGCCACCCGGTCCGCCGGGCGGCCGGTTGCCGGGCCGCCGGTGTGCCGGGCCGCCGGTGTGCCGGTGGCGGTCAGGTGATGCGGTACGTGGTGATCACGGCCGCGTGGTCGGAGGGCCACTCGTTGGCGGCGACGTCCGGCCAGGGGCTGATGCGTCCGTACGACAGGGCCGTGGAGTCGACGACGGTCAGCCGGGAGCCGGCGTGGAGGACGAAGTCGATGCGGTCCTGGGGCTCGGGGCGGCCACTGCCGTCCTCGTGCCGCGGGTGCACGGGGGACCAGGTGGTGCCGGGGGCGGCCACCGGGTCGGGGTGTGCCTCGCGGTAGGAGTCGCGCAGGCCGGCGCGTTCGGCCGCGCGGGAGACGGGCCAGTCCACCGGACCGTGGCCCTCGTGCAGTCCGGCCGCGGCGGTGGCCGTCGTCCAGTCCAGGTGCGAGGGGGCGTTGAAGTCCCCGGTGAGGATCACCGGGGTGCGGTCGGCGTCGGCCAGGCCGGGCCCCATCGCCGCGAGGACGTCCCCGATCTCGCGGACCCGCCCCGATTCCTCCTCGCGGGCGGCCAGTTCGGGTGCCCTGAGGCCGTCGAAGCAGGCGTCGTAGGGGCCGTACGGCGTGTAGTTGAGGTGGGCCGTCCACAGGACCAGGTCGTGCGCGGTGCCGTCGGCGTCCTCGCCGAGCCGGATGCGGGCGCCCGTCGCGCCGTAGAAGCCGACGTCGGGGTCACCGAGGGTGGCCGTGATGGGGTGCCGGCTGAGGATCGCGAGGTTCTCGCCGGCGGAGTGGTGGAACCAGCCGAGCGCGGCGGCCAGTTCGGGGCCGGCGTGCACCGCGGTCTCCTGGAGTCCGACGACGTCGGCGTTGGCGCCCAGGAGCACGGCCAGCTGCTTGTCGCGGTGGTCGTCGACGAAACCGCCGCCGAGCCACAGGTTCCAGCTCATCACCCGGACCCGGTCGAGCGGGGGCGCGTCCGCCCGCCGGACGGGGATGCGCACGGTGAGGCGGGCGGTGGCGCCGTGCGCGTCGACCGCCGTGATCTCCGCGACCGCCGCGGTGACCTCCGTGACCTGGATGCCCGCGTCCGTGGTCTCCGTGCCCGCCTCCGTGGTCTGCGCAACCGCGTCCGTGGTCTGCGTGACCGGCGTCGGAACGGCCCAGGGGGCGGTCTCCGGTACGCCGCTCAGCGTGCCGTCGGCGTGGACCGTGAGCCAGCGCGGGGCGTCGTCGCCCGCGGCGAAGGTGACGGGGAGGGTCGCACCCCGGACCAGCCCGGCGACGGTGGCCGTGAAGGGCCGGCCGATGCGGGCGGGGGCCGTGGTGAGCTCCGGGACGACGAACCGCGGCGCGGGCGCGTCCGCGACCAGGGCCCGCAGCCGTTCGGGGGTGGCCTGTTCGAGGGAGTCCAGCACGGTGCGGCCTGGGGCCGGATCGATCGGGACCGCCGAGGGCACGGCGAGGACCTGGCAGCCGGCCGCCTCGGCCGAGGCCACGCCCGTGGGGGTGTCCTCGACCGCCACGCAGGCGGCGGGCGCGACCCGCAGGGCACGGCAGGCGGCGAGGTAGGGGTCCGGGCTCGGCTTGGTGAGCGCGGTGTCGTCGGCGGTGACGGTGACCGTGAAACCGCCGTGTCCCGCCTCAGCCAGCGCCGCCACCACGGTGTCCGCGACCTCCCGCGGGGAGGCGGTGACCAGGGCGGTGGGGACGCCCTCGTCGTGCAGCGCGCCGAGGAGGGTCAGCGCGCCCGGCCGGGGGACGATCCGGGCGCGCACCCGCTCGGCGAAGGCCCGGTGCAGCTCCGCCGCGATCGGACCCGTGACGCCCCCGGTCCGCTCCGCCAGTACGCCGGCGGTGTGCTCGACGGGTCGGCCCAGCACGTCCGGCTGGTCGCTCGCTACGAGGACGTAGCCGAGTTCCGCGGCCACTTCCTCGACGGCGTCCCACCAGAGCTGCTCGGTGTCGACGAGCGTGCCGTCCATGTCGAAGAGGACGGCTTGCAGCGGAGTGGGGGCAGGGGCCTGAAACGGCGTCACGGGTTCTCTTTCCGAAGGCGGTTGGGAAGACGGTACGACGTCGTACCGCGGGCGCGCGGGGCGGGGTGGCGGCGCGAACCGGGTCAGGTCGTGCGCGGGGCGACCAGGACCGGACGGTCGGGCAGCGACAGGCGGACGGCAGTGCCCGCCGGCAGCGCGCCCGCCTCGTGCGCGGGCAGGTCGGCCTTGACCCGGGTGCCGTCCGCGAGGCCGACGGTGACCCGTACGGTCGCGCCCAGGAAGGAGGTGGCCAGCACCCGGGCGTCTCCCGTCGCCTCGGCGGCGACCCGGACCGACTCCGGGCGTACGAGCACGTCGACCGCGGTGGCGTCCCGGCCGGGCACCACGTCCGGATCGGGCACCGCGTCCGCCTCCGCCCGGGCACCGTCCACCGGAAGCCGCCGGCCGAGCACCCGGACGGTCGCACCGTCCGGGTGCAGCCGGCCCGGGATGCGGCTCATCGTGCCGACGAACTCGGCGACGAACGCCGTCGCGGGACGCGCGTACAGCTCGGCCGGTTCCGCGATCTGCTCCAGCCGCCCGGCGCGCATGACCGCCACCCGGTCGGCCATGGAGAGCGCCTCCTCCTGGTCGTGGGTGATGAACAGGGTGGTGATGCCCAGCTCCTGCTGGAGCCGGCGGATCTCCTCGCGCAGCGTCAGGCGCACCTTGGCGTCGAGGGCGGACAGCGGCTCGTCCAGCAGCAGGACGCGGGGCCGCAGGGCGAGGGCGCGGGCCAGGGCGATGCGCTGCTGCTGGCCGCCGGAGAGCTGGTGGGGGAAGCGGTCGCCCTTGTCGGCGAGGCCGACCAGGTCGAGCAGTTCGGCGGCCCGGGCACGCCGCTCTGCGGCGCGCACCTTGCGCATGCGCAGTCCGAACGCCACGTTGTCCAGGGCGTTCAGGTGCGGGAAGAGGCTGTACGACTGGAAGACCATGCCGGCGTCGCGGCGGTGGGCGGGGACGCCGGTGATGTCCTCGCCGTCGACGAGGATCTCGCCGGAGTCCGGGGTCTCGAAGCCCGCCAGCATGCGCAGGGCGGTGGTCTTGCCGCAGCCCGACGGGCCCAGCAGCGCCAGGAGTTCACCGGGGCGCACCGTCAGGTCGAGTCCGTCCAGGGCGGTGGTGGCGCCGAAGGACCGGCGCAGGCCGCGCAGTTCGACGGTGGCCGCGCCGGTCGCGGCGGTCGCGGCGGCGGGCCCGTGGGCCGGGGCGGCGGCCGGTGCGGCTGCGGCGTCCGGTGCGGACGAGGGGGCGGTGGGGCTCATGGGGGGTGTCATTTCCGGTCGGTGGTCGGGGACGGGGTGCGGCGGCCGCCGAGGCCGGCCAGGAGCAGGAGCAGCAGCCAGGTCACCAGCAGGCTCATCACGGAGACCGCCACCGACATCTGGGCCTGCGATCCGCTGATGTTCACGATCCAGACCGCGAACGGCCGGAAGCCGAGCAGCTGGGCCACGGTGAACTCGCCCAGGACCAAGGCCAGGGTGAGGAACGCGGCGTTGAGCAGGGCGCCGCGCAGGTTGGGCAGTACGGCGCGCAGCAGCGCGTGCGGCAGGCTCGCGCCGCAGCTGCGGGCCGCCTCGACGAGCGTGCGCACGTCCACGGCGCGCAGTCCCGCGTCCAGCGCCCGGTACACGAACGGCAGCGCCATCACGGTGTACGCGAGGACGAGGACGAAGGGGAAGTCGGGGTTCTGGACCGCGACGAAGGTCTGGAAGAGGGGGGTCCGGGAGAGGTGTTCGGGGCCCCACTTCAGGACGGTGCCGATGCCGGCGACGAAGGCGATGGGCGGCACGACCAGCGGCAGCGAGCAGACCACGTCGACCACGGCCCGCAGCCGCGCGTTCCCGGACAGCCGGAGCGCGAGGGTCGCGGGGAGCATCAGGAGCAGCACCAGCGCGATGGTGGCGGCGGCGAGTTCGAGGGAGAGCAGCAGGCTGGGCAGGAAGCCCTCGGTGCCCAGGACGCGGGCGTAGGCGTCGGCGGTCAGGCCCTGGCCGGGCACGTCGACGGTGAAGACCACCGAGGCGGCGAGCGGGACCAGGAAGTACAGCCCGGCCACGGCCAGGACGAGGGCCCGCCAGGGTGCCTCGGTCACGGTGGGTGCGGTCAGGCGAGCCATCGGGCGCTCCGTCGTTGCAGGGGCAGGTAGACCGCCATGACCAGGCCGGCGACGAGGACCATGTCGAGGCTGAGGGCGAGGGCCACGTTCTCCTGTCCGATGAGCACGTTGCCGGAGATCGCGTCGGCGATCTGGAGGGTCACCAGGGGCACCGAGCTGCCGACCATCGCGGCGGCGGTGGCGTACGCGGCGAAGGCGCTGCCGAAGAGCAGTACCAGGCCGCCGAGCAGGGAGGGTGCGAGGACGGGCAGGGCCACGTGCTGCCAGTACTGGCGGGCGGTGGCGCCGTTGTTGCGGGCGGCCTCGCGCCACTGGGTGCGCAGCCCGTCCAGGGCGGGCGTGATGGTGAGGACCATGAGGGGGACGAGGAAGTAGAGGTAGACCAGGACCAGGCCCCAGAAGCCGTAGAGGTTCCAGCCGGTGTCGGCCAGGCCCAGCTTCCGGGTCAGGACGCCGGAGTTGCCGAGGGTGGCGACGAAGGCGAAGGCGAGCGGGACGCCGCCGAAGTTGGCGAGGACGCCGGAGGCGGTGAGGACGGCTTCGCGCAGGGCCCGCAGCCGGGAGGTGACGACGGCCTGGGCGAGCAGCAGGCCGAGTACGGCGGCGAGCACGGCGGAGGTGGCGGACAGCTTCACGCTGCCGAGCAGGGCGGTGAGGTACGCGCCGTGCCAGGAGGCCGTCAGGTTGTCGAGGGTGTAGGCGGTGGCGCCGGTGGCCGGGTCCTTGACGGTGAACGCGCCGTCGAGCATGGCGGCGGCGGGGAGGCCGAAGGCCACCGCGGTGAAGACCAGGAGGGGGACGGTGGCGAGGGCGCCGCCGCCCCGGCGGGCCCGCCGCCGCCCGGTGCGGGCGGCGGGGGCGGCGGGCGCTGCGGGTGCAGCGGGGGCGGTGGGGGCGGTGGTCACGGGGGCCGCCGCCTCGCTGAGGGGTGTGGTCATGGCTTCTTCAGGTCGTTTCGGGTCAGCCGGAGACGGCCTTGCCCCAGCCCTGGGCCAGGACGCCCTTGGCCTTGGTCGACTGCGCCTCGGTGGGGAAGGCCGGGGTGCCGGAGACCACGGGGAGCTTCCCGGCGGCGTCCTTGTCCAGGGTTCCGGCCTTCTCCATGGCGGGCATGAGCACCGGGCGGGCGTAGCCCTTCAGCCACAGGTTCTGGCCCTCGGCGCTGTACAGCCACTCCTGCCACAGCCGGGCGGCGGCCGGGTGCGGGGCGTCCTTGTTCACGGCCTGCGCGTAGAACTGGGCGTACTTGCCGTCCTCGGGGACGGCGACCTTCCAGTCGACGCCCTTGCCCTTGAACTGCTCGGCGTAGCCGGCGTTCAGGTAGTCCCAGTCGATGCTGATCGGCGTCTCGCCGGTCTCGACGGTGGCCGGGGTGGACTCGACCGGGGTGAAGTTGCCGTTCTTCTTCAGCTGTCCGAAGAAGTCGATGCCGGGCTGGATGTCGTCCAGCGAACCGCCGCCGGCCAGGGCGGCCGCGTAGACGCCGCCGAAGGCGGAGCCGGACTTCGTCGGGTTGCCGTTGAGCGCCACCTGGCCCTTGTACTCGGGCTTGAGGAGGTCCTTGAAGGTGGTGGGGCAGTTCTTGACGCGCTTGGCGTCGCAGCCGATGGAGACGTAGCCGCCGTAGTCGTTGTACCAGCGGGCCTGGGCGTCCTTCTGGCCCTCGGGGATGTCGGCGTACGCGGCGACCTTGTACGGGGCGAACAGGCCCTGCTGGGCGCCGCTGACGGCGAAGGAGGTGCCCAGGTCGAGCACGTCGGGGGCGCGGTCCTGGCCCTTGCGGCCGGTGACCGCGTTGATCTCGTCCTGGCTGCTGCCGTCGGGGTTCTCGACCTCGACCTTGATGCCGTACTTCCGGGTGAAGCCGTCGATGAGGGCGCCGTAGTTGGCCCAGTCGCGGGGCAGCGCCATCGCGTGCAGCGCGCCCTCCTTCTTGGCCGCCGCGACGAGGGCGTCCATGCCCCCGAAGTCGGCGGCGGAGGTCGCGGTGGCCGCGTCCTTGCCGGTGGCGGTCTTGGCCGACGCCTTGTCGGGGGCGGCGCCGCAGGCGGTGAGGGTGAGGGCGGCGACGGCGGCGAGGCAGCCCGCGAGGGCAATGTTTCTCGGGTGTCTCGGCATGTACACGGTCTCTCCAGGGAGGCGGCGCGAGGGGGCGCGGCGGGGGAAGGGGAGGAACACCAGGGAATGCACCATTGAGCGGATTCGCGGATTCCGAGGCCAACTTGTCTGAACAAGTTGGCCTCAGTAGGCCCGGCATCCATGACCTTCCGGTGAACGCGAGGCGACGAGATCAAGCCAATGAGCTGGACACTCTCTCGCCGTTCCGCTTCGGCCCGCTCTGCGCTTAGGCTGTACGTGACACGCAGGTAGCGCACAGTCAGCGTTCCGACACTCCGATGGGAAGGACGGGAGCCACACCGATGACGGCCCGGCACGAAGAGATCGCCGAGGAACTGCGCCGGGCGATCGACCGCGAGGAGTACGCGGTCGGGGCACTGCTGCCCGCCGAGACGGAACTGGCGGCCCGCTTCGGCGTCTCCCGCGGCACCGTCCGCCAGGCGGTGCTGGCGCTCACCGGCGAGGGCCTGATCGGCTCCCGCCAGGGCGCCCGCCGCGTGGTGCTGGCCAGCCGCCGCAGCCAGAGCTTCGCGGAACTGCGCAGCTTCGCCCAGTGGGCGGGCGCCATGGGCCGCACCGCCACGGGCCGGGTGGTGTCCTCGGAGTACCGGCCGGCCGACGACCGCGACGCCGTACGGCTCCAGGTGAAGGCCGGCACGCCCGTGCTGCACGTCCTGCGGCTGCGCGGGCTGGACGGCGAACCCGTCCTGCTGGAGCGCACCGTGTACGCGGACTGGATCGCACCCGCCGTCGAGCGCGTCGAGCCGGACTGCCCGTCGGTGACGCAGCGCCTGCTGGACGACACGGGGCTGGTGTTCGCGTACGGGGAGCACCTCATCGACGCGGTCGCCGCGGGCTCCCTGGACGCCGAGCTCCTCGGGGTGCGGCGGACCAGCCCGCTGCTGCGGGTGCGCCGGATCACCACCACTCGCGAGGGCCGTCCGGTCGAGTGGTCCGACGACCGCTACCGCTCGGACGCGGTCAGCTTCAGCGTGCACAACTCCATCGGCAACAACGCGCTGGCGCGCCGCACCGGCCCGGCCCTCGGGGACGCGTGAGCGCGCCCCCGCTCCCGACCGCGCCCCCGTACGCCGCCACTCCCCCGGGTGTCACCACTCCGCCGGGCGTCACCCGGCGACCGGGAGCCTCGGGAGTTCCGGGAGTCCGGGCTCGTACAGCCAGGCCCTGAGCAGGTCGTCCACCGGCTCGGTCGCGTAGCGGCCCACATGGGCGGTGAAGGCGGCGGTGGTGACCACGCCGTGCCGGTGCGCGGTGGCCCAGTCGCGCAGCATGACGAAGAACGCGGCGTCGCCCAGGGCGCAGCGCAGGGCGTGCAGGACGAGCCCTCCGCGCTGGTACAGCCGGTCGTCGAACATCAGCTTGCGGCCGGGGTCGGCCAGCCGCAGGTCCTGCGGTCTGACGGAGAGCAGCCGGTGGGCCGCCACCGCCAGTTCCTGGGCGCTGCGGCCCCCCGAGTGCTCGGACCACAGCCATTCGGCGTACTTGGCGAAGCCCTCGTTGAGCCAGATGTGCCGCCAGTCGGCGATGGTCACGCTGTTGCCGAACCACTGGTGCGCGAGCTCGTGGGCGATGAGCCGCTCCGAACCCCGCGCGCCGTCCACGTGGTTGGTGCCGAACAGGGAGAGTCCCTGGGCCTCCACCGGTACGTCGAGTTCCTCGTCGGCGATGACCACCGCGTACTCGCCGAACGGGTACGGGCCGAAGAGCTCCTCGAACACCCGCATCATGACCGGCTGGCGGGCGAAGTCCCGGGAGAAGCCGGGCAGCAGGTGCGGCGGCACGTGGGCGGTCTGCGGGACGCCGCCGAGCCCGGGGTCCCCGAGCAGCACCATCTGGTACGTGCCCACCGCCAGGCCGACCAGATAACTGGAGGTGGGCGCGGTCTGCTCGTACACCCAGGTGGTCGTGCTGGCCTTGGTGGTGCGGGTGAGCAGCCGGCCGCCGGCCACCACGGTGTAGGCGGACGGCGTGTTGACCGAGATCTGGTACGCGGCCTTGTCGGCGGGGCGGTCGTTGCACGGGAACCAGGAAGGGGCGCCGACCGGCTGGCTGGCGACCAGCGCGCCGTCGGTCAGCTCCTCCCAGCCGAGGCCGCCCCAGGGGCTGCGGACCGGCTTCGGATTGCCCGACCAGTGCACCTCCACGGTGAAGGCGGCGCCGGCGGGCAGCGGCTTGGCCGGCCGGATCCGGAGCTTGCCGCCGCGGTGGACGTAGTGCGGGGCGCGGCCGTCGACCGCCACCCGGCCGATCCGGAACTCCGCCAGGTTGAGGTGGAACTCGGTCAGGGGGCGCCCGGCGATGGCGCTGAGCCGGGCGGTGCCGGCCAGCCGGTTGGGGCCGGGCCGGTAGTCCAGGGCGAGTTCGTACCGGTGCACGTGGTACCGGGGGTCGCCGTTGGCCGGGAAGTAGGGGTCGGACCCCGGTGTCTGCTGGCCGCTCACTGCCGCTTCCGCTCCCTGCCCTGTGCTCGTGGGCCGCCTCGTACCGGCCGGCCGGCTCCCGCCCGCGGGCCCGCCCGTGCCCTTGGGCGCGCCCGTGCCCTTGGGCGTGCCTTTGCCCGTGGGCGCGCCCTTGTCCGTGGGCCGTGCGTTCACGACCGCCACGCCTCGATGGGGTTGCCCAGCCAGCGGCTGTCCTCGGGGACGGACTCCCCCGCCATCACGAGGGAGGCGGGGCCGAGGGTACTGCGGGCCCCGACGGTGCTCCCGGGCAGGACGATCCCGCCCGGGCCGAGGGTGGCGCCCTCCTGGAGGACCACAGTATCCATCTGCAGGATCCGGTCGTGGAAGAGGTGTGTCTGGAGCACGCAGCCGCGGTTCACGCTGACGGCGTCACCGAGGACGACCAGGTCCGTCTCGGGCAGCCAGTAGCTCTCGCACCACACTCCCCGGCCGATACGGGCCCCCAGCGCGCGCAGCCACACCACCAGCAGCGGCGTACCGGACAGCGATCCGGCCAGCCACGGCACGGCCAGGACCTCGACGAAGGTGTCGGCCAGCTCGTTGCGCCACACGAAGCCGCTCCACAGCGGGTGCTGACCGGCCCGGTGCCGGCCCACCAGCAGCCACTTCGCGGCCACCGCGACCAGGCACGCTGCCGCACCCGCGGCGAGCAGCACCACCCCGGACAGCGCCGCCGCGACCCACACGCCCGGGCCGCCCTCCGAGGCGAGCGCCCAGAGCGCGGCCACGGCGAGCACGGCCAGTGCCGCCGAGCAGAACACCGGGACGAGCCTGCACAGCTCCACCGCCCCGCGCGCCCAGAGCAGCCGGGCCGGCGGGTCGTACGTGCGCAGCGGGTCGGCGGCCGCGGCCGGCCGGGGCAGCCGGACCGGCGGCAGGCCCAGGTACGAGCTGCCCTTCTTGGCCTTCTTGGGGGTGGCGGACAGGACGCCGACCAGTCCCCCGTCCGGCACGGTACGGCCGGGTGCGGTCATCCCGGAGTTGCCGAGGAAGGCGCGGCGGCCGATCTCGGAGCTCCCGATCCGCACCCAGCCGCCGCCCAGTTCACAGGGCGCGGCCAGGGTGTCGTCGGCGAGGAACGCTCCGTCGCCGACGGTGGTCAGACTGGGCAGCGCCAGCACCGTGGACACCTCGGCGCCCCGCCCGATCTTCATCCCGAGCAGGCGCAGCCACACCGGGGTGATCAGCCCCGCGTACAGCGGGAACAGCGTCTGCCGGGACAGGTCCATCAGCTGGCTGACCGTCCACGCCTGCCAGGCGACCCGGCTGTGGGTGGGGTGGCTGCCCGGACGGAGGCCGATGCTCAGCGCCCGGACGCCGACCATCAGCAGCAGGGCGTAGGCGAGACCGAAGGCGAGCGCGGCGGGCACCACGGCGAGCAGGGCCCCGCCCAGGGCCCGGGCGGGTCCGGCGCCGGAGGGCACGAAGCGGGTCAGCACCAGCAGGGCGGGCACGCCTGCGCACAGCGGCAGGGCCACGAAGGAGAACCCCGTCGCCCCGTACATGGCCCGCCAGTGGAGCGACCGGGGCGGGCGCAGCGCGGGCCAGTTGTGCTTGGCCCGGCCGAGTTTGACCGCGGGTGCCCCGGCCCAGCGCTGGCCGGTCGGGATCTGCCCGGTCACCGAGGAGCCGGGGGCCACCTCGGCCCGCTTGCCGACCCGCGCTCCCGGGAACAGCACGCTGCGGGTGCCGACCACGGCCCCCGCGCCGACCTTGACCGGGCCGATGACCAGGCGGTCCCCGTCCAGCCAGTGGCCGCAGAGGTCCACCTCGGGTTCCACGGCGCAGCCCCGGCCCAGCTTGAGCATGCCGGTGACCGGGGGCATGGAGTGGAGGTCCACGTCGGGCCCGACCTTGGCCCCGAGGGCGCGCGCGTACCGCTCCAGCCAGGAGCCCGTGAGCGAGGCGGCGCCGGCGCATTCGGCGAGGCGTTCGGCGGTCCAGAGCCGCAGGTGCACGCCCCCGCCCCGGGGGTGGTGTCCCGGAGCCACCCCGCGCAGCAGGAGCCGGGCGCCGCCGGCGGCGATCGCCAGCCGGCCCGGCGGGCTGTAGAACAGGGCGGCACCGACGGCGACCGGCCACCAGGAGACGGCCGGGGCCCACGGGTAGGGGCCGAAGAGGTGCAGTACGTTGCCCAGCGCCAGCACCGCCACCGTCCAGCGCAGGCCGGCCACGGTGGCCAGCGGCAGCATCAGCAGGCACTGCGCCACCTGGGTGCGGCGGGGGACGGGTGCCACGGTCCGGGCCGCGGTGTCCTCCTGCGCGGACTTCTCCAGCCGCCGGGCCAGCTTGCGCAGGGTGGGCTGCTGGTAGACGTCGAGTACGGCCGCGGCCGGGAAGCGGGTCCGCAGCAGGGTGGTGAGCCGGGCGGCCGCGAGACTGCCGCCGCCGATCGCGAAGAAGTCGTCGTCGGCGCCGGTGACGGCCACGCCGAGGATCTCCCGCCACTGCCGGGCGAGCCATGCCTCGGTGCCGTGCAGCCGCTCCGCGGGGCCTCCGGCGGGCTGCGTGTCCGGCAGGGGCCAGGGCAGTGCGTCCCGGTCCACCTTGCCGGAGGTACGGGTCGGCAGCTCGCCGACCGGCGCGAGCAGCGGCACCAGGGCGGCGGGCAGCGCGGCCCGCAGCCGCTCGACGGACGCCGCGTGGTCCCAGTCCGGCTGGGTGACGAGGTAGCCGACGAGCAGCTGGTTGCCGGCGCCCGAGGTGCGTACGGCGGCGGCCGCGGCGGACACCCCGGGCAGCGCCTGCAGGGCCGCGTCCACCTCGCCCAGTTCGATCCGGCGCCCTCCGAGCTTCACCTGCTCGTCGCCGCGGCCGAGGAAGACCAGGCCTTCCGGTTCGGCCCGGACGAGGTCGCCGCTGCGGTAGGCGCGGGTCCAGCCGAGGGCCTCCAGCGGCACGTACTTCTCGGCGTCCTTCGCCGGGTCGAGGTAGCGGGCCAGGCCCACGCCGCCGATCACGAGCTCGCCGCTGCCGCCCATCGGCACCGGCTCGCCCGCCGCGTCGACCACGGCCAGTTCCCAGCCGTGCAGCGGCAGGCCGATCCGGACCGGCTCCTCCCCGGTCAGCAGCGAGGCGCAGGCGACGACGGTCGCCTCGGTGGGGCCGTACGTGTTCCAGACCTCGCGGCCCTCGGTGACCAGGCGGCGGCCCAGCTCGGGCGGGCACGCCTCGCCCCCGAAGATCAGCAGCCGGACCTCGTTGAGGGCCTCGGGCTCCCAGAGCGCGGCCAGGGTCGGCACGGTGGAGACCACGGTGATCTCCTGCTCAACCAGCCAGGGGCCGAGGTCGGCGCCGCTGCGCACCCGGGAGCGGGGTACGGGCACCAGGCAGGCGCCGTGCCGCCAGGCCAGCCACATCTCCTCGCAGGACGCGTCGAAGGCGACGGACAGCCCGGCCATGACCCGGTCGCCGGGTCCGATCGGCTCGTCGGCGAGGAAGAGCGCGGCCTCGGCGTCCACGAAGGCGGCAGCGCTGCGGTGGGTGACGGCGACGCCCTTGGGCCTGCCGGTGGAGCCCGAGGTGAAGATGATCCAGGCGTCGTTCCCGGGGTCGGGGCGGGGGGCGGCGGCGCCGGCCGCCCGGGCGGGTGTCCGCCCGTGGGCCAGGCCGCGGATCCGGTCGGCGGGCCGGTCGGGGGCGTGGCCGCCGGCGGAGGAAGGAGCGGGGCCGGCCGTCCCGAGGCCGCCGATCGCGTCGACCACACCGATCGCGTCGATCGTGTCAATCGCGTCGACTACGTCGATGCGGTGTCCGGCACCGAGCACCGCGCGCACCCCGGCCTCGGCGAAGACCAGCTCGGCGCGCTCGTCCGGGTCCTCGGCGTCCACCGGTACGTAGGCGGCACCGGCGGCGAGCACCGCGAGGACGGCCGCGTACAGCTCGCTCGTGCCGGACGGCACGCGTACCCCGACCCGGTCGCCGAGGCCGATCCCGGCCGCCGCGAGGGCCCGCCGGCGCCGCTCGACCTCGGCGGCCAGGGCCCGGTAGGTCAGTCTGGCGGTGCCGTCGTCCAGCGCGAGCTCGTCCGGGTGTGCCCGTACGGAGGCGTCGAAGATGTCGACGAGGGTGCGCGGCCGGGCGGCGGGCCCGGTGGAGAACCGGGCGGATTTCCCGCTCTCCTCCTGCCCCGGCTCCCCCGGCATCGCGCCGTCGTCGGTCAGAGTGAGTTCACCGTGCTCGGGTGTGGCTGCCATCGGCCCTCACGTGTCGGCCCGGACTGGTCCGGGTGCCGGTGTGTCCCGGTTCGCTCCGGGTTGTTCCGTTACCTCACCAAACAGCCTTCCAGTTTAGTACACGGGTCGTGACGATGGGTGACTTCTGTGCACAGAGGGAATCCGCCGCCGACCCCGAGCCGGCCGGACGACGGAAAACCCCACCCCCGGCGCCGGGATCAGAATCCGGCCTTGATGCGGCCCTGCACGTCGGTCTGCGCGTCGGTCTGTGGGGGGTCCACGGGCAGCTCGGTCCCGAACCCGCCGGTCCCGTTCCCGGTCCCGTTGCCGTTCGCGTTGCCGTTGCCGTTCTGCGGGGGATCCACGGGCAGCTCGGTCCCGAACCCGCCGGTCCCGTTCCCGGTCCCGTTCCCGTTCCCGGTCCCGTTGCCGTTCGCGTTGCCGTTGCCGTTCCCGTTCTCGTTGCCGGTCCGGTTGCGGTCACCGGACGGGCCCGTGGGACCTGTCGGTACGTCACGAGGAGGAGCGATGCCCGTGTTCCCGTTGGGGAGGTTCAGCTCGTGCTTGGGCTTGTGATTGCGCTTGTGTCCGTGCCGGTCCGACCCGTCGCGGTCCGACCCGTCGTCGGAGACCGTGGCATGGACACCCGCCGGTGATTCCACCGACGAGGCGAACGCGCTCGCCGGGGCGATGACGGCCCCGCCGATCAGGGCCCCCGAGACGGTGAGCAGGGTGAGGGTGCGCTTTCCGGAGGCGCGCTTCATCAGAAGTCTCCTTCGCGGGATTCCCGGGCCGGCGGCCCGGGCCGGATGACACTTCCATTGCATCCCTGGAGGCCGGGCGGGTCATGCCACCGGATCCCGGGACTTGACAGCCGCAGTCCGGGGATCCTGCATCCGGGACCGGGGGTCCGGGTCTTGCCCGTCCCGGACCCCGTCAGCGGGCAGCTGCGGGTACGCGCATCCAGTGGCCGGTGGTGGTCCAGCCCTGGAAGCGGCGCGCCAGGCCGCCGAGCCCGGTGCCGTCGGCGTCGAAGGTGCCGCCGGCCGCGACCAGGCGCAGGCCGGCGATCGCCGGGGCCAGGCGGGCGGCCGTCTGCCACGGCTGCCCGGCCGCTTCCGCCGCCAGCCGCTGCACCAGCGCGGTCTGCCGGCCGGGCGGGCACAGCGACAGGAAGAACAGCATCTGCCGCCAAGCGTACGCCGCGTCCTTGATGGTGCCCAGCGGGCGCGGATGGCCGTGGACGCGGGCGACCAGGCGGCACACCGCCGAGAATGCCTGCTCGGCCAGGGCCTCCCAGCCGGCCTCCGGGGCGATGTCCGCGCGCCGTACCAGGACCGCCAGGTTGTGGGTGGTCAGGATCTGCGCCTGCTCGATGACGGTGCCGTTGGCGGCCGGCGACCAGGAGCGGGCCGATCCCGACCCGGCCCGTTCGCCGCACAGCCGGTCGAAGGCGGGGGCCGACCGGGCCTGGTGCGTCCGGCCGATGCCGTCGGCGGCGTGGACCACCGCCATGTTCCGCACGGCCGCGCAGTCGATGCCGTAGTAGCGGGCGTAGAGGCTGTCCTCCAGGAGGTCGGCGGCGATGCGCGCGGCGTTCAGGAACTTGGGGCTGAACGTGCCCATGAAGATGTCGGCCGCGAGCTCCTCGGTGAACGGCGCCGAGAGGTCGGCCCGGCGCGCCAGGTGGGACATCTCCCGCACCAGCGGGTTGGGCAGCAGCGTGCCCGGGAACGCGCCGACGGCCAGGCCGCCGAGCCGGCGCAGCGCGGCCTCGGCCGCCGCCCGGGCCCGGGCCTCCGTGCCGTCGTCGCTGCCGTGGCCGGCGACCGCGCGCACCCAGGGCAGCTCGTCGACCCGCACCTGGTGCGCCAGGTTGAGCAGCAGCAGCGAACGGCGGTTGCGGAACGCCCGGTACGTCGCCGCCGCCAGGGTGCGCAGGGCCGGGTCGGCGTGGCGCTGCGCCGTGGCGTTGGCCACGAGCTGCGGGACGAGTTCGGCCAGCACCTCCGCGGACGGGACCAGGCCGCGCGCGACCAGTTCCTCCGGCGGGGCGCTGAGCGAGGTGCGGACCACCTGGCGCAGGCGCGCCGGGACGGCGGTCCCCGCGGGCAGGCCCGTCCCTGCGGCCTCCGCCTCCGTGACCGGTGCGAGCGGGCCGTCGACGTCGGGCGTGCCGGCCCGCTGGTCCAGCTCTCCGAGCCGGTCCACCACGACGGCGGCGATCTCGTGGTGCGCGGGCAGGGCCGCCTGGCGGGCCTGCACGGCGCGCAGCCGCGCGTGCCGGTCCGAGCCGGGCAGGCCGCGCTTGGCGACCATCGAGGTCACGGCCTGGCGCAGCAGCCCGGCGAGCCGGGGCGCGAGCGGTCGGCCCGCGGCGGTCTCCTCCAGGGCGCGCAGCATGATCCCGGCGTTGGACTTCGGGTCGCGGTGCTTGCGGCACCGGGTGTGGGTGTCCGCGAGGACGCGGTAGCGCTCCAGCAGGGCGCCGGCGCGCACGCGCGCGTCCGCGCCGGCCCGCGGGCCGGCGGGGCGCGCAGGGGCGGACGGACGCACGGCTTCGGACGGGCGCGCCGCTTCGGACCGGCCCGCACTCACCTGCCCGGCCGCACCGGCGTCGACGCCGGTGCCGTCGCCGGTGCCGTCGCCGTGCTCCAGCCAGAAGCCGAGCAGTTCGTCGTCGAAGGGACGCCAGACGGCCAGTGCTTCCCGCTGGGTCTCGATCGCGGCCTTGGGACCGCGGGCGCGCAGCGCGTCCGAGACCTCGCCGACGCTGCGCCGGTGCACGGCGCTCGCGTCGGGAGCGGGCCGGTCGGTGGGGCGGGGCAGGAAGCGCAGCCGGTCGGCGAACGGCTGAAGCTCCGTCACGAGGGCCGCGGCCGTGTCGAAGTCGTCGGCCCGGACGAGCCAGGCGACGGTCAGCAGGGCCGCCTCCTCGGGCAGGGACACCTCGTAGCGGCCGGTGTCCAGCAGCCGCCACAGCTCCGCGAGGCCCTGCTCGGTCAGTGCGTGCGCGAACAGCGCGGCCCGGTCGGCGGGGACGCCGGCCCGGCGGGCGGCCTCCGCCTCGTGCGGGGCGAGGGGTCCGCCGGCAGCGGGCGTCCCGGTGGCGAAGCCGCCGCGGACGACCTCGGGGGTGACCCAGGCGGGCAGTCCGGCGACCGGAGTGCGCGAACCGATGGTCAGACTGCCGTCCGCCATGCCGGCGAGCACCGCACGCCACTTCTGCATCCGGCCGTGTGCGCGGTCGCGGGTGGCCTGGTCGGCGTGCGACTCGGAGGTGCGCAGCGCACGCGCCAACTGGCCTGCGGCGTACGACGCAGAGACGGTGGCGGGGGTTGCAGTGGTGGTGGCGAGGCCGGCCTGCGCGGTCACGGGCGTCGTCCCGGCGGGACGGCCGGGGGTCGTCTGGGGCTGCTGGTCAGCGTTCTCGTTCATAAGCCGGCGTGGCAGGATCTGCCCCTGCGCCCCCCGGGTAGGAAGCCCGGTGCTCTGACTGACTGAGCTACACGCCGTTCGATGTGGACGACCCTAGGCGTCATCCCCCGGGCCCGGCAATCGAATTGCGCTGCACCGGCAGCGGGCACGCCGCGGCCCCGGCCATGGTCCGCCGGACAGGCCCTAGAGCTCCTCCTCCATGCCGATGGCGTCTTCCAGGTCCTTGCGCGCCCCGTCCGGGCGGCCCTGCCCCTCCTCCAGCAATGCCCTGGCGATCGCGTCGAGCTTGCGCTGGATCGCGTGTTCGGCACGGCGTTCGGCGTTCTTGAGCAGGGCGAGCAGGAGCAGGGAGACCGCACCCATCGCATCGCCCACGAGGTGCTGCCACTCGACGGGCAGGCCGAGGACGTGCACGGTCACGAACGCGGCGACCAGGGCCACGCAGAAGCAGGAGAACAGGGCGGAGCTGGTGAAGTTCGAGGCCAGCTCGGCGAGGCGCTCGAACCGCCCACCACGGCCGTCGTCCCGCCGCTTCGCCGGGTGCTGAAAGGCCATACCGGGCACCTGCCCGCCCCACGCCCCGCCACACCCGCCTGCCGGCACACCCGCCCGCGGCACGCACCGGAGGGGAGCCGGTCAGGACCCCGGCAGCACGAGCCGGATCTCGGAGAAGGCGAGGCCGTGCTCACCGGTCAGCACCCCGGGCGACCTCATCCCACCACACGCACGGAAGGCACCGGGCCCGGGGTCCGGCCCCACCGTCGGGGCCGGGGCGCCCCGAGCCGTCCGGGGAGCTCCCGGACCGGCCCTGCGCTTCCCGGAACCGGTGCCGCGCCCCGGGGCGTGCCCGGGCGACCCGGGCGGCCGGTCCTGACGAGCCGTGACCGGCGGACTCGCCGAACCTCCGGAAGACAGGCCCGCAGGCGACCGGGACCGGCCCCGGTACAGGGGCCGGGGAACCCGCCGGAGCGCGGGTCGCGTCCGGGCCGCGGGCGGCCGGTCCCGCGTGCGCCCGCCGACCGGCCCTGGGCGGGACCGCTTTCGGGTGACCCCGCTGCCCGGCGGAGCCGCGGCGCGCGGCGGTGTCCCGGATCATCGCTGGCGGCCGGTCCCGCACGGGGCGCGGTCACGGTTCACGGACGCCGGGTGCGCTCACGTCGTCGGCGGCACGCACCTCCGCCGTGGCAGTGGGTACCCGCCGCGCCGGCGGGGGCGTACCCGCCGCTTCCGCGGGAGCGCGCTCGCCCCCGCCGGCCGGGCGCATCCGCCACCTCGGCGGTGGCGCGCGGCCGGTCGGGTGGTGCCGCGCGGCGGCGCGTCGCGCGGCCCGTCCGCCGGTGCCCGTGCCCACCGACCCCCGCCCCGAACGCCGGAGACCACGTGCACATCCTGCTCGTCGCGAGTGCCTTCAACAGCCTGACCCAGCGCGTCCACACCGAGCTCCGCGACCACGGCCACCGGGTGTCCGTGGAGCTCGCCGTGCCCGGGGCGTCCCTCGCCGGCGCCGTCGACCGCCATGACCCCGACCTGGTCGTGGCGCCGATGCTGCGGACCGCGCTGCCCGAGGAGGTCTGGTCGCGGCGCACCTGCCTGATCGTGCACCCCGGCCCGCCCGGCGACCGGGGCCCGTCCTCCCTGGACCACGCCCTGCACGACGGCGCCGCCCGCTGGGGGGTGACCGTGCTGCAGGCGAACGCCGAGATGGACGCCGGGGACGTGTGGGCGGCCGCGGAGTGCGAGGTGCCGGAGGTCGGCAAGAGCTCGCTGTACCGGGGCGAGATCGCCGACGCCGCCCTGGAGGCCGTCCTCCTCGCCGTGGAGCGTTTCACGTCCGGGACGTACGCACCCCTCCCCCAGGGACCGGCCGCGGCGCGGCCGCCGGTGCGGCAGGCCGACCGCCGCATCGACTGGGCGCGGGACTCCACCGCCCGGGTGCTGTCCCGGCTGCGCGCCGCCGACTCCCTGCCCGGCGTACGGGACGAACTGCTGGGCGCCGAGTGGTACCTGCACGGCGGGTACCCGGAGGAGCGGCTGCGCGGTACGCCCGGCGACCTGCTGGCCACCCGGGCCGGGGCGGTCTGCCGGGCCACCGCGGACGGGGCGGTGTGGATCCCCGAGCTGCGGGCCGTACGCGTCCCCTCCGGGCCCGCCCCGGTACGGCTGCCGGCCACGCTGGCCCTCGGCGAGCGGCTGCCGGACCTCCCGGAGGTACCGGCCCCGCCGGGGCCGGCCGGCCGGCCCGGCACCTGGTCGGACGTCGGCTACCACGAGGAGGGCCCGGTCGGCTTCCTGAGCTTCGCGTTCCCCGGCGGCGCCATGAGCACCGACCGCTGCCGGCGGCTGCTGGACGCCTACCGGACCGCGTGCACCCGCCCCACCTCGGTCCTGGTCCTCGGCGGCGGCCGCGACTTCTTCTCCAACGGCATCCACCTCGGCGTCATCGAGGCCGCGGCGGATCCCGCGGCCGAGTCCTGGGCCAACATCAACGCGATGGACGACCTGGTGGAAGCGGTGCTGACCACCACCGACCGGCTGGTCGTCGCCGCGCTGGGCGGCAACGCGGCGGCCGGCGGCGCGATGCTGGCCCTGGCCGCCGACGAGGTCTGGTGCCGGGCCGGCACGGTCCTCAACCCGCACTACCGGCTGATGGGCCTGTACGGCTCGGAGTACTGGACGTACACCCTGCCGCGCCGGGCGGGCGCCGCGGCCTCGGAGCGGCTGATGGCCCAGGCGCTTCCGATGGGGGCGGCCGCCGCGGTCCGGGCCGGCCTGGCCGACCGTACGATCGGCTGCTCCCCCGACGCCTTCGCCGGGGAGACGGCCCGCCTGGCCGTCCGCCTGGCCGCCCTGCCCCGGACCCAGGCCCGGATCGGCGCGAAGAAGGAACGGCGCGAGCGGGACGAGGCGGAGCGGCCGCTCGCCGCGTACCGCGCGGCCGAGCTCGCCCGGATGCGGGCCGTGTTCGACGACCCCGCCGCGCCCTACCACGCACTGCGCCGGGCCTTCGTCCACAAGGAGCCCCTGACCGCCACCCCGCCGCACCTCACGCAGCGTGATCACCGGACCGGCCGAACATGAGCGCGCACGTCCCCGCACCCCCTGCTAGCAAGAAGGGTGGGGCCGTGCACCGGCCCCTCCCCGACCACCTCCCCGAGGAGGCATCCGCATGAACGCCAGCCCCGCGGTCGCGGCGGACGACCCCCCGATCCACATCCTCTGGATCAATGCCGGCCTGAGCTGCGACGGGGACTCCGTCGCCCTTACGGCGGCCATGCAGCCCAGCATCGAGGAGATCGTGACAGGCGCCCTGCCGGGCCTGCCGAAGATCCAGGTGCACTGGCCCCTGATCGACTTCGAGTGCGGGCCGGTGGGCGGCGCCGACACGTTCATCGAGTGGTTCTTCAAGGGCGAGCGCGGCGAGATCGATCCGTTCGTGCTGGTCGTCGAGGGGTCCGTCCCCAACGAGCAGATCAAGCGCGAGGGCTACTGGTGCGGTTTCGGCGACGACCCGCAGACAGGACAGCCGATCACCACCAGCGAGTGGATCGACCGGCTGGCGCCGAAGGCCCTCGCCGTCGTCGCCATCGGCACCTGTGCGACGTACGGCGGCATCCACGCCATGGAGGGCAACCCGACCGGTGCCATGGGCGTGCCCGACTACCTGGGCTGGAACTGGAAGTCCCAGGCCGGGATCCCGATCGTGTGCGTGCCGGGCTGCCCCATCCAGCCCGACAACTTCGCCGAGACGCTCACCTACCTGCTCTACCAGGCGGCCGGCTCGGCCCCGATGATCCCGCTCGACGACAAGCTGCGTCCGACCTGGCTGTTCGGCGCCACCGTGCACGAGGGCTGCGACCGGGCCGGCTACTACGAGCAGGGCCAGTTCGCGCACACCTACGACTCCCCCAAGTGCCTGGTCAAGATGGGCTGCTGGGGTCCGGTCGTGAAGTGCAACGTGCCCAAGCGGGGCTGGATCAACGGAGTGGGCGGCTGCCCGAACGTGGGCGGCATCTGCATCGCCTGCACCATGCCCGGCTTCCCGGACAAGTTCATGCCGTTCATGGACGAGCCGCCCGGCGCGAAGGTGTCCGCCACGGCCAGCGGCGCGTACGGCGCGGTGATCCGCAAGCTCCGGGCGATCACCGCCCACACGGTGGACGAGGAGCCCAAGTGGCGCCGGACCGGCACGAAGATCACCACCGGCTACCGGCCGCCGTGGTGACCTCCCCGGCCCGCACCCGCAGGTCCGCACGCTCCTCCGGCCGCCTCCGCACCTCCGGCCACCCCCGTTCCTCCCGCTTCCCCCACCCCCTCACTTCCCCTTAACAGGAAGGGTCACGGCAGACACGATGGCAGCGAACACGAAGGCGGCCGGTGACGGCAGTGGCCTGGTGGAGATGTCCTGGGATCCGATCACCCGGATCGTGGGCAGTCTCGGCATCCACACGAAGATCGACTTCAAGCAGAAGCGGGTCGCCGAGTGCTACAGCACCTCGTCGGTCTTCCGCGGCTACAGCGTGTTCATGCGGGGCAAGGACCCGCGGGACGCGCACTTCATCACCAGCCGGATCTGCGGCATCTGCGGGGACAACCACTCGACCTGTTCGGTGTACGCGCAGAACATGGCCTACGGGGTGAAGCCCCCGCACCTCGGCGAGTGGATCATCAACCTCGGCGAGTCGGCCGAGTACATGTTCGACCACAACATCTTCCAGGAGAACCTGGTCGGGGTCGACTACTGCGAGAAGATGGTCCGGGAGACCAACCCGGGCGTGCTGGAGCTCGCCGAGCGCACCGAGGCCCCGCACGCCGCCGACCACGGCTACCGCACCATCGCCGACATCATGCGCTCCCTCAACCCCATCGAGGGCGAGTTCTACCGCGAGGCGCTCCAGGTCAGCCGCTACACGCGGGAGATGTTCTGCCTGATGGAGGGGCGCCACGTGCACCCCTCCACGCTCTACCCGGGCGGTGTGGGCACCGTCGCGTCCGTGCAGCTGTTCACCGACTACATGAGCCGGCTGATGCGGTACGTGGAGTTCATGAAGCGGGTGGTGCCGCTCCACGACGACCTGTTCGACTTCTTCTACGAGGCCCTGCCCGGGTACGAGGAGGTCGGCCGCCGCCGGGTCATGCTGGGCTGCTGGGGCGCCCTCAACGACCCCGAGCACTGCGACTTCACCTACGCCAACATGACCGACTGGGGACGGAAGATGTTCGTCACCCCGGGCGTGGTGGTGGACGGCAAGCTGGTCACCAACGACCTCACCGAGATCAACCTCGGCATCCGGATCCTGCTGGGCAGCTCGTACTACGAGGACTGGGCCGGACAGGAGCAGTTCGTCACGCACGACCCGCTCGGGAACCCGGTGGACCCGCGCCACCCGTGGAACCAGCACACCATCCCGGCCCCGCAGAAGCGGAACTTCGACGACAAGTACAGCTGGGTGATGTCCCCCCGCTGGTTCGACGGCAAGGACCACCTGGCCCTGGACACCGGCGGCGGCCCCCTCGCCCGCCTGTGGTCCACGGCCCTGTCCGGCCTGGTCGACGTCGGGTACGTCAAGGCCACCGGGCACAGCGTGGTCATCAACCTGCCGCGCACCATGACCAAGCCGGAGACCACCTTCGAGTGGCGGATCCCCAAGTGGAGCAACGCCCTGGAGCGCAACCGCGCCCGGACGTACTTCCAGGCGTACGCGGCCGGCATCGCGCTGCACTGCGCCGAGCAGGGGCTCGCCGAGGTCCGGGCCGGACGCACCCAGACCTGGGAGAAGTTCGAGGTGCCGGACGAGTCCATCGGCTGCGGGTTCACCGAGGCGGTGCGCGGCGTGCTCTCGCACCACATGGTGATCCGCGAGGGCAAGATCGCCAACTACCACCCGTACCCGCCGACCCCGTGGAACGCCAGCGTGCGCGACTCCTACGGCACCCCGGGACCGTACGAGGACGCGGTGCAGAACACGCCGATCTTCGAGGAGAACTCCCCGGAGAACTTCAAGGGCATCGACATCATGCGGGCCGTGCGCAGCTTCGACCCCTGCCTGCCCTGCGGTGTGCACATGTACGTCGGCAGCGGCAAGACCGTCAAGCAGATGCACGTGCCCACCGGGCTGAGCGGACTGGGCGGATGAGCGCGACCGCCGCCGGGGTCCCGGTCGCGGCCGGAGCACGGGGTTCCCGGCCCGCCGACGCCGCCGAGGCGGGCCGGCGGGTCGAGGAGGTCCTGGACGGGCTGGCCGCGACCGGCGACCGGGCGGCCTGCGCGGCCGCCGAGGAACTCGTCCGGGTCCTGATGGAGTTCTACGGGGCCGGGCTGGCCCGGCTGACGGCCGGCCTGGAACCGGCCCGCCTCACCCCGCTGCTCGACGACGTGCTGGTGGGGAGCCTGCTGGCCCTGCACGACCTGCACCCGGAGGACGTGCGCGCGCGCATCGGCCGGGTGCTGGCGGCGGCCCCGCAGCCGGTGGAGCTGGTCGCCTTCGACCCGGACACCGGTGCCGTGCGGCTGCGCCCCGCGGAGTCCGCCGGCGCGGGCGGCGGGTGCGGCTGCGGCGGGCCCGACGTACGGGCGCTGGAGGACTCCTTCGCGGCGCTGGTGCCCGAGGTGGCCTCGGTGGAGCTGGAACCGGCCGCGCCCGCCCGGCCGCTGCTCCAGATCGGCAGCCGGCCGCCGGCCGCGGCCCCGGCCCGGGCGCGGTGAGCGCCCCCGCGCCGGGGGCGGCCGCCCCGGCCCGGCGGCCGCGCGGACTGCGCCGGTTCGCCGGGCCGCGGCCGCCGCGCCCCGAACGGTGCGAGCTGTGCGGGACGGACGTGTCCGGGGACGGGCACCGCCACCTGGTCGAGGTCGAGCGGCGGACCCTGGTCTGCGCCTGCCCCGCCTGCGCGATGCTCTTCGACCGGCCCGGGGCCGCCACCGGGCGGTTCCGGGCCGTCCCGGACCGGTACCTGTCCGATCCCGCGCACCGGCTCGACGCGTCCGCCTGGGACCGGCTCCAGATCCCCGTCGGGGTGGCGTTCTTCTTCCGCAACGCCGCCCTCGACCGGCTCGTCGCCCTCTACCCCAGCCCGGCCGGCGCCACCGAGAGCGAACTGGACCCCGGGCTGTGGCAGACGGTGCTGGAGGCCACCCCGCTGGCAGGCATGCTGAGCCCGGACGTCGAGGCGCTGCTCGTGCACCGGGAGGACGGCCGCACCGGCTGCCACCTGGTGCCGATCGACGTCTGCTACCGCCTGGTGGGGCGGATGCGGCTGCTCTGGCAGGGCTTCGACGGCGGGGCCGAGGCACGGGCCGCGCTGCGGGAGTTCTTCGCCGAGGTCGAGCGGCGGGCCCGTCCCCTGGACGGCGGGCAGGCCGCCGCGACCGTGCGCACGGTCTCCGGCGGCGGGGTGGTGCGGCCGTGACCGACCTCGACTTCTCCTGCACGGGCGTACGCGCCGACCCGTACGCCGCGGGCCCCACCCTGGTGTTCCGGCTGCGGATCACCGCGGCCCCGGACACCCGGGTGCACGCCCTGGCGCTCCGCTGCCAGCTGCGCATCGAACCCGCCCGGCGCGGCTACGGGACCGAGGAGGCGGCCGGGCTCACCGACCTGTTCGGCGAACGCTCCCGCTGGCACAGCACCCTCCACCCGGTGCAGTTCGCCCAGGTGTCGCTGATGGTGCCCTCCTTCACCGGCTCCACCGAGGTCGACCTGCCGGTGCCGTGCACGTACGACATGGACATCGCGGCCACCCGCTACTTCGCGGCGCTCCGCGAGGGCGAGGCACCGCTGCTCCTGCTCTTCTCCGGTACGGCGTTCACCGGGGCCGGGGGTTTCCGGGTGGCCCCGGTGGCCTGGGACCGCGAGGCCCCGGTGCGCCTCCCGGTGGCCGTGTGGCGGGAGATGATGGAGCAGCACTTCCCGGGCTGCGGCTGGCTGCGGCTGCCCCGCGAATCGATGGACGCACTGCTCGCCTACCGGTCCCGGCACGCGCTCGCGTCCTGGGAGGCGACGGTGGCGTCCCTGCTGGCGGCGGCCGGCGGCGCGGATCCGGACGCCGGGTCCGCGGGCGGTGCCTGTGCGGGCGATGCGTGTGCGGGCGATGCGTGTGCGGGCGATGAACCTGCGGCCCGCTCTTCCGGGGCGGCCGGGGCTTCCGGGGCGCCCGGAGCCTCCGGGGCGGCCGCCCCGCCGCCCCCGGCCGGATCCGTCCCGGTGCGGCCGGGTGCCCTGTTGTCCCGTTCCGGTGGGAGGCCGCCGCGATGACCACCACCCAGGCTCCGCCGGCCGGTCTGTCCGGCACGGCGGGCGGGGATCCCTTCGTCCATGCCCGGCAGGTCGCCGACGCCGTCCTGTTCGAGGGCTACGTCCTCTACCCCTACCGTGCTTCGGCCGCCAAGAACCGGCTGCGCTGGCAGTTCGGCGTCCTCGTCCCGCCCGCCTGGGGGCCCGCGCACGGCGAGCATTCGGCCGCGCAGACCCAGCTGCTGATGGAGCCGCGGGGTGCCGCCGAACTCGCCGTCGAGCTGCGCTTCCTGCACGCGATGCGGCGTACCGTCCAGCGGGCCGGACCCGGCGGATTCTCCGACACCGACGCCCTCCACCTGGCCGACCGGGTCCTGGTCCCCTGGGACGAGGCCGCCGAGGAACGGGTGGAGTTCCGGCTACCGGTGGCCGGGCTCACCGGCGACGGGCTGGTCTTCCCCTTCTCCCGGCCCGCCCGGGAGGAGACCGAGCACGTGCTCGACGAGGCCGGCCGGACCGTGGGACGGCTCGTCCGTCGGAGCGCACCCGTACACGGCACGGTCCGGCTGCACGCAGACGAACTCGACGTCCCCTACCGGGCGTTCCGGCTCACCGCCGTCGTGGAGAACACCAGCGGCTGGCAGCCGGAGGACGGCATCGAGGCCGCCGACCGGGACGCGGCCCTGCCCCGGTCGCTGGTCGCGGCGCACCTGCTGCTCGGCCTGAGCGCCGGGGCCTTCCTGTCGATGACGGACCCCCCGGAGTGGGCCCGGCACGAAGTGGCCGCGTGCGGGAACCGGCACACCTGGCCGGTGCTGGCCGGCGGGCCCGGCCGGACCGACGTGGTGCTGTCCTCCCCGATCATCCTGGAGGACCATCCCGCGATCGCGCCCGAGAGCGCCGGCGCCATGTACGACGCCCTCGAGATCGACGAGATCCTGGCCCTGCGCACCGCGGCCCTGACCGACGAGGAGAAGCGGGAGGCGCGCGGCACGGACGACCGGGCCGCCGCCGTGATCGACCTCGCCGACTCGCTGCCCGCGGAGGTCCTGGACCGGCTGCACGGCGCGGTGCGGTCCCTGCGCGAGATCACCGGGCAGCCGGCGTCCGGAGCGGGGGCCGCGTCCGGCCCGCAGGCGGAATCCGGCGAGGAGGGCGCCCTGTTCCGGCCCGAGTCGCCCTGGTGGGATCCCGCCGGGTCGGACGCGGGGCCCCCGCCGCCGGAGTGGATCCACCTCGACGGCGTCCCGGTGGGCGCGGGCAGCCGGGTGCGGCTGCGGCCCGGAGCCCGGCGCACCGACGCCCAGGACCTGTTCCTCCGGGACCGGACCGCGCTGGTGGAGGCGCTACTGCACGACGTGGACGGGGAGGTGCACCTCGCGGTCACCGTGGAGGGCGACCCGGGCGCCGACATCCGCCGCGAGCAGGGCCGCTTCCTGTACTTCAAGCCGGACGAGGTCACCCCCCTGGAGGAGGCTCGGTGAGCGGTGGAACCCTGGTCGCGGGCATCGGGAACGTCTTCCTCGGCGACGACGGGTTCGGCGTGGAGGCGGTGCGCGAACTGTCCCGGCACCCACTGCCCGAGGGGACCGAGGCGGTGGACTTCGGCGTGCGCGGCGTCCACCTCGCGTACCAGATGCTCGACGGGTACGACACCGTGGTCCTGGTCGACGCCACCGCCCGCGGCGGCGCGCCCGGCACCCTGTACCTGATCGATGCGGACCCGGCCGGCGGACCGCCGCCCGCGGCCCCGGGCGGCCCCGGCGGGGCGCCGGTGCTCGACGGCCACCACATGACCCCCGACACGGTGCTCGCCCTGCTCGGCACGCTGTGCGCGGGCACGGGCGGGACCCCGCCGCGGCGGGTCCTCGTCCTGGGCTGCGAACCGGCCCGCGTGGAGGAGGGCATCGGGCTCAGCGGCCCGGTGGCCGCCGCCGTGCCGGAGGCCGTACGGATGGTCCTGGACCTGATCGGTACCGCTGAACTCCGCAACAGCTGAACTCCGCGACCGCTGAACTCCGAAACCGCTGAACTCCGCAACCGCTGAACCGAGGAGATGCGCATGACCAAATCAGCCGCCGGCGGGGCGTTCCTCGCCGCCGTCGCAGCCGCCGTCATGGTGATGGTGCTGCCCGACATCAGGCGGTACCTGCACATCCGCAGGATCTGACCCGCCCCTACGGCCCCGCACCCCCCGTGGCGGGAGTAGAGCATGCCGGCGTGGCCCATGGCGATGCCGTCGTCGACCGCGATGGT